>DAOTYG010000029.1:0-10983 GCA_034435155.1 Anaerolineae bacterium | reverse complement strand
GCCGGCCTCCGTCAGGCGGTAGACGCGCCGGGGCGGGCCGGCCGAGTCCGTCTCCCAGGACGATGTCACCATCCCCTGGGCCTCCAGGTCCCGCAGCATCCGATACATCACGCTGGCATCGGCTGGATAGGTCTCCAGCCCCAGCTCAGGCAGGCTGTTCATCAGGTCGTAGCCGTGGCTGGGGCCTTTGTGCAAGAGCAGCAGCAGGGCCGGCTCCAGGAACCGCCGGATGCGGCGCGGGCAGGGACCGTCAGGGGGCGGGCCGCCGCGCCAGCGATGACCACGTGGCATGGCAGTACTCCTTGATGCTCCCGATCTATCAGCATCAGTAGATGGAAATTTGTGCTCCTAGGCGGTCTGCCAGGCCCACCCAGTCCGGCCTGGGCCGGGGGCCTGAGGCTTCGCACTGACCGCCGTGGGACGCGGGTCACAGACCAGCTTGGAGCAACTTTTTCCATCTACTGAGGCTCGTAGTGACGACTTCAGTCGTCCCGCACGGGGAGAAAACGGCTGAAGTGTAATTGCTCACCTGCCCTGTTCAAGTGTCATTCTGAGGCGCGAAGCGCCAAAGCCTGCCCTGAGCGAAGCCGAAGGGAATCCCGCACTTACAAGTCAGAAACGTGACTCTTCGCGCCCCTTCGCTCCGCGAAGGAGCGCTCAGAGTGACATCCTTGTCTACAGGGTGAGCAGTTACGCTGAAGTCGCTACTACGAACCCCTAATGAATGTGAACTGCACCTATGTTCAAATTGCATATAGTATACCACACTGGCAGCCGCCTGTCAAGCGGCGAAAAGGGCCCGTTACGTGCCTGGGACATAGGGCGCAGGCGTGCCGGAACGATTATGGGCACTGGAGTGGAGCCTTCTCACCTCCGCAGCGTCGCCATCAGCCGCCGGGGATAGCGCAGCAAATCCAGGGCGTCCTCGATCCGGCCCACGGCCACGTCGGCGGCTTGCAAGGCCACGATGGCCGCCCCCTCTGGCCCCACGACGGCGATCCCCACGGCCGCCGCCGCCAGCATCCGGGCGTCGTTGGCGCCATTGCCGATGGCCGCCACGTGCGCTGCGCCCAGCCGCTCCACCAGGGCGAGCTTCTGGCCGGCCTCGTCGCCCGGCGCGATGCGGGCCAGCCGCACGCCCAACGCCGCGCTCAGTTCCCCGGCCCGGCCCTGCGTGTCGGCGGTGACCAGGTGAACAGTGAGCTGCGCCGACAGCGCGGCCAGCCGCTCCGCCACGCCGGGGAGCACTTGACCGTCCAGGGCCACCGTGCCATTCAAGTCCAGGACCAGGTGTTCTAGCTCCACAGCCCCCCAGCCGGGGACATCCAGGTGGATAGACATCCGCCGGCCCTAAAACCCGGCGGCGATGGTCAGGGCGCTGGCGGCCCAGCTACCGACCACGAGCGCGGCCGACGTGGCGTAGTAGAGCCAGGGCTTGCTTGTTGGCGCCAGGATGGTCTCGCGCAGCCGCGCCCCCACCGCGTAACCGGCGGGAAAGAATGCAGCAGAGAAAACTGCCCAGACCAGCCCCTCCACCAGCATAAAGCGCACGAACCCGGCCGGGCCGTTGAAGGACAGCAGGTAGTTGCAGGGGGCGACCCACGTGCCGAGGAGGTGAAAGGCCCCGGCCGCCGCCAACGCGGCTGCGGCCCCGCTGGCGGCCTGGGCCAGGCGGCTGTCCAGCCGGCGCCCGGCCAGGTAGACCACGCCGGCCACGGCCAGCCCCTCCAGCAGCACGGCCAGGCAGGAGTTGGCCTGGCACAGCACGGACATGTGGAGGATGGGGACCACGAGTTGCTTGCACAAGATCGTGATCGGCGGGACCAGGGCCAGCAGGACGGGGCGACGGAAGGCCCCGGCCGCAGCGGCGAGCAGCCCGACTCCGATCCCGGTCAGGATGCCGGCCCGGAAGGGCAGCCCGGCCGCGCGGATCGCGCTGCTCAGCGCCACCTCCGACAGGCCCCACAGGGAACCAAGCACGATGATCGCGAGCAACATGTCAACCGTTGGCGATCTCCAGATTTTCGTGTTCATCTCTACCTCCTGATTCGTCTGGGGATATGCAGGGCATCGGCCACCAGCAAATCACTTCTCAGCCGAAGCTGACGGTATTAGCAGGCCGCCAGCACTGCATGAACTACGATGCTGAACGCTACGGCCAATAATAACCGCCCGCCCTCGGCGGGCAAAGCAGGGTAAAACCGGCGCGTTGGTATCATTGCGAGCCGCCAGCGGGTGGCGAAGCCCTACTCGCGGCTCGCAATGACATAGGGCAAAACTACACTTATATTCAATTTGCACATAGATTATAACATATGAGATCCGGTTGTCAAGTAAGGCGACTCTCGCGGTTGACGTCCGAGCGTAAATTAAACGCACGAGGGTACCGCTCCCGCCCCGCTTCGCGTCTCTTCGGGGAGGGGAAAGACTGCCCTATAGGGGGTTTTTGCGGCGGCGAAGCCGCCGCAAAAACCCCCAGAAAGGCTTTCTTCCCCTTGTTCCCTCCCTGACAGGAGTTATGAACGGATGTCAGTCGCGGTTGCCCAGGGCCGGGGGCCGGACTCCCTGGACAATTCGGCCGGGATAGGCTATGATCCAGGTGGAGGCAGGCTATGGGGCACACCATACTGCTCACCGGCGCGCCGGGGGTGGGCAAGACCACGCTGATCCAGCGGGTTCTGGCCCGGCTGACTGGCCCGGCTGGGGGCTTTTATACCGAGGAACTGCGGGAACGCGGTCAGCGGGTGGGCTTCCGGCTGGTGACGCTGGCCGGCGAGTCCGTCACCTTAGCCCACGTGGAGATCGCCGGACGATACCGGGTCGGACGTTATGGGGTGGACCTGGCCGCATTGGACCGGGTGGGGGTGAAGGCCATCCGGCAGGCCATAGCGGCCGGCCACCTGGTGGTTGTGGACGAGATCGGCAAGATGGAGTTGTTCTCGGCGGCGTTTCGGGCGGCGGTGTTGGAGGCGGTGGCGGGCGAGGCCCCGGTGTTGGGCACGGTCATGCTGCGGCTGCATCCCTGGGTGGACATGCTGAAGGCCCGGCCCGGCGTGCAGGTCATCACCGTTACCCGCGAGAACCGGGACGCGTTGGTGGAAGATGTCCTGGCACGACTTGAACGGCGACAAGGTCAGTCGTCTTGAGGTTGGATCCTGAACGTACGGATACTCTGCTCGAAGACGGGCAAGCGCTGCTCAAACTCGTTTGCACCGGTGCTGTACGTCACGTTCCACATCGCGTTGTTCCCTTTGATCACGTAAATAAGCTCTTTGGCGGATATGCCAAACATGGTGGCCTCGACCACGAGTCGCCCTGCCTCATAATACCCGAGCGAGACCTTGCCCTGTTCGACCACGTGAAACTGTTTGGGCAGGTTCTTGGTTGCCAGCGCCAGGTACAGGTCGAGCGTGACGGCCGAGGGTACGGGTTCGGCTATAACCATCACGTTCGTGAGAAGCGCTGAATCGCCAACTTCAGTATCAAAGGCCCAAAGAACAAACATGGACGGGTTTTGTTCCACGAGACTGACCATGCGCTCGAACTCTGGGCCCAGGGCTTTCAACCGCTCGATGATCACCTGCAGGTCCCCGGTGGAGGGATCGCCTCCTTCGTAGCTTTCCGGGAGCCACAGCTCCATATCACGTTCTGCGAACTTTTTCCAGCCCGGAATCGGCGTCACTGTAGGCAGAGGGGTGCGGACTATCTTGGGCGTGGTTGTGGGCTGGAGCGTGCGGGTAGGCTGGGGCGTGTGAGTCGGTCTTGGGGTGCTGGTGGGCACTTGGGTGCTCGTCGGTCGAACGGTTTTCGTCGCCTGGACCACCGCCTGCACGGTGGCCGTGTGGGTCGGTAGCAAGGTGAACCCCACGCCCAGGGTAAGATAGCAGCAACACGAGCAGAGAATCACAACGGCGATCACAACGATAATGATGAGCAACACAACAAGTGTTCGGTTCATTGCCCCCTCCCCTGGTTGATGCTGGATTCCACGCGCCCGAAGCGGAAAGCGAACATGCCCTGCCATCCCCTGCTTTCATCCCCCATTATATCACACGAATATGGCATGTCAAGGTTCTCCTGCACAAGATTAGAGTTATTTCAAGTTGCAAAACATATGGTATGTGCAACAATCATTTTATTTACCATGTCAGCCGAGCATCCTCCCCCTCTTCCCCGGCCCCCTTCTCCCCCGCAAGCGGGGAAGGGGGAGAAGACCGCTTTTGGGGGTTTTGCGGCGGCGAAGCCGCCGCAAAACCCTCGCGAAGCTTTTCCCCTCCCGCGCCGCGCGGCCGGGGCCAGAACCACGTAGCTTATACCTGGGATCTGCGCTTCGAGGCCACGAGTCAGAGCCAGCAGCAGTGAAGAGGATGTTGCGATTCGGTTTATCTGGCGCACTTTGAAAGAACCCTGGATGGCGGGTCGGTGCTCTTGCCGGAAATGCCCGTATGGTGTACAATGAAACCAAAGCTCGCGCTGGGGGTAAAGCGGTGGGCGGTAGCCTGATGGACAACAAACTATTCCGGGGCACGGTCATCGTGCTGCTGTTGTGCGGCCTGGCCTTCCTGGCCGAGCGGGCCTTGACCCTGCTGGCCGCCCTCAGTGAGCCGATCCTGCTGTTCTTCCTGGCCTGGCTCATCGCCTTTGTGCTGGGGCCGGTGGCGGATACCCTGGAACGATTCCGGGTGCCGCGCGCGATGGCGTCTGGTCGGCTGGCCTGGCTCGGTCGCCTCCGCCTGCCCCGCATCCTGGCCGTGGCCCTGGTCTACCTGGGCCTGGCCTTGCTCCTCACCCTGGCGGGCATCCTGGTGGTGCCGGTGGTGGCCTCCCAGGCGCTGGAACTGGGCCGCAACCTGCCCACGCTGGCCGCGCAGGTCCCCAACTTTGTCCGGGAACTGCAGGCAGAACTGACCCGGCGCAACATCAACATCAACCTGGAACAGGTCTACGACGTCCAAACCTTTGTGCGCCAGGCGGCCGACTACGGCGCATCCCTCATCCGGGATACCGTTCAGTTCATCACCGGCGTCGCCACTATCATTGCCAATGTCATCGCTATCCTCATCATCAGCTTCTATATCATGCTGGGAGGCCGCTTGTTGGGCGACCGGCTGATCGCGCAGGCCCCGCCCCAATACCGGGAGCAGATCGAATACCTGCGCCGCAGCGTGGTCAGCAGCTTTGGCGGGTTCGTGCGCGGCCAGATCGTCCTGGCGATCTTATATGGCGTCGGCGCTGGGGCCATCAGCCTGTTTTTCGGTCTGAACTATGCCGCCGTCATCGCCGCCATCGTCGCCGTCCTGGCCTTGCTCCCTTTCATTGGCCCCATGCTGGGCTTTATCCCCCCGTTGATCATCGCCGTTTTCCAGACGCCCTGGTGGGTGGCGTTGCTGATCGTCCTGGCGATGTTCATTCTCCAGACCCTGGTCTACAACGTCATCGGCCCCAAGGTCTTTGGCGAGACACTGGGGGGCCTCAGCCCGATCCTGGTGCTGGCGGCCATCGTGCTGGGCATCCGCGTCTCCGGGCTGTGGGGCGCGCTCTTTGGCGTGCCGGTGGCCGGCGTGATCTATGCCATGATCGCCCTGGGCTACCGCGAGTTCAGCAAGACCTGGCAGGAGGGAGCACGGGCAAATAGACAGGATTTACAGGATGGAAACTGCAACGAAGGCGAGCATGGAAATAGATGAGCTGACCGAGTTGGTTATTGGACGCGCATACAAGATTCACAAGGGGGATGGTTTAAAATTGGTTGACACTTTCCACCTCGTGCCCACGCTCCGCGTGGGCACGCACAGTGGGAGAGACCGGGTGCGTCGTCGCTGCCACGCAGAGCGTGGCAGCGAGTAGGAAACACGGAAGGGACAGGATTGACAAGGTTCACAAGGTTTACAGGATAAAAATCCTGTCAATCCTGTAAATCCTGTCAATCCTGTCTATTTGTCCAGGAGGCATTCACCATGTCCAAGACGCACGTTCTGGCCCTCGATCAAGGCACCACGTCCAGCCGCGCCCTGGTCTTCGACAGTCAGGGCCGTATCGTGGGCGTGGGGCAGCACGAGTTCACGCAGCACTACCCGCAACCCGGCTGGGTGGAGCACGATGCCAATGAAATCTGGCAGACCACGCTCCAGGCGGCCCACGAGGCCCTGGCCCGCGCCCGCATCACCAGCGCCGATATAGCGGCCATCGGCATCACCAATCAGCGGGAGACGACGGTGCTCTGGGACCGCCATACCGGCGAGCCGGTCCACCGGGCTATCGTCTGGCAGTGCCGGCGCACGGCCCCCCTCTGCGACGAGCTAAAGGCCGCCGGGCACGAGCCGCTGTTCCGCGAGCGCACCGGCCTGGTGATTGACGCCTACTTCTCCGGCACCAAGGTCCGCTGGTTGCTCGATAGCGTCCCTGGCCTGCGCGAGCGCGCCGAGGCCGGCGAGATCGCCTTCGGCACGATAGATAGCTGGCTCATCTGGAAGCTCACCGGCGGCCGCGTCCACGCCACCGACTATTCCAACGCCAGTCGCACGCTCTTGTTCAACATCCATACGCTGGACTGGGACGACGACATCCTGCGCGTGCTCCGTATTCCCCGGTCGCTGCTGCCGGACGCCCGGCCCAGCAGCGGCGACTTTGGCGTGACGGTGAACCTGGATGGCGTATTGGCAGCCGGCGTGCCGGTGACCGGCGTCTGCGGCGATCAGCAGTCCGCGCTCTTTGGCCAAGCGGCCTTCCGGCCGGGCATGGTCAAGACCACCTATGGCACCGGCGCGTTCCTGCTGATGAACACCGGCGAGCAGGCGGTCCCCTCCCGGCACGGCTTGCTGACTACCGTGGCCTGGGGGTTGGACAATCGCGTGGTCTATGCCCTGGAGGGCAGCGTCTTCATCGCCGGGGCGGTGGTGCAGTGGCTCCGCGATGGCTTGCGGATCATCAGCAGCGCGGCCGAGACGGAGGAACTGGCCCGCAGCGTGCCGGACACCGGCGGCGTCTACCTGGTGCCGGCCTTTGTGGGGCTGGGTGCGCCGCACTGGGACATGTACGCCCGGGGCCTGCTGGTGGGTCTGACGCGGGGGACGGAGCGGGCGCACCTGGCCCGGGCCGCGCTGGAGGCCATCGCCTACCAGGTGCGCGACGTGGTGGGGGCCATGAGCGCGGACGCCGGCCTGCCCCCGGCCGAACTCCGCGCCGATGGCGGGGCCGTGCGCAACAACTTCCTCATGCAGTTCCAGGCCGACGTGTTGGGCATCCCGGTGGTGCGGCCGGTCATCACCGAGACCACGGGGCTGGGTGCAGCGACGCTGGCCGGGCTGGCCGTGGGCCTGTGGCGCAACACCGACGAGCTGGCCGCGCTGTGGCAGACGGATACGCGCTTTGAGCCGCAGATGGCCGCAGCCGAGCGCGACCGGCTCTACGCCGGCTGGCAGCGGGCGCTGGACCGGGCGAAGGGCTGGGCAGCGGCGTCATGATCCCCATCATCTCCTTTGTGGGCAAGTCCGGCACCGGCAAGACCACCTTCCTGGCGCAAGTGGTGGCCGAGTTGAAACGCCGGGGCCGGCGCGTGGCCGTCATCAAGCACGACGTCCACGGCTTTGAGATCGATCAGCCCGGCAAGGACTCGTGGCGCTACGCCCAGGCCGGGGCCGACGCCGTGTTCATCTCCGGCCCAGACAGGTTCGCCCTGATCCAGCGGGTCCCCCGTGAACGCGCCATTGACGAACTGGCTGCCCTGGTCGAACACGACGTGGAGATCGTGCTCACCGAGGGCTACAAGCGCGGCCCCAAGCCGAAAGTGGAGATCAGCCGCGCTGCCGTCAGCCACGAACTGCTTTGTTCCGCCGCCGAGTTGCTGGCCCTGGTGACAGACCAGGAGTTCCCGGAGCGTCCGGACCTGGCTGCCGTGCCTCGTTTCGCCCTGGACGACGTGGCTGGCGTGGCCGACCTCCTGGAGGCGCACATTGAGGCAACCAGGAGATAAAGAAACGTTCAGGTCGGTAGGTGGTTGGCGACCGCCGTCTCTACCCCGGTTGCAGACGGATGAGGTCGCAGACGTGGTCAACGCCGGAGCAGGAAGGGAAGGAGGTCTCACCGGCCTGATCCTGGCCGGGGGCCAGAGCCGACGGCTGGGCCGGGACAAGGCGTTGATCCGGCTGGACCCGGCCGGCCCCACCCTCATCGAGCGCGTGGCGGTCGTTTTGGCTTCTCTATGCCAAGAGGTTTTGCTGGTGGGCGGCGATCCGGCGCGCTATGCCTTCCTGGGACTGCCCCACGTGCCGGACGTGTACCCGGGGGCCGGGTCATTGGGCGGCATCTACGCCGGTCTGGCTGCCGCCCACCACGACTATGCCCTGGTCGTGGCCTGCGATATGCCCTTCCTGAACCCGGCCCTCTTGCGCTACATGGCCGAGCTGCCCCGCGACTATGACGTGCTGACACCCCGCTGGGCGCGGGAGGCCGGCGGCAGGGGCGTGCTCTATACCCCCCGGAACGAACTGGCGGCCCAGACCCTCCACGCCATCTACGGCCGGGGTTGCCTGCCGCCCATGCGTGCGCTCCTCGAGGCTGGCGAGCGACGCATCATCGCCTTTTTCCCCCAGGTGCGAGTGCGCTACGTGGAGCCGGATGAGGTGGCGCGCTTTGACCCGGCCGGCCGGTCGTTCTTCAACGTGAACACGCCAGCGCAACTGCGTCAGGCCGAAAGGCTTTCGGCGCCTGAGGATATGGTATGTTCAGCAGGATCAGGTATCTGCTGATCTGTTCGCCCCTACCTGCCTGGCAACTCGAGGCTGAAGATGATTGCCGAGATAAACTCTGAAATACTGGCTGCTTTAGTAGAAGACTTGCCGGTCGGCCTCATCCTGGCCGATGCGAACGATGTGACGGTGCTCTACAACCGCGAGGCCCGGCGCATCTTCCGGCGAACGCCCGCGCGCGTGGCCGAGATCTTGGGCACATCGGTGGTAGAGTGCCACCCAACCCAGACCCAGCCGCTGGTCCGACAACTGCTGGAGGATTTCCGGGCCGGTCGCCGCGACGAACTGGACGGCGTGAAGGAGGTGCATGGCCGGGCCATTCGCTTCACCTATCGGCCGGTTCGTGCTCCAGACGGTCGCTACCTGGGCACGGTCGAGATCGTGCGGGAGGTAGGATAGCCCGCGCCGGCGGCAGGGTCATACTCCCTATGGTCGCCGCCGCGAGTATTGTGGGTACACCGGTGGTTATGCTCGCGCGGGGTGTGCCACCCCGCGCCGGCGGCAGGGTCACACTCCCTATGGTCGCCGCCGCGAACCAGGACCCAACCTGCGGGAGGGCAGGCAGTCTATTTTTGGAGAAGGCAAAATGAATCCCCAGGAGATCACCATCTATGATGGCGCCACCGTCGTCACGGTGGACCCGGAGCGTCGCATCATCACCGCTGGCGCGTTGGCCGTGCAGGGGGACCGCCTGGTCGCTGTGGGCAAATCCGCCGCCGTCCAGGCGCAGTTCCCCACGGCCCGGCGCGTGGACGTGACCGGCCGGCTCATCATCCCCGGCCTGGTGGATACCCACGTCCACCTGGCCCAGGCCCTGATCCGGGGCTGCGCCGATGACATGGCCCTCATCCCCTGGCTCACCGAACGCGTCTGGGTGCTCCAGGGCAACTATACCCCGGCCGACGGCCGGGCCTCTGCTGCCCTCTGCATCGCCGAGATGCTCCAGTCCGGCACCACCACCTTCCTGGAGTCCATGCTCGCCGGTCGTTACGGGTTGGACGGCATCGCCGAGGTGGTACAGGAGAGCGGCATCCGGGGATGCTTGAGCAAGATCGTCATGGACATCGCCGCCTATGCCGATGGCTCGAACGCCATGTATCCCGGCATGGTGGAGGAGCGCGAAACCTCCATGCGCCAGGCGTTAGACATGTACGACCGGTGGAACGGCGCGGCCAACGGCCGCATCCAGGTGTGGTTCGGGCCGCGCACGCCGGGCGGCGTGAGTGTGGGCCTGTATCGGGAGATGGTGCAGGAGGCCCGGCGGCGCAATATGGGCATTACCATGCACCTGGGCGAGGTCCAGGCCGACGTGGCCTTTATGCGCCGCGAGTTCGGCATGACTCTGGTGGAGTTCTGCGATAGCGTGGGGATGCTGGGACCCAAGACCGTGCTGGTGCATACCGTATGGCTATCGCCACCGGAGATCGCCCGACTGGCCGAGACCAGGACCAGCATCAGTCACAACCCCTCGTCCAACACCAAGCTGGCCTCCGGCTTTGCGCCCATCCCGGAGATGCTGGCGGCTGGCGTCAACGTGGCCCTGGGCTGCGACGGCGGCCCCAGCAACAACTCCTACGACCTGATCCGGGAGATGAAACTGGCCGCCGTCATCCACAAGGGCCGTACTCTGGACCCCCTGGTGGTCCCGGCCGAGACCGTGCTGGAGATGGCGACCATCAACGGCGCACGGGCTTTGGGCCTGGAGGATGAGATCGGCTCGCTGGAAGTGGGCAAGAAGGCCGATTTCGTGGTGCTGAACCTGGACCGGCCGGGGCTGGTTCCCAGTCCCAACCCGGTGAGCACCCTGGTCTACGCGGCCATGGGCAGCGACGTGGAGACCGTGGTCGTGGACGGGCGAGTGGTGGTGGAAGGGGGCCGGCTGGTCACGCTGGACGAGGATGCGGTAATCGCAGAGGCCCGGCGGCGCGCCGTCGAGGTCTACGCGCGGGCCGGCGTCGCCATCGCGCCACGCTGGCCGGTGATGTAGGGAACGGCGAAAAAGCGAATCCGTGGGGAAGGGAAAGGATAGCCACCAGGAGGAACCCATGCGCCCAGCGATAGGCATCTCCGCATTGGTTGTGCTGGGTGTGTTGGCGCTCGCGCCGGTGGAGTGCACCCTGCGCCGCGAGCCTCCGCCGCCCACCAGCACCCGCACGCCCCGGCCCACGTTCACCCCGGCCGCCACCGCCACGCTCACGCTTCCGCCCCGCCCCACGGATACGCCGGAGCCATCCCC
>DAOTYG010000028.1:0-4280 GCA_034435155.1 Anaerolineae bacterium | reverse complement strand
TACCCTCCCGCAGGTTCGGGCGCAATCTCCGCACTGAAGTGCGCCGCAATGAGCTGCTCGCTCTCTTGCCAGCCGCTTTCTAACCTGCGGGAGGGTGGCGGGTAGGTATTTACCTGCACTGGATGACATAGCACAGGATTGATCCTGGGCTATGATATAGAAGGTGCCTATGACCATCTCCAGCCCCTCTCTCTTTCTCCGCGCCGGTGATGTGGTCGAGTCTTCGCGCTGGCCCAAACCGCTCCAGGTGAACCTGGTCGAACCTTTGGGCGATGACTATGTGCGCCTGGTGGGGGCGCTGCTCCACAGCCAGACTCATATTGACCAGGTCTTGCCGGTGCAAGAGGCTGCGCAATTGCGCCCGCTTTACGCTTTATGTTCTACGCTTTATACCCAACATGACGAGGAGCGTGACTATGGAACCGATTCACATCGCCATCATCGGCGCGGGACGGATCGGCCGGGTCCACGCGGAGAACCTGGCTACCCGTATCCCCGGCGCCAACCTGGTCGCCGTCTCGGATGTGATTATGTCGGCGGCCGTGAAACTGTCAAAGGATTACCGGGTGCCGGCGGTCTACCAGGACTACCGGCGGATCATGGAGGACCCGGCCATCGAGGCCGTGGTCATCTGTTCCAGCACCGACACGCACGCGCAGATGATCGAGGCGGCGGCGGCGGCCGGCAAACACATCTTTTGCGAGAAGCCCATCGCCCTGGACCTGGAGCAGATTGACCGGGCGCTGGCAGCGGTGGAGCGGGCCGGGGTCAGGCTCCAGGTGGGGTTCCAACGCCGCTTTGACCCCAGCTTCCAGCGGGCGCGGGCGGTGATCGCCGCCGGACAAATCGGCGCGCCCCACATTCTGAGGATCACCAGCCGCGACCCTCAGCCGCCGCCCCTGGAGTACGTCCGGGTCTGCGGTGGCCTCTTCCTGGACATGACCATCCACGACTTTGACATGGCCCGCTTCCTCATGGGCAGCGAGGTGGAGGAGGTCTACGCTGCCTGCGGGGTGATGGTGGACCCGGCCATCGGCGAGGCCGGCGACGTGGACACGGCTGTCGTCCTGCTGCGCTTCGAGAACGGCGCGCTGGGCACCATTGACAATAGCCGCCGGGCCGTATATGGCTACGACCAGCGGGTGGAGGTGTTCGGGTCGCAGGGCATGGTGACGGTCTCTAATCGTGCCCCGGACGCCGCCGTCATCAGCGACGCCCACGGCATCCACGAGCCACTGCCCCAGTTCTTTTTCGTGGAGCGCTACGCCGACGCCTACGTGGCCGAGATGCAGGCGTTCATCGCGTGCATCCAGAAGGATACGCCGCCACCGGTCACCGGCCGCGATGGGCGCATCCCGGTGGTGATGGGCTATGCGGCCCGGCTGTCGTATGAGGAACACCGGCCGGTGCGGTTGAGTGAGGTGGAGGTAAATGTAAAACGTAAAACGTAAACCGTAAGGCGTAAGGCGTTGTCTCTTGCTCAGGCATTACGTTTTACTTTTTGCGTTTCACGTTTTAGGGGAGGGCATTCATGTACATGATCGAGACGGACAACCTGACCAAACGCTACGGCAGTCTGACGGCGGTGAGTGACCTGAACCTGCGTATCCCGGCCGGGGAGTTGTTCGGCTTTCTCGGCCCCAACGGGGCCGGCAAGACCACTACCATCAAGCTCCTGGTGGGCCTGCTGCGGCCCGACGGCGGCACGGCGCGCATCGGTGGGCACGACGTACAGCGCGAGCCGCTGGCCGCCAAAGCGCTGGTGGGATTTGTGCCGGATCAGCCCTATCTGTACGAAAAACTGACGGCCCGCGAGTTCCTGCGCTTCATGGCCGATCTGTATGGCGTGGACCCGGACCGGGCCGCCCGGCGCAGCGAGGACCTGCTGCGTTTGCTGGACCTGACCGACCGGGGCGATGAATTGATCGAGGGCTACAGCCACGGGATGCGCCAGAAGACAGCCCTGGCTGGCGCCCTCATCCATGACCCCCAGGTCTTTTTCCTGGACGAGCCTACCGTGGGCCTGGACCCCAAGAGCGCGCGGCTGATCAAGGACATCCTCCGCCAGCTCTGCGATCGGGGCGTGACGGTGTTCATGAGCACGCACATCCTGGAGATCGCCGAACGCATGTGCGACCGGGTGGGCATTATCAACCAGGGCCGGCTCATTGCCTGCGGCACGATGGAGGAATTGCGCAGCGGCATGGGCGAGACGAGCGGGGCGTCGTTGGAGGACATCTTCCTGCAGTTGACCGGCGGCGCCGAGTACGCGGAACTGGCCAGCTATCTGGCAGCATAGGCGGGGTAGAGAATGTTACGCTATACCGGATTGTTGTTAAAGTTGCGGTTTCGGCTGACCTGGAACTCCTGGCGGCGGTGGTCGTGGGGCCGCAAGCTGCTCATGATCGCCATCTTTCTGATCCTGGCGGCCACGACGGTGGGCATCTATGGGATGAGTTGGGGCGTTGGGTTGGGTCTCCGCGCGTTCCTGGGACCGGTCTTTATCGGCCGCCTGTTGCCTCTGTTCTTCCTGGCCGCCTATTTTTTCCTCTTCACCGGCGCTTTTGCCACGGCCCTGGCCGAGCTATACCTGTCCAATGACCTGGAACTCTTGCTGGCCGCCCCGATCCCCATGCGGGCTGTCTTCACCGCCAAGTTTCTGCGCGGCCTGTTGTCGAACTATGGTCTGTGGTTCTTCTTCGGCCTGCCGGCCGCGCTCGGTCTGGGAGCGGGGGCTGGCTATCACTGGCTCTATTTCCCGTTCCTGGTGTTAGTCTTTCTGGCCGTACCCCTTATCCCCAATGGGCTGGGCGCGTTGACCGTCATCGTGCTGGCGCGCTATATCCCGGCCCGGCGGCTGCGCGAGATCATCGCCGTGCTGGGAGGAGTGACGGGCGTGGCCTGTTATCTGGTAAGCCAGTTAGCCGGCCCGGCCCTCGAGCAAAACTCGATCTGGACCTCGCCGGCGCAGGCTCAGGCCCTGGCCCAGCAAGCCCTCAGCATAGACCTGTTCTTCCTGCCCAGTTCCTGGGCCGGCAATGGTCTGGCGGCGGCCGGTGCCGGCCAGTGGGATTGGGCGACGTTCTACCTGGGCCTCTTTGCCCTGGTCTCAGCGGCGGTCTATGGGTTGTGCCTGCTGGCGGCCGAGCGACTCTATTACATCGGTTGGGCCGGGTTGGGTACGGTGGCCGCGCGCCGGGCGCGCCCTGCCCCGGCCCAGAAGCGATCACACCCCACCACACGTCGCCGTCCTTTGCTACCCCCTGACATCTGGGCCGTGGCCTGGAAGGATTTCAAGTATCTGCGCCGGGATATGCGCGTCTTGATCCAGACGGCCATCTGGCCGGTGGTCGTCATCATCGTGCTCATGTCACGCATGTTCCTCCCCGGGCAAGGCCGTGAGGAACTGCCCCCAGCCGTGGCCTCTCTGGCCTCTATCGGTAGTGGCGGTATGATCCTGTTTCTCATCGCCACCATGTTCTCGCGGCTGAGCCTGGTGGCGGTGAGCCAGGAGGGGAAAAACTACTGGCTCCTGCGCACCGCCCCCTTGTCCGCCCTACGGCTGCTGGCGGGCAAGCTCGTGGTGGCCTACATCCCGCTGCTCGTGCTGGGAGCCGTACTCATGGTCATCTTCAGCCTGCTCATGGGCGAGGGCCTGGTGGAGATCGCCTGGAACCTGCTGATGATCGCCCTGGCCGGCCTGGGCATCTCAGCTATCGCGTTGGGCATGGGGGCGGCCTTTCCCCGCTTCGATTGGGACAACCCGCAGCGGGCCGTGTCCACAGCGGCCTTTTTCCTGGCGATGTTGCTCTATGGCCTGTACGTGCTGCTCATCTTCCTGGTTTTCTCCCTGCCTCGATTGATCGAATTGCTGGCCACCGGCGTGCCGTCAGGCACAGGCGAAACGTTTGCGCTGCCGGCCCTGGCCGGGTGGACCTGGGCCGGCTACGCCATCGCGCTGCCCGTGGCGCTGATCCTCACCGCCATCGCGGTCGTGGTGCCGCTGTACGTGGCCGCCCGGCGGTTGGATCAGGTGGAAGTGTGAGCCTGGCCTTGTCAATGGCCCGGCAAGGTGGTATAATACCAGCGTAGACCCTGCCGGTGGGAGAAATCCGCCGGGTCTGGTCCCACATTATTTACGAGGAGGTCCTTGCCTGTGAAAAGCCGTATCCACACCGATCAGGCCCCGGCGGCGGTGGGGCCATATTCTCAGGGCGTTCGGGTCGGCGATACAGTATACGTGGCTATGCAGCTTCCTATAGACCCGGCCAGCGGCCAGC
>DAOTYG010000027.1:0-7306 GCA_034435155.1 Anaerolineae bacterium | reverse complement strand
GTGGAAGTACTTCAGCAGCCACACCGCGCTCAGTTCGTCATCAAATAAGTCGACAATTGGGAAGTCCATACAGAGAATTATACCATATCCTTAGCACTTGTTCTAGACATGAGCCTTGCTCATTTGCATATTTGCTCATTTGCATATTTGCTCATTTGCATATTTGCTCATCTGCCCATTTGCATTCAATAAGCGTTCTCACCCCGGATCATCTCGAACACCGTCTTGAGCATGATCTTAAAGTCCAGCCCCAGGGTCCAGTTCTCCACGTACCACAGGTCATAGGCCGTGCGCTCCTCAATGGGTACGTCGCCGCGCAAGCCGTTGACCTGCGCCCAGCCGGTGAGGCCAGCCTTCTCCCGATGGCGTTCCTGATAGCGCGGCACGCGCCGGGCAAACTCCTCCACAAAGACCGGCCGTTCGGGCCGGGGGCCTACGATGCTCATCTGCCCCAACAAGACATTGATGAACTGTGGCATCTCGTCCAGGGAGAACCGCCGCAGGAACGCGCCCACCCGGGTGCGGCGCGGATCGTTGGCCTTAGCCCAGACCGGCCCGGTCTCGGCTTCGGCATCCTGCCGCATGGACCGGAACTTGATGGCCGGGAACGGTTTGCCGTCCAGCCCCACTCGTTCCTGGATATAGAGTGCCGGCCCCGGCGATTCCAGTTTGACCAGCAAAGCCAGGAACAGCAGTAGCGGTGAGAACAAGACCAGAACCAGGGCACTGAACACCACATCCACAGCCCGTTTCAGCATCAGCCGCCAACCCCGCAGGGCCACATCACGGATGCTGACCAGGGGCAGGCCGTTCAGGTCTCCGATGCTCACCTCGGTCGCCATGATCTGGAACAGGTCCGGGAACACCCTGACACTCACGTCCCGATTATTGCAGTGAGCCGCGATGGCCAGGATCTCGCGGCGCGTGGCCTGGGGCAGGGCGATGATCACTTCCGCGATCTGGCCCTCGGCGACGATGTCTCCCAGTTCAGCGGTGCTGCCCAACACCGGCAACCCGGCAAAGGTGGAACCAGGAGGGTCGTCATCCACAAAACCTGCCACCTGGTAGCCCAGGTGGGGCGATTGCTGGACCTTACTCAACACCAGTCGCCCGATGTCCGTCGCCCCGACGATGACCATCCGATCCTTCCGGCGACCGTGGGCCCGCAACCAACCCTGGATCACGGTAATGGTCAGGCGGCCGAGGATCAGGAAGGCGATGCTCAGCAGCCAGACATAGGCTAACATCAGCCGGGGGTAGACGATCTCCAGCCCCTTAACGGTGAAGGCAGTAAGGGCTGTCGCCACTGCTGTACCCACCGAGACGGCCACAAAGATGCGGTAGGCCAGGTCTATCAAAGAGAGGCCGCGTTTGAGGTAATATAGTTGCGAGAATAAAAAGACGCCCCAGATACTGATGATCTGGATCGCCAGAGGACCATAATAGGTGTCCAGTGGCGGCACGTCAACGGCGGGGATGATCTCCGTCGCCAGGCGCAGGTGATAGGCGCAGACAAAGGCGGCCGTGACAAGCAAGGCATCAATGGTCAGCAGGGATAGCGTGGATATCCACGTGCTGCGTCTGCGCATCGAACTATTCCTCCTCGTTACCTAACCGACGCGCCGGCGCGTGGCCGGCCGCAGGGCGTTGCGCAATAAGGCCCAGCCGCCCTGGATCGCGATCCCGGCCACGATGATGGGGCGCAGCAACCAGAACGTGTTTCGGGCATAGTGTTTGCGGTAAAAGATATACATGGCGCGATAGAACTCATAGGTGGTTTTGAACACCCGCTGTTTGGACGACTCGCCCTTGTAGTGCAGCACTTCCACGGCCGGGTAGTAGTAGACCTGCCAGCCGGCCTGCTTGAGGCGATAGGCCCAGTCCAGGTCTTCGCCATACATAAAGAACGACTCGTCCAGCAACCCCACCTTGTTCACGGCCTCCGTGCGGACCATCATGAACGCGCCCACCACGGAATCCACCTCCGTGGTCTCATTGGGGTCCAGGAAGGTGAGGTTATAGCGGGCGAAGCGCGGATGGTGGGGGAACAGCTTGTGCAGGCCCAGGCGTCGGTAGATGAGGGTCGCCATGTCCGGGAAGCTGCGGCGGCAGGCCAGGTCCAGGCTGCCATCCGGCCGGACCAGCTTGGGGCCGGCCACCCCAACCTGGGGGTGTGTGTCCAGGAAGGCCACCATCTGCGCCAGGGCCTCCGGCGGCAGCAATGTGTCCGCATTGAGGAGCAGCAGATAGCGCGGTGGGGACTCGGTCCCATCCAGGAACGTGCGCAGGCCCAGGTTGTTCGCGCAGGCATAACCCCGGTTCTCCTCCGCGACGATGAGCTGCGCCTGGGGGAACTCCTGGCGCACCACCTGCGCGCTGCCATCAGACGAGCAGTTGTCTACCACCACGACCTGGAATGTGACGCCGGTGCTGGCATAGAGCGACCGCAGACAATCGCGCAGCAGTTTCGCCGTGTTATAGTTCACGATGACGATACCCAGGTCTAGGGTGTTTGCTTCTGAGGCCGTTTGGTCCATTGAGTCTCTGGGAGCCACCTTCGAGTCAAATGGAACGCAACAGTCGAGTTGGTGAGTATTAGACGTCGCCTTTCTCCAAACACTGTGCAATGACTCTCTTGACGTACTCTGGTATTGGAGATTGATGCTCTAGCGCCAGGCGTTTCAGCCGCTCGTATGTTTGCACTTCATCCTCACTCCATAGGATGTCCACACGCCGCACTTCCCTCAACGCAATGTGCATGTAGTTCTCCGGGTTGGCCCAATAGCATGTGACACACACATGCGGCAATTTGGCATCCAGCCAATTTCGACAGTGCTCGCAAGACCAGGACTTGGCCCGGTTGCAAGACCCACAAAGCAGCATGTACTGCTTCTCATCTAGCTCGGAGTTGGCTTCTTCTCCCGTCACCTCATAGGGTATCCGGTGGTCTATTTGCAAATATCGGGACTCGAATCCCCCGGCGCATATTGCACATATGCTACCACTGCGTTCATACAACTCTGCTTTGAATCTCTTGGGGAAGGCGCGCCGACCTCGAAACCTTCCCTTCCGAATCCTGGTTAGATCGCCAAACCGATAGGCGGCTATCCATCGTCCGTCTGATGAACGGACGCGAGACGTTTCCAATGGGATGCCAGCCTCGCGCACGTCGCGAGCCGCTCGTGGAGGGTGGTCGTAACCGTATTGCTTTTCCAGCTCCTCGGTTGTGACAGAGCCGTGTTCGAGAATGTGCTGAATGACGATCCGCGCACGTTTGTTGGAGATGGACTCCAGCAGCTTGATTATCTCCGGCGGGAACATGTCTTTTGACATCTGATCCTGCTACCACACCGGTTCATTTTCACAGAAACGCAAGTTGGGTCGCTCTCTGGGGTATCAGGGCAGTTGCCAGCCGGTCAGAAGGAATACCAAGCCGATCTATCAGCGCCACTGAGAGATAGATTGACTCATACGTTATCTCGCTTCCCCCCAAGAGTGTGGATTGGGCAGAACGCCCGGCCTGTACCTCTATTTTGCGTACACCCAATTCGGACGGAAGCTCTTGGCCGTAGGTTTTCTCTCCTGTACGCCCATCATAGCTCAGTATGAAGAGGGCCTGGCGACTAACCAGGTCTTCTAAAGCGCAAACAAGTTCCTGAAACCCGACCCCACCGTAATAGCGCGGGTCGCCATTGCTGCAAACGCCTTGATAGGGCGGGTCCATATACACCAGGTCATTGCTCGTAACTACCTTCAATATGTCCCGGTAATCCTCGCTGGTGATCGTGGTACGGCCACGAAACAGATTCGAGACCGTAAATATGTCATCTCTCATTTGCGCCGGGTTTCGTCCCAACCGGCGGTTGTCCGGGCTTTGGTTAAATTCCCCCTTCGCGTTGTAGCGCACGGAGGCTTTCACACAGCGGGCCAATAGATAAAGCAAACAGTCTGGTCGTTTCGTTCGGTTAAACTCGTCACGGACCTGATCGTAAAACTCGCGTGCCCGTCCCTGTTGCTCTCGCCAGAGACGCTCGTAACTATCCGCAATATCGTTGGGGTTGTGAATGATTTCATGCCACAGGGCCATCAATGGTTGGTTGATATCATTCAGGTGGAATCGAGCCGCCTTCCCATAACACGCCGCAGCTATAGAGATAGCTGCGGAGCCGGCGAATGGTTCCACCAACGTGTCGATCTGGTGTGGGAAAAGAGGCAAGATATACCTGGCGATATGACGTTTACTGCCTTGATATGGTATAGGGTGGGGGATGTTCATCGCACCTGCTCCATACCCTTTACCGCGTACCGCTACAGGAACTTTTCGATGACGATCTCGTCCTCGTAGCGATCATTGATTCGCGCCTGACGTTGCGCCGTGCCGACGATCCGAAAGCCCAGTTGGAGGTGAAAGGCGAGGCAGGCCAGGTTGTCGGCCCGGACGTAGGTGAAGATCTTCTCGTAGCCCTGGCGTCGTCGGGGCGCGCCTCGCGGATCAGCAGATCCATAGACACCCTCACTCCAGCGCAGTCATAACCCGGTCGGCCGCCGTATAGGGGTCTAACGCGCGGGCCGCCACCTGATCCACCAACGCTTCCCACAGGCCCTGGTCCCGAGCCGCGCGCAGCAACCGGGCCGTGGCCTCCCGGGCCAGCGTCTCCGTCAGCAATCGCTCGGCGTGGGCGCGCTCCTGGGCTTGCAATCGCCCGCTGTCGTGCAGGTAACGCCAGTGCGCGGCGATGGCGTCGGCCAGGGCCGCGACGCCGGTGCCGGCCGTCGCCACCGTCTGGATGATGGGCGGACGCCAGCCAGCGTCTGCACCGGGACCGTTCAAGTCCAACATGATCTGGAGCTGCAACGCCAACTGGCTCGCCCCGTCCAGGTCGGCTTTGTTCACCACGAACACGTCGGCGATCTCTAATATGCCGGCCTTGAGGGCCTGCACGTCATCACCCAGGCCGGGGACCTGGAGCACCAGGGTGGTGTGGGCCTCGCGGGCCACGTCCACCTCGTCCTGGCCCACGCCCACGGTCTCGATGAGGATGCAGTCCAGGCCGGCCGCATCCAGGATACTCACAGCGTCGGCCGTTGCGGCGGCCAGGCCGCCCAGTGCCCCCCGGGTCGCCATGCTGCGGATAAAGATGCCGGGGTCGCCAGCCAGGTCCCTCATGCGGATGCGGTCACCCAGGATGGCCCCGCCGCTGAAGGGGCTGGTGGGATCCACGGCCACGATGCCCACTGTGTGTCCCCGACGGCGCAGCTCCAGGGCCAGTTGGTTGACCAGAGTGCTTTTGCCGGAGCCGGCCGCCCCGGTCACGCCGACGATCTGCGCCCGGCCGGTGTGCGGATAGAGGGCCGCCAGCAACTCCCGCGCCGCTGGCCGGTCGTTTTCCACGGTGCTGATAGCCCGGGCCATGGCCCGCCGGTCGCCGGCCAGTACGCCAGCGACGAGTTCTGGTGCGTTCATGCGCCCTCATGCCCCAGGGCGCGCCGGATGTCGGCCACGATGTCCCGCGTATCCGTCCCCGGACCATATACGTGACGAATGCCCAGCTCCTTCAATCGGGGCACGTCCTCGTCCGGGATGATGCCCCCGGCAAAGACTACCACGTCGTCCAGACCCCGCTGGCGCAACTGCTCCATGATGCGCGGAAACAGGGCCATATGCGCGCCGGAGAGGATGCTCAGGCCCACCACGTCCACATCCTCTTGCAGGGCAGCCTCGGCGATCATCTCCGGCGTCTGGCGCAGGCCGGTGTAGATGACCTCCATGCCGGCGTCGCGCAGGGCCCGGGCCACTACCTTGACGCCCCGGTCATGGCCGTCCAGCCCGGGTTTAGCCAACAACACGCGAATCCTGGGTTCTACGGTGGTCATATCTTCTCTCCCCCGTGCTTGCTTGCTACTCGCTACCAGGCTCTGCGTGGCAGCCATCCCGACCCCTGGCCGGCCCACGCGGAGCATGGTGGGCGCGCAAATAGTGGTAGACTTTTCAGACAAGCTCTAAGAGACGTCGTACTGGTCGAACACCTTGCCCACGGACGTGCCCTCGTGGATGGCACGGATCACGTCGGCCAGGAAGGGAGCCACGGAGACGACCTTGATCTTGGCCGGGGCATTGGCCGGCAGGGGGATGGTGTCGGTGACGACCAGCTCTTCCAGGTCTGTAGCATCGCGGATGCGTTCGGTCGCCGAGCCGGACAAGACCGGATGGGTGCAACAGGCCAGGACACGCGTGGCCCCCTCACGGCGTAGAGCCTCCACGGCCATGAGCAAGGAGGTGCCAGTATCCACCTCATCGTCTACGATGATGGCAGTACGGCCCCGCACCTCGCCGATGACGTTGAAGGAGCGGACCGTGACGCCATGTTCGTCAAGGGAGCGGCGTTTCTCGATGACCACCAGGGGAATATTCAGGTGCGTGCCAAAGTCGCGGGCGCGCTTGGTGGCCCCTACATCGGCCGCCACCGCCACCAGGCTTTCATGATCCAGTTCCCCAGCCTCGATCTTGCGCTCAAAGTAATGGCGCAGGATGGGCAGGGCGGTCAGCTCATCGGCCGGGATGTTGAAAAAGCCCTGGATCTGCTCAGCGTGAAAGTCCAGGGTCAGCAGCCGGTCGGCCCCGGCCACGGTGATGAGGTCCGCCACCAGCCGGGCGGTGACGGGGACGCGGGGTTGGTCTTTCTTGTCGCTGCGGCCATAGCCGTAATACGGCACCACCGCCGTGATACGTCCGGCCGAGGCCCGGCGCACGGCATCAATCATGATCAGCAGTTCCATGATGTTATGATTGGCCGGCGCACAGGTCGGTTGCACAATGTAGACATCGTGGGACCGCACACTGCGATGCAGACGCACAAAGGTATTCGAGTTGCTGAACTCAAAGATGTCCGCCTCCAGCAGGGAGGCACCCAGGTGATCGCAGATGGCCTTGGCCAGGGCCGGGTGGGCCCGACCGCTGAGGAACGTCAATTTGCTATTATAAGCCATAAAGCTCATACCAGCCTCCGGGCATGGGATCAAGCAGGAAGAATTATACCCGGTTTTAGCCGCTTTTTCAAATCGAGACAAGAGGCCCTGGTGATGATCCACATCTCACCGCAGAGCACGCTGAGGGCCCAGAAAAGCGCGCGAAGCGTCTGCGTCCTCTGTGGTGGGGAACTGGCATTCTTGACTGTGGGCGCTCCCAACTACGTGAGCGTATCGCGTTGGGGCCAGTACAGCTCTGGAGTCGAGGCTTTAGCCGGTTCGTGCCCGCCAGACCCGCCTGAAGGCTCAACTCCAGCGCGCATAATCGCTACTGGTGCCC
>DAOTYG010000026.1:0-5937 GCA_034435155.1 Anaerolineae bacterium | reverse complement strand
CGGCGCTTCAGGGCCCGCAGGGCCAGTACCATCGCTGCCAGCGGCCAGAAATGCAGGATCATCGGTGCGCCGCAGTCAGGGCAGGGCAGCATCCCTGCGCCCAACAAGGCCCCGGCGGAAAGCCACCACTTGGCCGTGGAGGCCGCGAGCCGTCTGCGCATTCGCTCGATCACAGCTTCTCCTCCTCACGACGACCCGGTCGCGCAGGCCGCGCCGTCGGTCCCCACCGCGATGTGGGCCGGATCGGATTCCTCTACCCCTGCATCCAGGCCGGGTTCCAGGGCTCATCGAGCAGGGTTACTTTGGCCTCCTTCACCCCCGGCACGGCGGCCACCGCCCGCCGGGCCTGCTCGGTGATGAATCCGGCCAGGGGGCAAAAGGGCGCCGTCAATACCATCTTGACCTCGACATTGCCTTCGTCGTCCAGCTCGATGTGACGAACCATCCCCATGTCCACCACGCTCATGCCGATTTCTGGGTCTATCACCGGGCGCAGGGCCTCACGAATTTGTGCTTCTGTTACCATATCACTCTCCTTTATAACTACCTCGACAATGGTGGCAAATTCCATCAATCCTGGTCTCCCTTCGCCAGCTCGCCCTGCACCGCCACGCCGTCGAGCAAGGTGTTGGTCACCGTGCCCCACTTGAAAGCCACCTCGTGCAGTTTCTCCAGCCTGTCCGGCGGTTCGGGGCTATCCAGCAGCAGGCGATAGCGAATCTGGACGAGGCCCGGCGGTTCGTCGCGGCGGTCGCCCTCGACCTCGACGCGCACGCCGTCCACCTGCAGGCGCATCTTGGCCGCCAGGGCGTTGACGTTGGTGACCAGGCACACCCCCAGCGCAGCCAGCAACGTCTCGGCGGCGTTGAAACCGGCCCTCGGGTCGCCGCGGCGCACGCCCAGCATCAGCGTGTGGCCATGGGACGAGGCCTGGGCATGGGCCTCGTCCTGGCGTTCTATGCTCACTCGATAGGTACGGAAGGGATCGGCCTTTTTCCTGTCCATTCGCTTGTTCCTTCGCCCCAGCGCGGCGCGAACCGCTGCGTTGGCTGGCCCGGGCAGCCGGTCAGTGCAGCCACTCTGTGTGATCCACCAGGCGGCCCTCCAGGTAGGCCTGCACGGCCTGGTCAATGACCGGGATGTCGGTGACCACCGGCCGGATACCGGCCTGGGCCATGCTCTGATAAGCGCCGGCGCCCATGCCGCGCGCCAGGAGCACCTGGCAATCGGCGATGGCAGCGGCCATGCGCGCGTGGCGGGACTGGGCGCCGGCGTCAAAACCGTGGCCGCGTGGGTCGGCCCCGTGGGCCTCCTCGGTGTGCGGCTCAGCGGCGAACTGGGCGTGGCCCATCTTGCTCCGCATCTCGCGGCCCACGATCTGACCGTTCTCCACGGTGACGACGACATAGAACGGGGCGCGGCCAAAGTGCTGGCTGATGGTCACGCCGTCTTCCGATACGGCTGCGATTTTCATATTCAACCTCCAGGATTTGATAGATTCTCTGTGTGATTGCCTGAGATTCACGCTATCCAGCGATCGTTACTCCATCCGCCGCGCCAGCGTGTGCACGGCGAGCCAGAACAGGACCACGCTGAACGCCGCCAGCGCGCCCAGGTCAAGCCAGGCCATCCTCCCCGCGCCGCCCGAAAGCGCGGCGCGCAGGGCTTCGACCGAATAGGTCAGCGGCAGGAAGCGCGCCAGGATTTGCAACCAGCCGGGCATAGAGGCCAGGGGCACGAATACGCCGCCCAGGAACATCATCGGGAAGCGGATAAAGTTGGCCAGCGTCTGCGCCTCAAAGACCTCCTTGACGGCCACCGAAACGAACGCGCCCATAGCGGAAAAGGCCGTTGCCGAGAGCAGCAGCGCGAGCACCAGGAGCAGCCAGTTCGTCCCGCCCGCGCCGAAGGCGGCCAGCGAGATGACCAGCACCACCAGCGTCACCGTCAGCCCAAAGGCCATGCCGCCCAGCAGTTTCCCGGCCAGCAGGGCGGGCAGGCGCACCGGCGCCAGAAACAGCCGTTCCAGCGAGCCGATGCGCCGCTCGAAGACGATGACGATGGCCTCCATCGAACTCGTGCCGAACAGCACCGTCAGCGCCAGCAAGCCGGGCACCAGCAGGCGCAGGTCGCCGGGGTTGCGGATGGCAAAGGCCAGGATGAAGGCGAACGGGAACAGGATGCCCCAACTGATGTTGGGCGCTTTGAAGTAATAGGCTTTCAGGTCTTTCAGGGCAATATAGAACATCCCGCGCAGATCATCACACAACACAGAGATTCTCCTAAAGGGCGGAACCCGTAATCACGTTTCACGTTTCACGTTTCACTTCTTCCCCTTCTCCACCAGCATGACCTCGGCGCTCAGGCCGGTCAATCGGACGAACACGTCCTCCAGCGTTGGACGGAGTGTGTTGACGGCGAGCACTCGCCGGCCCCCCGCCTGCGCCAGCGCCTGGCGCAGTGTCGCTTCTACGTCGTCGCCCGCAGAGCGCAGCGTCTCGGTGCGGCCCTCCTCCCCCGCCACCGTGACCTCCACCGTCGGGCGGCCCGACGCCTGAGCCTTCAGCCCGTCCACGGTATCCAGCGCCACAATGCGCCCGCGGACGATGATGGCCACGCGGTCGCACAGGCGCTCGGCTTCCTCCAGGTAGTGCGTGGTCAGGAAGATGGTCACGCCCTCGTCGCGCAGGCTGGCGATCATCCCCCGCAGGGCGCGGGCGCTCATCACATCCAGACCGGTGGTGGGTTCGTCCAGGAAAACCAGCGGCGGACGATGCGCCAGCGCCGCGGCGATGGTCAGGGCGCGCTTCATACCGCGCGAGAGTTTGGCAAAAGGCGTGTCTCGTTTCTCGCTCAGGCGGAAGCGGCGCAGGAGTTCCTCGGCGCGCGGCTGGCGTTCAGCGCGCGGCACGCCGTACAACTGCATGGAAAAGACCAGGTTATCGAAGGCGGTCAGTTCATCGTAGAGGTTGGAGGCTTCCGGCACGACGCCGATGCGCTTCTTGATGCGCGGCAGGTCGCTTGCCAGGTCCAGGCCCAGCACCTGCGCTTTTCCTGCCGTGGGGCGCGAGAGGCCGGTCAACATGCGGATGGTCGAGGTTTTGCCCGCACCGTTGGGGCCGAGAAAGCCAAAGACTTCGCCCTCCTGGACGGTGAACTCAATCTCGTCCACGGCGCGCAGGGGCGGGCGGCCTTTCGCCGCAGGGTAGATTTTGGTGAGACCGGTAACGTGAACGGATTCGGTCATTTGCAGGTGGTTTCACGGCTGTCTAAACGCGAGATTTTCAAGCCAGCCCCATCATTACGAAGCGGATGCCCACCAGCACCAGCAACGGAGCGATGATCCAGGTCACCACCTGGTTCAGCCGCGGCGTCCAGAAGCGGTTCACGGCCAGCGCCGTCAGCGTGACCAGAATGAAGGCATAGGCGGCCAGCGCCAAATCCGCGGCCGCGAGCGGGGTGCCCACTGCCACCTGCGCACCGACCGCACTCCACGCAGCGGCCGTGACGCCCACCGAGGCCAGCGCATAGGCGCGCTGCGGGTGATGTCCCATCGCCCAGTTGTAAATCGGCACGGTGAAGGGCTTGCCGCCGGCCGAAAGCAGGCCGGTCAGCCCGCCGAACAGGAAGGCGATCGGCGCCTGCCAGGCGGGATGGGCCTTGTCATCGCGTTCGGGCAGCGGCTTGATGAGCGCCATGCGCAGGCCGGCCAGGATAGCGTACGCCCCCAGCACGACCACCAGGGCGCGCGTCGGAGTTTGGAGACCCAGCAAACGCCCCAACATGCCGCCCAGCATGGCGGGCAGGACGAGCATGGCCCAGTCTTCGCGCACGGATTTCAGCACCCCGCTCTGACGCAAGGCCATCATGAGCGCGGCCAGGGCCACCACCACCAGGTTGATGGCGATGGACCGCTGGATGGGCAGTCCCACCAGGCCGGTGAGCAGGATGACCAGGAAGAAACGGTCCACCCACGATTTGATGGAAGCGGTGACGAAGCCGACAATCAGGCTCGCCACAAGGACTTTGATGAGCAATGAGAGCGTAGGCGTCATTGAATCAATCTCCGTGAGAGCGGTTCATTTCAGACGGCGGCGCGCCAGGCACAAGCGCGCCGCCTGGTGCCACGAAAGTGGCTTTCGTTCAGGATTGGGATCTCCTCCTGTCATCACGCCTGGCCGGCGCACGGCATGCAGACGATCTGGCCGTTCTTGACGCAGGCATAGCGTTCCACCGTCACCTCGCCGCATTCGGCGCAGAGGAAGGTGTTGAAGTCGTGCGGCTGCATGGGTGGCAGTTTGACTTCCTTGACCGGCCCGATGTTGAACAGCACTTCGGCCTTTTCGCTCAGCACCTGGTCGATCAACGGCTCGACCAACGCCGGATCCACCTGCGAGGCGGGCACGCCCCGCTTGCGGTACT
Organism: Anaerolineae bacterium; assembly: GCA_034435155.1. Lineage (GTDB taxonomy): Bacteria > Chloroflexota > JAHJIN01 > JAHJIN01 > JAHJIN01 > DAOTYG01. Next base: position 1,515 of record DAOTYG010000026.1, on the reverse strand, counting down.
GGATAAATTCCGATTCCTGGCTGCGGCGCATGGCTTCGGGCGTGGCGACCACGCGCACGCTGCGGCCGGTCTTATTGGCGATCAGCGTCAGAGCGAACTTGCCGTAGCCCAGGCTGCGAATGTTGCCCTTGCCGAAAGTGCGGCCCGTGGCGACCTGCACGCCGTCGGCGAAGCAGGTAGAGCAATGGTTCCGGTCAATCTCCGCCAGGGCGGTCAACTGCCTGTCGGGCGCGCGCTGGACGCCCAGGGCTTCCATCGCTGCCAGCCCGGCGCGCAGGCCTGGAATGGTCGGGCATTTGTGGCCGTGCAGGGCCAGGCCGATCTTGTAAACTTCATCGTTGCGATTCATATGGGTAGCCCTTGAAATTAGCGCTCAACCAACACGGTTTTTTCGTAGCCCGAGCAGGGGATGCACACCGGCTGGCCGTCCTTCATGCGCACGTAGCGGTCAAAGACGTACTCGCCGCATACGCTGCATTTCGTCTTGTTGAAGGAGCCTTTGACCGGGGTGTACTGGAAATCCGGCCTGGCTTCCACCTTGAAGATGGCCTCATCGGGCTGCTCATAGGTCCACTGGATCACCTCCCGCCGCACCTCCAGCGGAATGTGCGATGGCTCAATGCCCCTCTTGCGATAGGCAAAGAACTCAAATTTCCCCATCGCGTCCACAAAGTCTGGCAGCAGCGCATAGCGCACCGCGCCCTTTTGCGGATGATAGAACGTGGCCGCCAGTTTGCCGTAGAAGGTCTTGGCCATCAGCACCTTACCGTAGGTGGCGCCGGTGGCGATTTGCAGGCCGTCCATCATGCAGGTCTGCGGATGGCCCTCGCCCAGTTCGGGAAAGACGTAGAACCCGTGGTCGGGCTCCCTCTCAACACCCAGATAGGCGAGTGCCAGCCTGCCCATGCGGTAGCCCAGGGGCATGAACGGGCACTCGTGCCCGTGAAACTCAAAGGCCCACTCCGGGGGAATATACCCGGTCACCATTGTTTTCTCCTTTTGTTATTTGATCAGGTCAAAGATCATCTTGGCGGCGATCATCCACAGCAACACGCCGATGATCTTTTTCAGTTGTGCGCTGGACAGTCTGGTCTTCATCAACTGCGAGCCGACGATGGAGCCTGCCGCGGCCATCACGGCCATCAGGCCGACAAACAGGGGGTCCAGCCGGCTCATCGTCGCGTGTCCCAGAAAGCCGGAGAGCGACGAAAAGACCACGACCAGGGACGTCGTCCCGGCGGCGACTTTGGGGTCCAGCCCGATCCAGTTGAGCACCGGCAGGACAAAGTTCCCCCCGCCGACACCCAGCAGGCCACCCAGGAATCCGGCCACGGCGCCCACCCCCACGCCCGCGCCGACTTCCGTTCCCCGGCCCAGAGACTGCTCTCGTGCCTTTGCCCGGTAGAAGAGCATCATGAAGCCCGCGAAGACCAGGAAAGCCGCAAAGAGGCTGAGCAACAGACGCTTGTTCACGTGGGGCGTCAGTCGGGCACCGACCGGCGAGAGGATGACCGC
>DAOTYG010000025.1:0-7174 GCA_034435155.1 Anaerolineae bacterium | reverse complement strand
CGTAGAAGGCATCGTAAATGCGCCGATAGCCGTGGGCATAATCCAGACCTGGGGCCGCATCCAGGCGGGAAAAGTAGTCGCCATCCGCGCCACGGGCAACGGCCGGGGCCACCACGTCCTGCAACTTGCGCAGGCCCTCCTGCATTTCCTGAGCTGTGACCTTGTGAAAATCTCCCGTATCGGCCACCGGTGAATCGCTGAGGTCAATCTGGTCCAGGGTCACCATCTGAATCCCTGTGTCCACCCAGCCGCCTGAAGGCCCTCCCCCTGTGCTCGCAGCTCCGCCTGGAGTGGTGCCTGCCATCGGCGCGGGCGAAACGGGGAGAGCTCCTCCTGCCCCCGTGGGCAGAGCAGCCGTCAGATAAGCCTGGAGCTCCCGGACCTTCTCATCCAGAAAAGCGGTCGCGTTGGGAAGATCGGTGGACAGGAGGCGGCTCATCTGCTCGGCCTGGAGGCTGTAGGCCGAGGTAGCTTCATCCACCAGATATTTCCAGCGCCGGACGTTGTTGAGCTCTTCCTGGGCCTTCCGCAGGCGGGCATAGGCTTGCTGGACGGCCTGCTGCTCGGCGATGCAGGGCGGCGTGTAATAGACGCCGGTGCGGGGATCGCGGTAGCTGGCGGCCCGGCAGCGGGCCAGGGCCGCTTCGGCCAGGCGTACCTCTTCCTGGCGTCGTTGCACCTCGGCCTGCCAGTAGGCTAGGCGCTGCCGGAGCCATTCTTCTGCGTGAAGAATCTCTTGTCGGGTAGCCTGGAGGGCGGTTTGCGCTTCAACTCCAAAGCGCGCCAAAGCGCTCTTCAAATCCTCCAGGGCCGGGACGGAGCGAACACGGGCTGAGAGGCTCATCTGCTATACCACCTCGTTCTTCCGTGTCATCTGTGCCCCCTTTTGAGCGGAACTCAAGGCTATGCCATCTTACCGGCCAGCCACCCTTTCACCTGCTCCAGCCACTCCGCTGACGGCAGCCCGTACGGCCGGAACTTCTCCAGGCGACCCTCTTCTTCGTCGTAGAACAATGCCCGATAAGGACCTAATTTGCTCGCCAGCGGCGAATCCAGCAAGTTGGCCGAGTCCTCGGCGCTCATCTGGAAGGCAACCCGCATGGCGAACTCGCGCAAGGTACGACGCTCTATGCTGCGGTTCAGGTTGGTCATCGTGTCGCACCAGACCAGGGTGTGGATGCCCAGGTCCGGCCCCTCGCGTAAGATTGTGGAGAATTGGTGGGCCGGGTTGGGCGCAGCCGGCTCCTCGCCAAAGCCGCCGAATCCGCCGAAGCCCATTTCCTCCTGGCGCAGGTCGCGTGCTCGTTGCAGGCCGTAGAGAAAGAGATAGCGTGAGGGCGCGCCGGGTTGTTCGTTGTCCAATCGCTGCTGGACCTCGGCAGCCAGTTCGGCGATGAATTCGGGCAACTGACGGCGCCGCGGTGTGCTGAATGTTAGTCTCTTGGCGTCCTCTGTAGTTCGATCTCTCGCCCAATGGGGAGAATTCTAGTGGTCTATCGCCGTCTCAGATACTCCTCCAGCGGCGCAGCCTTGGCATCCAGGTGGCGGAGATAACCTTCGGCATTCTGGAGATAGCGTTCAAAGCTTTGGATGACTGTTTCCAGCTCCTGGGAGAAACGGGCATATTCCTGGTCCCGCCAGGCGTTGCCCAGGCTGCGCAGTTGAGCACGGATGCGGCCGGTACTGGCGGACACCTCACTGTTGAATTGCCGCAAGGCGGCCTGGAAACGTCGGAGTTCGGCGGGATCGCTGATCACTTGAGACATGGCTTTGGCCTCCTATCGAATCACCGGCAGTTGCTTTGTTGCCCGCAGGGTCCTGAGCAGGGATGGGAAACCCACCGCTTCGGCCAGGGCGCGAATCCGACGGAACCCATCCCCGTACACCGGATCGGCCTGTCGCTCGATGGCCGTGGCATGATAGCGGCTTTCGGCCGTGTTCATTTGTAGATAGAAGCGATGCGCCAGCAGCTCACAGAACCCCTCCTCGGCCCAACGTGGCAGGTCGGTCACCCGATGCACGGCCAGCCAGGCATGGCCCAGTTCGTGCACGGTCACCCCTTGGAAAAGCGTAGAGGGCAGGCCGCGCAAGATGGCCACGCCGTTGACCTCGGTGCGCACCACCCGCCCGTTTTCGGTGTAGGTGGTGTGCAGCGTGGCGCCCAGCGATTGCGTATCGCCCGGCTCGCGCAGGAACTGGGCCAGTTGTTTGCGGGTGCGCAACTCGATGTGCAGGTTGAGATTGTTGTACAGCAGCCCCTGACCGTTGACCCACTGCACCAGGCGGGCAAAGAGGGGGCGGGCCTGGGCGATATAGTCAATGGCGCTGGCCCGACAGATAGGACAGCGGATGTCGTCACCCCTGCTGGCGTGGCCCCCCTGCTGCTGCGGCGGCACCAGCCGGCCGCAGAAACGGCAGCGGGGGTATTGTCCCTCATGCTCAGCACAGAACTTTGTGCCCCAATGATCCACCAAATACTGGCCGATGAGCGGCCTGCCGCAATAGGCACAGCGAGGCGCTATGTGACGACGGTAACATTCAACATGATACGGCGCCCCCTGGTGCTGATAGAAACTGGCGTCGCCAATGGGCCGGCCACAGGCGGCGCAGGTGAAATGTTCCGGGTGCCAGGTGGCGCCCATCGCTGTGACATACGCGCCGCCTATGGCCTGACCACACCCCTTGCAGATCGGCGCGCCTCCCATATTCACTCCACCACCCGTGCCAGCCGCCTGCCATCGCCAAAGCTGAGCAGCAACCCGCGCCGCAGGGCTACCGATGCCCCCCGGCCCACCGCGCCGCTCCCGCCGGCGATCACCCGCCACGGCGTGTCGCCATTGTTCACCAGGCGATGCACCCCCTCTCTGGAATCCCACACGACCTGGCCGATGATGGGGGTGCCCCGCCGGGTGAAGGGGGGCAGCCGCCCAGGTTCGGCAAGGTCGGCAAACACCGGCAAGCCGTGATAGAAAGTAATCACGCGCACGGCCACATGGGTGCCTTTGGCTCTGGGTTCCAGCAGTTCCAGCACAGCGGGATGAGGCGGCCGGACGCCCGCCCCACAGAAGGGGCACTGGCGCCGGGGTGGCGGCTGGAGCCAGTAGGGATAGAAGAACGATTGACGACAGGTTGGACAACTGATCAGCAGATCGTAAGCTTCCGCCAGGGCTCGCTCCCACTCGACCGCCTGAGGCCGTTTGGGCGGATCATGCAGCCCCTGGATCAGTGCCCGTTCGGTCAACTCCTGTAGCCTGGGTGTCAGCGCCCGGTAGGAGAGAGCCCCCCTACGAAACAGAGGGGTGCCGATGATGGGAATCCAGTTGCGCCGATCGTTGGGATTTTCGCTGAAACAGGCAAACTCACCGAATCCCAACTCATCGTCATGTCTCTGATCGTCCGGATCATAACACCTCTGGGTCTGCATCACATTGCGAAGGAGCAGAATCCAGAGAACCAGTACGGCCAGGCTGTGGCGGTCGGTCAATTCATCGGGCCTGGCCTTGCCCATCATCACTTCAGGGGCGATAAAACCCAGCATGCCTTTGACTTGGGGCGGCAGAAAACCCTTGACCACCAGGCCATCCAGGTCAATCAGCACCACTTCACCGGAAAGCGGATTGGCCAGAAAGTTCTTCAGGTGGATGTCCGCATGAGCCATTCCTTTCCCGTGAATGGTGCGCACGGCAGCGGCCGTGCCCCGGGCCATCTTGAGATACTCCAGCCAGCTCCGACCCTGGCGGAATTGCTCGACGGCATCCACCGGGCTGTAAATAAGTTTGTAGAGGGCAACGTGTGAGGAGGGCACGCGCCGGGTGACCACGCCAACTTTCGACTGACCGTTCAGCCGGTCCACGATGCCCAATGGCCAGGCCAGGAACTGCTCATCTTCGCCCAGGTTGCGGCCCAGGTCCAGAACGTGCTGAAGTAGTTTCTGTTTATCCGGCGAGGGGCGATGGTAGATTTTCACGGCGTAGCCACCATCCGGAGTGAAAAAGATGCTCCCTTCCCCTCCGGTATGAACCGGTTGGTCAGCGATCGTCAGTTGCGGTGGCAGATTCCGGCTGCCCGGCAGCAGGTTGACGGTTGCCATCGGTTCTTTCCTCCTTTTGGGTGATCACCACCAGCGTCCGGTCATCCCAGCTCCCTTTAACCTGGTACGTGGCCAACCAGTTCAACATCCCGGCCGCCGCCTGGGCGGGGCTGGAGGACAGACGCAGATTACGGTCTACTTTCAGGGCCCAATCTTGCAGCAGTTCATGCTGGGGGGTATAGAGCAGGTCGCCGGACAGGCCGTCGGTCATCACATAGAAAGCCACAAAGGGGTCCGCCGCCGGACGCTCGATGATGGCCGGGGCCAGATAGCGCTCAAAATTGGGCTTGTTCAGGGTGTAGGTCGCCTGAGGATCGCCGGTGTCTGGGGCCTGCACCAGTTCCAGCACCTTTCCTCCCGCCGTCAGGCCCAGGATGGCCCCATCTCCCACCTGGCCCACAGCGCCTTTCCCTGTCTCCACATTCAGCAGCAAGGCCAGCGCAGTGCAACTCAGATCGGCCAGTTCCAAACCCAGGCTGCGAGCATGTTCGCCCAGACCCAGATGGGTTTTTCTGAAGGCCTGCTTCACAACTTCCACCAGGTTGGGCTCATCCAGGCCAGAGGTGGACGGATCAACCGTTCCACTCTGACCTTGGACGGCCGCGCTGTCGGCAGCATGGTCAGGTTGGGAGACCTCACCGGGGTGCTGATCGGCTGGCAGGGGAGGCCACCAGCCCACTGAAGCCACCTGCAGAAATGCCGTGGCAGAAATTTCCTGAAGAGGTGCAGGTTCTGCCCCCTGCAAGATTTTTCTGGTCCACTCCAGCAGGCTGATGCCCATCGCCCGCGCTGTGCTGCCCTTTTTTATGACGGGCATTTTTAGTTCGGTCTCTTCCACAATTGGCGGAGGGGATAACTTCCTGTGTTGGGGTGACAACGGTCGGGCGGCGGTTTTCTCCCCTGGTGTGGCTTTAGGCACGAGCGGGCGCAGCAACAGCGCAGAGAGCGCTTCCACGGCGTAGGTCGCACCATAACGGGAGAGGGGCCGCGAGCCAACCCCGTCGGCGACGGCCGCGGCCAGCCAGGGGCCGGCGGCGCGGATGACAAAGGCATCATCGCGCGGTAACTTTTGCGCCAGGTGTATCTGGCCGATGGCGCTGGCCCCTACGACCAGGTAGGGGCCGGCCACGGCGTGAGCCATCATCCAAAACGGATGAGTGTCGCCCGAGGCGCCCAACGCCCGGTCGCCGATGACAAAACCGGTCAACATGGCCACACCTCTCAAGGGATCCGGATCAGGTCAGAAGAAGGCGACACATTGGCAAATGGGTCATCGGGGTTGCCGCCCGGCTGGACCGAACTGGTGATGCTGCGCGACAGATACTGGAACAGGGCCACAAACGCCGCCTGGCTGGTCCCCATGCGAAAGGCCGTGCCGGTGCTGATCGCCTTGAGCGTCTCGTCCTCCACGTCCGGGCCGCAGCCGACGGCCACGATGACGCTCGGCTTGTTCATCCCTTTGGGGCGGTTGACGACCGCCTCGCGGGCCGGCTTCCACAGGCTGTCGGTTACATTGCCGTTCTCATCCGTCGGCCGACCATCGGTCAGCACAAAGACTGCCGGCCTCCAATCCCCTTTGTGACCCCCTTTGACCGGATGGACCACATCCCGGTCCATGGACTCCAGCAGGACCTTGAAGGCCAGGTCCAGGCGCGTCACCCCCGAGGCCACCAGGTGGGGCGGTTGAAAGGCGGAGATCGGGACCAGGCCGCCCGTCACCAGTTGCGCATCGCTGGAGAAGGTAATCACGCCCACCTTGACCACATCGCGGGCAAAGGGGTCGTCGGCGACTTCACGCTGAAACTGCTCCAATCCCTCACGCACCGACTGGATGGGTGCGCCATCCATGCTGCCCGAGGTATCGAGCAGCAGGTAAACCGGCAGATGACGTTCGCCGGGGGGTGTTTGCACCTCCCCCCATGCCGGGACATTGCTCTCTATAGTCATCGGGTTTCCTCCTTCGTTTTGAAATGACGGGTCTTTCTTCCCAGCAGGTGTGCGACCCGCCAGGCACCGGTCATAGACCGGCGTTAGCAACCAAATTATGATCGGAATTGGTTGGCCAGGCCGATTGAGCCTGGAGATAAGTACGAACTCAACGTCGCTGGTCGTTCACCTCCTTTCCTTTGTTGCCCCGGCAGCGGTTGTCCCTCAACGTGGGCCGGGCGGTAGAGGCCACGTAGATGCCGTCTTCGCCGTTGCCGGTACACTCGTTGCTGCGGGCCACTCCGCCCGCGTTGTTCCGGTATGATATGCCATCCACCTTATTCTCCCGGCAGGCGTTGCCCTCCAGGGTCGGCTGGGCCTGCTCGCCCACGTAGATGCCGTGCTTCTCGTTGCCGGCGCAGGTGTTCTGCCGGGCGGCACCGGCCGCGCTGCCCCAGTAGCCAACACCATCTTCTTTGTTTCTTTCGCAGGTATTTCCGATCAGCGTCGGCTTTGCCTGGTCACATACCCCGATACCTTTCCAGGTATTCTCCCGGCAGATGTTGCCCTCCAGGGTCGGCTGGGCCTGCTCGCCCACGTAGATGCCGTTCCTCTCGTTCCCGGCGCACGTGTTCTGCCGCGCCGCGCCTGCTGCGCTGTCAAAGTAAGCGATGCCGCTCCACTTGTTCCCCTGGCAGGTGTTGCCCTCCAGGGTCGGCTGGGCCTGCCCGCCCACGTAGATGCCGTGATGCTCGTTGCCGTTGCAGGTGTTCCGCCGGGCCACCCCCGCCGCGCTGCCAAAGTAAGCGATGCCGGTATCCTTATTCTCCCGGCAGGTGTTGCCCTCCAGGGTCGGCTGGGCCTGCTCGCCCACGTGGATGCCGTGCTTCTCGTTGCCGGCGCACGTGTTCTGCCGCGCCGCGCCGGCGCTTGTGTCGAAATAGGCGATGCCGCACCACTTGTTCCCCCGGCAGGTGTTGCCCTCCAGGGCCGGCTGCGCCTGCTCGTCCACGTAGATGCCGTGATGCTCGTTCCCGGCGCACGTGTTCTGCCGCGCTGCACCGGCCGCGCTGCCCCAGAAACCAATACCATCACTCTTATTTCTCTCGCAGGTATTTCCGATCAGCGTCGGCTTTGCCTGGTCACATACCCCGATAC
>DAOTYG010000024.1:0-7635 GCA_034435155.1 Anaerolineae bacterium | reverse complement strand
TGATGATCGGGAGGTGGTCGCCGGCGGCGGCCGGTGGCGGCGACGGTAGGGAGTGCGGCTGTGGCGCAGCGGCGATGGATCCGAGTGGCAGCGCCACGGCCAGGCAGACGAACAGTAGCGCGCGCAGCAGATTCTTGCAGGTCTTCATTTGAAACCTCCTCGTATAATATGTGCTCGCGCGGGGTCTGCGACCTCGCGCCCGGCGGCGGGTGACCCAGTCCGGCCTGGGCCGGGCACACCCGCCGCGAGCATGAACATCGCACACTTCGCTTTGGGGGCCGGTGTCAGACCCCCAACGCACCGCCGGCCGGCAGTGACAGGTTCACATCGTCCCTTTCGCCGGGCAGTGGTTGTGGTGCTTTTCCCCCTGGTTTCCCTCGTCGCATCGGCGGCCCGCAGCCGGCGATCACTTGTGCACCAATTGGTAGCGGTCCGAACAGTCTTTGCAGTAGTTCGCTTGTCCTTCCGAGGGCTCCGCTGGCGCACGCCGCACCCACTTCAGGCCAGCCCGTCCAGCAGGGTCAGCAGTTCCTCATTGGACGGGATGTCGCTCATGGAGTGCCCGTAGTGAATCCAGCGGACGAATCCTTCCCGGTCCACGATGGCCTGAGCGGGCATCCGCCCCAGTCGGAACAGGTTGACCTCCTGCCCGTACCGCTTGAGGACGACTTGCTCCAAGTCTGGGAGCCCCACGAAGGGCAATTGTTCCTTCTCCCAGTAGCGGGCAAAGGCCTCCTGCCCCTCCGGTCCGACGACGATGACCTCGGCATCGCGCTTCACGAACTCCTGGTAGTCCTGGCGCAACTGCGCCATGTGCCGGCGGCAGAAGGGTCACATAAAGCCCCGGTTGAAGACCAGGACGACGTGCTTCTTACCCCGGTAGTCGGATAGACGCACTGTCTGTCCCCGGAAATCCTCCAGGGCAAAGTCGGGGGCTTGGGTATGGACAGCAACCTTCTCCATTCTTCCTCCTCCCTAACAAGAGTTATGCACGGGTGCCAGGGAACATAATGCTCACCCTCCCGCAGGCTCGTGCGTTTTCGCGGACACGCCGGGGGACGGTACGCAGACGGGAAACACGGTTCCCAGCAACCTGCGGCAGGGTAGGCTGAGCAATTACCGTCAAGGTAGAACAAAACGAGGGCGGATCCACAGACCGCGCCCTCCAGCTATCAACCTGACCGCCCACCAGCATCTACCCCGGCCGCAACGCCACCGCCGATTTCTGCACCAGGTCTATGAATGGCCCGGGATACAGCCCGATGAGTAACGTAGCCACCAGGGCGATGATGAGCGCGGTCATGATGGGCGCGCCTATGGCGATGGATGTGCTCGTGGCCGGGGCCTCCGAAGGGTTGGTCACCGGTGCAGGCGCGAAGAACATCAGGCGCACCACGTTAAAGTAATACCCCACACTGATGACGCTGTTCAGCACACCCAACAGCGCCAGAAGCAGGAACGGCCCGTGCATGGTCTGGATGGCCGACTTGAAGATATAGAACTTGCCGATAAAGCCGGCCGTGGAGGGGAACCCGATCAGCGACAGGAAAAAGACCAGCATCGCCACCGCCAGCCACGGCGCGCGCCGGATCAGCCCGGCGTAATCCGCGATCTCGTCCGAGCCGGTGACGTTGGAAAAACCCACCACCGCCGCGAACAGCCCCAGGTTGGTGAACAGGTAGCCCAATAGAAAGATGAGAACCGGCACGGCACCCTCGGCCCTGGCATCGTAGCAGATGACGCCGATGAGGACATAGCCGGCCTGGGCGATGGACGAATACGCCAGCATCCGCTTGATATTCCGCTGCGGGAGAGCCGACAGGTTGCCCACGAACATGGTCGCCACGCAGATGCCGGAGAGGAGAGCCACCCAGTTGAGCATCAGGTTGGGCAGGCCCAGGGTGAGGACCCGCACCAGCACGGCAAAACCGGCCGATTTAGGGGCCACCGACAGGAAGGCGGTGATGGGGGTGGGCGCGCCCTCGTAGGCGTCTGGCGACCACTGATGGAACGGCACCGCCGCGATCTTGAACCCCAAGCCGGTCAGCAGCAGGACCAACGGCACCACCGTCTCGAAGCGCCCGCTCCCGACATGTAAACCGATGGCGCTCAGGCTGGTGGACCCGCTCAGGCCATAGAACAGGCTCATGCCGTAGAGCATCACCGCCGAGGCTATTGCGCCATAGAGGAAATACTTGAGGCCGGCCTCGGTGGACTTGTCATCGTTTCGCAGGAACCCGGTGAGCAAGTAGGAACTCAGGCTCAGGAACTCGATGCTCAGGTAGATCATGATCAGGTCGCTGGCCGCCGCCACCAGGCAGATGGCCGTCGCCGCGAAGAGGAGCAGCGAGTAGAACTCGCCGGGGGCCTTGATCCGGGCCTCCTCATAGTGCCACGACATGAGCACCACCAGGATGGTGGCCAGGCAGGCCAGGAGGGCAAAGAACAGGGCAAAGGGGTCCTTGGTCACCGCCACGACCAGGCCGCTCGGGTCAGTGGTGATCGCATGCCCGACCCCCAGTTCCTTGCTCCACGGCATCAACAAGACCAGCGTCCAGGCTCCCGCCGTCAACAGGCCCAGCAACGCCAGCCCGCGCAACAAGTTCCGGCTGATCCGCTGCCGTGAGGCCAGACCCAAAAGCATGATCAGCAGCGCAAACGCGCTCAAGACCAGCTCCGGCCCCAACAAAACCAATATACTCTGGAGATTGATATCCAAGGCCAAACCTCCACATGCACCTTGCAATCCGCAATCCGCAATCCGCAATTTGCAATTTGCAATCTGCAATCTGCAATCCGCTACATCATCCTCAAGAGATCCAGGCTGCCCAGGTTGATGGTGTTCAGGATCAGGAACGGCAACACGCCAAAGAGCACCATGAAGAAGAGCAGTGGAGCCAGGCTGACGATCTCGCGCGGGTTCATGTCCGTCAGGTGTGCGTAGAGTGGCTCGTCTTTGGCCGTGCCCAACAGCAGGCGTTGGATGGTCCACAGGATATAAGCGGCGCCCACCACCAGACCCATGGTCGCCAGGGCCGCGATCCACCACCAGGTGGAGAAGGTGCCCCGGAAGACCAGGAACTCGCTGTTAAAGCCGGCCAACCCTGGTAGCCCCAACGACGCGAACATGGCCATGGTCAGCACGCCGGCATAGACCGGCACCCGCGCCCCCAGGCCGCCGTAGCGCGCCAGGTCGCGGCTGTGCGTCCGCTCATAGATCACGCCCACCATGAGGAACAACGAGCCGGTGATGATCCCGTGGTTGAACATCTGGAACACCGCGCCGTTTACGGCGATGGCCCGCTCATTGATGTTGGTGGCGGCGGCCATCGCTGCCGCGATCCCCATCATCACGTAGCCCAGGTGGTTCACCGACGAGTAGGCGATGAGCTTCTTCAAGTCCCACTGGGCCATGGCCACCAACGCGCCGTAGACAATGCTGATCAGGGCCAGCACACCGATGAGCAGGGCAAATTCCTGGCACGCGCCGGGGAAGGTGGGCATGATGATTCGCAAAAAGCCATAAGTGCCCATCTTCAGCAGGATGCCGGCCAGGATCACGGAGCCGGCCGTGGGCGCTTCCACGTGCGCATCTGGCAGCCAGGTATGGAACGGCCAGACCGGCACCTTGATGGCAAAGCCCAGGAAGAAACCAAAGAAAGCCAGATTCCGCAGCAGCTCCATGTTCGCAAAGGGCCGCTGTTTGGCGATCTCCAGGATGTCGAAGGTCTTGGCCCCGGTGGCAAAGTAGATGGCGATGATCGCCAAAAGCATCGCCACGCTGCCGACGAGCGTATACAGGAAGAACTTGATGGCCGCATACTCCCGCCGCTCGCCACCCCATACCCCGATGAGGAAGTACATGGGCACCAGGCTGATCTCCCAGAACACATAGAACAGGAAATAGTCCAGGCTGGTGAACACTCCCATCATCCCCATCTCGAGCAAGAGGAAAAAGGCGAAAAACTCTTTTACCCGCTCCTGGATGTTGAACGAGTAAAGGAGGGAGATGGCGGTGAGCAGGCCGGTGAGAAAGATCATGGGCACGCTGATCCCGTCCGCCCCCACGTGATAGTGGACGTTGATGACCGGGATCCACAGCCGATCCTCCACGAACTGCATCCCGCCGGCGGCATGATCATAGCTGAGCCACAGCCAGGCGCTCAGGACCAGCACCACCAGGCTCACTGCGAACGACCACCACCGGATCCAGTCCGGCCTGTCGCGGGGGATGAACAGGACCACGATGGCCCCCAGTAGTGGCAAAAAGTTGATCCAGGTTAGTGAGGGAACGATGTTCATTCAATCCTCCGTGGTACGTGCTCCGTGTTGCGTCAAACGTCAGGCGTCAAACGTCAGGCGTCAAACGTCAGGCGTGTTCCGATATTCCGTATTGCGTGTTGCGTGCTCCTCCGCTCCTCCGCTCCTCCGCTCCCCTGCTCCCCTGCTCCCCTGCTCCTCCGCTCCTCCGCTCCCCTGCTCCTCCGCCCCACTGCTCCCCGCTATCGGTACAGCACGTAGATGAAATACCCGGCCAGGAACAGCAGCCCGATCAGGGCGACAATGGCAACACCAGGCTGAACCGCCCGAACCTGGCAAAGTGACCGTTGGGAGCTATTGCCACATCCAGGCCCAGCCGCTCCATGATGGCAAAGCTGGTGCAATCTGTGAAAGAATAGTCCACCTCTGGCCGTTGGGTGATGATCTCCAAAGCCCTTGCAAAATCTGCCGCTGTCACCCGCTCCAACGTGAACCGTGAGGCCAACAGGATTTCCCGCACGGGGATCAGTGTCGCCGGCAAGCCGATCAAATCCCGCAGGTGGGTGATCGTCTCATCAATCACGTAATCGCTCGTCACCAGATGGCTTTTGTCTTGCTCAAGCTGTTTGAAGACTGTCTTCACGCGCTGATGGTCGGCTTCGCCGGCGTAGTACAGAGCTACGTAGGCCGACGTGTCCACCAAGCATCGCTAGACTCTCACCGTACCTGATCTCCGTGGTAGAGGTATTCGTCAACCGTCCTCGACGCATCTTGGTCCTCGTGTGCTTCGTCAATGGCTGGGAACCCCTCCGTCTTCCAGAAAGCATCGCTACTGGGCACCCAGTCCGGGCGTGGGCCAAAGAGATAACGCACCGGAAAGGCAATACCTCCCAGGTCGATCGTGTCTTTTTCCATGGCCGACTGAACCTGCATCTCTTAGCCGCCGCCGCGTCGCTCTCCGCTAAGAGCCTGTCAAAGCCTCACTCAGCGGTACAACACGTAGATAAAGTACCCAGCCAGGAACAGCAAGCCGGTGAGCGCGATGAGGGCATAGTTCTGCACCTTGCCGGTCTGGAGCACGCGCAACACGTCGCCGGTCGGTATAGATGTATCGGGTGGTGCTGGCACCGCTGACCACGCGGGTGAGCCGGCCGGCCGCGTCCCAGGCCTGCCCTGAGCGAAGCCGAAGGGTGTACGTGCGTGCGCCGTCACTCAGCAGGTTCCCCGTGTCATCCCAAGTATACGCCATACCGTGGACCGCTGTCAAGCCCAACGAACAACCCCCACGCGGCGTCCACAGCCGCGCGGGGTCGGCGTAGCGAACAGCCAACGGAGCCATTACGTCACGTTGTCCAGATTCTCTATCCATGGCAGACCGTATTCAATGACGAGTCGTGACGCTTCCAGCAACGCCGCTCGCAATTCCTCTCGATCATGGACGTGCCATGTCAGGATCGGGGGATATCCCGGTTGTCTGGGGATCTCGTAGCCTGCTTTTTCCAGAATCCACTGTAGCGATGTGAACACATGGAGTTCTTCGCGGCTGGGCCGGGGAAATTCTTCCCCTTTCGCGAAAAAGACCACCCTGGCTCCCTCTTCTGCAAGTCTCTGGACGAATTCCTCGGGCCACGGTTTATCTGTGCGAACGAAGAATTGGTTAGTACCCTTCTCCACAAGTCTTTGAAGCCATCTCTCAGGCAAGGGCTTGTTGGATTCGATGAACATCCGGCCAGAGTGCTCAAAGGTAGGCATTGGCCCGGGGTTGCGCGCCAGCGACACTCCAAAGAATGTTCCCAACCGCCCAGCGTCATCCTCCTGGGAGGCCACGGTAAATAGGACAAAACTGTGTGTCTTGGCGCACAGCCGTTTCCGAAAGTATCCCCATGCGCCTCCGATCAATCTGGTTTCCACAAATTCGTACCCATGTGGCTGCAGAACAGGCGCGACAACCGCCCCCAACGACGCGAAGAACTCCCCGATGGTAGCGTGGTCCGGCAGACCCGGACGGCGAGACGCCGGGTCCTCCAGCCAGGGGAGGCCGTAGGTCACGAGCTTCTCCAGTGCATCTCGGATTTGCGTGTCCAGTTCATCCCGGCTGGAGTATTCCCACCAGTGATCTCCATAGGGATAGAAGTCCAACTTGTAGTAGCTCTTTAGCACATGCCCCAATCTAAGATCTAGACAGATTTCATGGTCTACACACGCCGGTTTGGGCTCATCCCCCTGGTTACGAATTAGATCAACGGTGAAGCTGAAGCTTGGGGGATAACTTATGGGATGCACCCAGAAGTTCACAAAAGCGTAGACATTATCCCAGAGACGTTTGCGGAATAAGAAAACACCAGGCGACCAGCCAGGAATTTCCACGAACTCGTATCCCAGCAGCTCCAGGGTTGGCTTGACGATCCGCAGCAGAGTTTTCTTGAACCTGACTTTCGCCATCGCTATCCTCACCTGCCTATTGCCAGCCTGGTTCGTAGTGCCCACCGCGTCCACCGTAAAGTCCTCCAGGCCATAGGGATGGATCGAGAGTGGGCAGTTTTAGCTTAAACTCGGGAAGGAACGGGATGAAGAATGGTGGCCGCCAGGGTACTTGCTCAGGAACGCGCTCCGGTTCCTTCTCGCACTCTGGTTTCTCCTTGCACCAGTAGACAATGAGCCCCGGCATCTTGAGCCCCGCCCACACTTCGGCATCGGGCTCGCCTGGCCACGGGCCGATGGGCCTGGCACTGTTATAGTTGGTTCCCAGGACCCAGTTCGGATCTGTGAGTTTCATGTGGTACAAGTACCACCAGACCTCGCCAGCCCCTTGCACCCATGAATAAATGGACTTGATCTCGTAGAGTTCGTTCGGCACACCCGGTGGGGATACCAGAACAGCAATGTCGACATAACCGAAACTCCACGTAGGATCACCTTTCACTTCGGGTACTCCCTTGCCCACACCTTCAGGCCATTGAAACCGCAACCCTTCCTTTGATGCGCCTTCAATCGCATAGGGAGCTACTACAATCCTCCCCGGCCCATCCCAGGAGTTCCGATAGTCATTTTGGATCATACGATGAATCGCTATGCCATCGGCCGCGGTGGGAGGCCGGCATTTCAACCCGCTGGGGTCCACCCGGTTCACCGGGTCATTCCCCGCGTACACGTACCGGTGCTGGGTCTGCGGCTGCTGCGCGTAACCCCAGAACGGATCCGCGCTCAGGAACCGCCCCACACTTGGGTCGTATTACCGCGCCCGCAGGAAATACAACCCGGCCCCCGCGTCCCACTGCTCGCCGGTGAAGCGCCACTCGCTATCCACCCCGCTGACCGCGCGGGCGGCCCCAAAGGCGTAGTAGCTGTAGCGGCCCACCTCCTGGCCCCGCCCGT
>DAOTYG010000023.1:0-7861 GCA_034435155.1 Anaerolineae bacterium | reverse complement strand
CCCCAGCGGCCCAAAGTCTCGATCACGGCCCCACCCCAAAATGCACAATTTAATGTAAACCAGGCCATCAACGTCAAGTTTAATGCGCAAAGCAATGAGGGCCTGTCGGTGGCGGAACTGTATGTGGGCCAGAGCCGGGTGGGTTACCGCGAGTATCCGCAACGTCCCGCTAACCTGGTAGATAGCCTGGCCTGGACCCCCGGTCAGCAAGGCACCTATGTCTTCTCCGTCGTCGTTTATGACGACCAGTACGTCCCCTCCAATGCCGCCAGGGTCACGGTCAAGGTGCTGCAACAGGTCACGATCCCGCAGGTGCGCATTGACTATCCGCCGGGCCGGATCGTGATCCGCCAGAACCAGGACCTGGACATCCGGGCCACCGCTACTGACGCCACCAGGGTCCAGCGCGTGGAGTTGTGGGTGGATGGTCTGTTCCAGGCCGCGCAGGATAACCCGCCCCAGCAATTCACCTTCCGCTGGCGTACCGATCGGGTCGGCGAGCATGACGCCTGGGTGCGGGCCATCAGTGCGTCCGGCGGCATGGCCGACAGCAACCACGTGACTATCGGCGTGGCCGACGACAACCCACCCAGCGTTGAGGTGCGCCTGGATCAGACCACGGTCAACGTCGGTACGCCGGTAAATGTCCATACCCGGGCCTACGATAGCAAGGGCATCACCCGGATCGCCTTGTTGGTGAATGGGGGGACCGTGGATACCTGGACTGCCCCGGACCCGACTATCGGCCAGTCATCAGCGACTATCACCCAGCGATGGACGCCGGCGGCCCCGGGCAGCTATAACATCAACGTCCAGGCCTGGGACTCGGTGGGCAAGACTACGGTCAGCCCCACCCAGATCGTGACGGTGAATCAGCCCACACCTTCGCCGGTGGGCACGTGGACAGGCCAGGCCGTGCCGACCAACGATGCCGTGCGGGTGATCATCACGCAGGTCACAGGTAATAACCTGATGGGGACACTGGAGGTCACCCCGCCGGGTAGCCCGGAAACCCTGGCCGGGCCGTTGCAGAACAGCACCATCGCCGGTAACCGGTTGCGACTGGAAGCGTCTTTGGGGCTGGTCATGGTCATCTGGCGGCTGGATGTGACCATGGACGCGGAGGGCCGCAGCATGACCGGTGTCTGGTATGATAGCGCGGGCAACCAGGGCACGATTACGCTGATCCGCCGCGAATTCTAGGGTACAGGGGCAGGATGCAGGATAAGCGGCGCGTTGGATAACTCCCGCCGCTGAGTGCGGACGATCCGCCAGGGCGACTTGCTTCATCGTCCAGGCACGCTGGGCACGGACCCAGGCCCGCGATCCCAAGCATAATCGGCCCATGAAGATGCCAGACCGACCGGCAGGCTCCTATCCCTTGCGCTATTACCTGCTGACCCTGGGCTGCCCCAAAAACGAAGTGGATTCAGAGGGGATGGCCCAGCGATTGCGCCTGGCCGGCCACCGGGCTGTTGCTGACCCGGCCGAGGCCGACGTATTGGTGGTGAACACCTGCGGGTTCATTGACCCGGCCCGCCAGGAGTCGCTGGCGGCGTTGCGCGAACTGGCCGCTGCCAAAACCGCCGGCCAGCGGCTCGTCGCTGCCGGTTGCCTGGCGGAGCTGGCCGGCGATTCTCTGCGCACGCTGGTGCCTGGCGTGGATGCCATCCTGAGCACCCGGCGCTCCCACGAGATCGTGACCGTGGTGGAGGGGCAGCCCCCTTCCCTGGCGACCCCGGCCCTGGCGGCACCACCCCGGCTTGTCTCCACTCCTTCCGCCTACCTTCAGATCGCTGAGGGCTGCGATAGCCCGTGCGCCTTTTGCCTCCTGCCGCGCATCAAAGGCCCCTATCGCAGCAAGCCCGTGTCCCGCATCCTGCGCGAGGCCCGGGAATTGGCCGCCCAGGGGGTTCAGGAGATCGTCCTCATCGCCCAGGATACCACAGCCTATGGCAGCGACGAGGGGGAATCGGATGGCCTGGCCCGGCTGCTGACAGCCCTGGTCGAGGCAGTGCCCCAGGTCCCGTGGCTGCGGGTGATGTACGCCACACCTCACCGGATCACGTCCCGGCTCATCGAGACGATGGCTACCCGGCCCCAGGTCTGTCACTACCTGGACCTGCCCCTCCAACATGCCCACCCGGCCACCCTGCGCCGCATGGCCCGCCCAGCCGATATGAACCGCGTGCGGCGGGTCATCCAGGACCTGCGCACGGCTATGCCTGACATCGCCTTACGAACCACATTCATCGTCGGCTATCCGGGGGAGACCAACGGTGAGTTCCAGGCCATACTGGACCTGCTACATGAGGTGCAATTTGACCACGTGGGGGCTTTTACCTTCTGGCCGCAGGCTGGTACGCCAGCAGCCAGCCTGCCGGATCCAGTGCCCCCGTCCATCTGCCAGGAGCGCTATCACCGGCTGATGCAAGTCCAGCAGGCCATCTCCCAGGCCCGCAACCAGGCCCAGGTAGGGCGCGAGCTGGCCGTGCTGGTGGAGGGACAGGCGGAGATAGAAAAAGCCGGCTCAAGGCCGGCTGCACCAGGTCAACGTCGGCGCCGGGAAAGGTCCTGGCTGACGGTGGGAAGGTGCTACCGGGATGCGCCGGAGATTGACGGTCTGGTGTGGGTCAACACCGACGCATCCCCGCCGCCCGGTTCCTGGCTCACCGTCCGCATCACTGCCGCCACCGAGTATGACCTGTGGGGAGTAACGAGTTTCTCGACCTGCTAACCTGCACCCCTGCGGGCGGGTGGGCAGTTACATTACAGAGGAAACTCTTCCTCTTCCGATTCCAGGCCTTTGGGTCGCCGACCGCCCGGCCGACGTGGAGACACTCGTTTCTTGCGGCCGACGAGCCGTTCCTCTAACCATTCGTCGTCATCGGCCTCTTTGTGCCAACGGTCGTCGTAGCTGCGCCGGTCCAGACGCTGGCGGCGGCGAGCAGACCGGGCTTTACCTCCGCGCCGGGCCACCTCGTACCGTACTTCCAGGTCCTCGCTGAGGACTAACACCGGCATGCCCGCCGGTGCGGCATCAGCCAGGCGCAAGATCGCCAGATCCGCCGACTCGCTGGCCTCCGAGAACACCACCCGGATACCGCCGATCTCCTCCGTGGTCGCATGTTCCCCCTGGCCGTCAAAGACAACGATGATCTCATCCCCTCGTAGATAGCGGTGACTACGCAGGCGTGCCAATAGGGCTTGTCTTGCGGTTTCTAAGCTCTTCCGTTCTAGTGCACTGAGGTCCGGGTCTTGCTTGATGACGTTATAGCCATCTACGATGACACGACGGCGCGGCATGGCTCTTCCTATAATAGACCATTCAGACCGAAAAAAGTAATTCTGTACCCTCCCCCAGGTTAGAAAGCAATTGCCCCCACCTGCGAGAGAGTGGGCAGTTACCCGGAAAACGAATTTGCACTCATTATATCACCAAATGGCTGGGTAGACAAGAGGGGGAGCTTGACATCCATGCGCAATTAAAAGCATGGGGGCCCTGCCCCACTCCCCACTTCGCGTCCCTTCGCCGCTAAGCGATGCGAGGAGGGGAAAGAATGCCTGGTAGGGGGTTTTTGCGGCTTCGCCCCGCCGCAAAAATCCCCAGAAAGGTTTTCTCCCTAACTTTTCCCTCCCTGACAGAAGTTATGCACGGATGTCAGGGGGATCTTGACACCGGCGCGCCGAGACCGCGCTCGCCTACCGCCGCGGCCTCCACCAGGGCGCGGAACAGGGCCAGGGCGCGCGACTCGTGAGCGATCATCTCCTCCGGGTGGAACTGGACGCCCAGGCAGAACACCGCGCCGGGTCGTTCCAGCCCCTCCAACACGCCGTCCGGGGCCCAGGCACTGGCAATAAAGGCCGGGGCCAGGTCGCGCACGGCCTGGTGATGCGAGGTGTTCACCGGTAGCGGGTCCGGCCCGATGATGGCCGCCAGCCGGGTGCCGGGAACCGGGGTGATGAGGTGGACCGGCTGGTCACGCGGACGATCTGGTTTGCGGGTGTGGTCAATATCTGATGGATATTGGTCGGGCAAATCCTGATACAGGGAGCCGCCAGCGGCCACATTGAGCACCTGATGGCCCCGGCAAATGCCCAGGATCGGCTTGCCCTCTGCGATAGCCCAGCGCGCCAGGGTCAGTTCCACCTGGTCTGAGGCCGGCGGAACCAGGACGGTTTGGGGGTGTACCTCCTCACCAAAATGCGAAGGATGCACATCATACCCACCGCTGAGCAGGATGCCATCGAGCCGGTCGTATAATTCACGCAGCAGGTCAAGGTCGGTGAGCAGAGGCAGGAGGACGGGCAAACCGCCGGCCGCGGCCACAGCCCGGGCGTAGGACTGGTTGCTGGCGAAACGGGGGGCCTGATAGTCAGGCGTGGGGTCTACCCAGACACAGGGGATGCCGATGAGTGGTTGCATATGCCCTCCTGGAACGAATGGGCGAATGGGCGAATGGACGAATGGGCGAATGGACGAATGGACGAATGGACGAATGGACGAATGGACGAATGGACGAATGGACGAATGGACGAATGGGCGAATGGGCGAATGGGCGAATGGACGAATGGGCGAATCTACGAATGGCGATGACGGTGGCGGTCGAGTTCGGTCACGAGGAGAGCGATGATCTCGTCCAGCAAAGCTAAGCGATGTTCAAGGGTGTCTTTGGGAAGCTGTTGGCGGCCTCGATAGTACCATCCTTTCGTCTCACGCGCCGATCCCAACGATATGCGTATGAAGTACAGGTAATCTTTCGTGCCCAACCCACGCGCGCAGCCCTCCTCGATGTTCGCCCCAATGGAGCCAGCGCTGCGAATGATCTGTTCAGCGATGGCGCGACCACGCGGATCCCGTAACCATTTCCCACAGTCTTCCCACACCAGGTCATACAAAAACAGCGCCTTGGGGTACGCAAAGAACCGCCATGCTGGCTCCCGTTTGATGCTCCCTGGTACTTGCTTTTCCCATTCTGCATAGTCCATTGTCCTTCCTCCCCATTCGGCTATTCGTAAATTCGTCCATTTGTGTATGTGGTCAGGTGTTCGCGGAGCCGGAGCACGGCCAGGTCTTTGCCGCTGCCTTCCAGCATCACGTCAAAGTCTGGCAGGCCGGCCGCCCGCGCCGCGCGCAGAAACGCGATGAAGGCAAACGGGTCAATGAAATCAGCGTGTTCGGTGGGCTGGGGGTCACACAGGGTGCGTTGGACGCATCCGGTCTCCGAGTCGCGCCGCTCCACCAGGTGCAGGGCCGTGCGCGGGCTGCTGAAGTGGACCTTGGGGGTGGCGTCCGGCGGCCAGGTGCGCAGACACATCGCCAGGGCCTCGATCTCGTCCAGGCCCTCCGGGTTATGGCACTGAAAATGCAGCCGGTCAAAGATCAGCCGCGCGCCGGTGCGCTGGTGGATCCAGACGATGTCGGCCACGGAGAACTGCTGGTCGTCGTGCTCCACGGTCACGCGTCGCTGTGTAGCCGCCGGCAGTCCCAGGAATCGCGCCGCGAAGCGCTCCCTGGCCCTGAGCCGGTCCTGGTAGGCTCCGCCTACGTGCGTCACCACCACGGCCTCCGGCCCCAGGCCCATAGCGTCCAGGAGACCGGCCAGGGCGTTCAGGTCAGCCGCGGACTTGCGGGCGATGTCCTCTTCTGGCGCGTTCAGGACGGTGGTGGCCGGTGCGTGGAAGGAGAGGCGCAACCCCAACTCGTCGGCCAGTTGGCCGGTCAGGGCCAGCTCCACGGCGCACTCTTCGATCTGGTCGTGGAACTGCGGCAGGTCAGGGTGAGTCACATAGGGGGCCAGGTCTGACGCCATACGGTACATGCGGATGCCCTGCCGGTCCAGATAGCCGAACACGTCGCGCAGGTAGAGCAGGCTAACGCTGAGGTGCGGGTCGTGCTGCCAGCGACGACTGTCATGGGTTTTGAGGTCTTGCCCCAGTACTCTGACGGCGAATCCCAGACGCATAGTTGCCTCTTGCGATTGGCGATTAGCAACTGGCGCCAATCGCTCGTTGCTAACAGATGCGCGGCAACTGATCGCCGGTCAGCATGTCCAGCACGCGACGCGCGCCCAGGGCCGTGCGCAGGGCCACGCGGCCGGCGTGCTCACCGATTGCCTGCCCGATGCGGACGGCCTCGCGCCCGTGCGGGTGGGCGCGCATGGCCGTCAGCACCGCCTCGGTTGCCTCCGGCGCGACAAAGGCCACCAACGTCCCCTCGTTGGCGACGTAGAGGGGGTCCAGGCCCAGGATCTCGCAGACGGCACGGACTGGTTCGCGGACCGGGATGGCCGATTCTTCCACCTCAAGGCCCGCATGGCTGGCCTCGGCCACCTCGGCCAGCACCGTAGCCAGGCCACCGCGCGTGGCATCGCGCAGGCAGTGGATGGCACCCGGCCCGGCCGCCAACATGGTTGCCACCAGGCCATTGAGGGGTGCGCAGTCGCTCACCAGTGGCAACTGGAAACGCAGGCCCTCGCGCTGGATCATGACGGCGATGCCGTGGTCACCCACCGGCCCGCTGACGAGCACGGCGTCGCCGGGCCGGACGCGGTTCGCGCCCAGGTCCACGCCGGGGGGCACCACGCCCACGCCGGCCGTGTTGATGAATACCTTATCTGCCGCACCCCGGTTGACCACCTTTGTGTCGCCGGCAGCGATGACGGCGCCGGCCTCTTGCGCGGTCTGGCTCATGCTCTCGGCGATGCGCTCCAGGTCGGCCAGGGGGAACCCCTCCTCGATGATGAACCCCGCGCTCAGGTAGAGCGGCGTGGCCCCGCGCATCGCCAGGTCGTTCACCGTGCCGCAGACGGCCAGCCTGCCGATGTCGCCGCCGGGGAAGAAGATGGGTTGGACCACGTAAGAATCGGTGGTGAAGGCCAGGCGGCCGGCCCCGGCCGGCAACGAGAACACCGCCGCGTCGTCCAGGTCATCCAGCAATGGGTTGGCGAACCGCCGGGCGAAAACATCGCGCACCAGGTCGTGGGAGAGCCGGCCGCCGGCGCCGTGGGCCAGGAGGATGGTGTCGGTCATAGGGTATGCCTCTATTGCCGTTCCAGCAGGAGCGCACGAAATGGCGTGACTGTATACTCTTCACGCACCTGATACTGGCTGAGCAACCATTCGAGATATGGAGGAGGCTCCGTACCGCGCGTAGCCAGCCAGAACCGCCGGCCGCACGCGAGCGCGTCTAGTTCAACTTCCTCGGAACCCCGACGTGCGAGCAGGATACTGGGATGAGGCACGAACAGCCAGTGCCCGGCATCCTCGCGGCTGTACCGGTAGACAGGCAAATCAGGCTGATAGAATTGCAAGGCA
This sequence comes from Anaerolineae bacterium, assembly GCA_034435155.1. GTDB lineage: Bacteria > Chloroflexota > JAHJIN01 > JAHJIN01 > JAHJIN01 > DAOTYG01. The sequence continues at coordinate 544 of DAOTYG010000023.1, read as the reverse complement.
GCATCAACCGAATACGCATTGCTGTGCGTGAGCGCACAATCACCTGGATGAGTGCGCGTCCCGATGACCTTGACAAGTTCTCCCTCTGGGCTTTTGATGAAGCCGCCAAAGTAGTTGGACAGACTTTGGCAGGATGTGATACAGAGGGTCGCGATCAGCACGACAGCGAGCAGACGACCCACTCGCCACGTGAGAAGCGATTGTATGCCGATGCCGAAGCTGATCAGTACGCTCGGCAAGACCATCAGGAACGGGCGTTCATCGTAGGCGGGGGCCGGCTTGTCAAGCAGTGGCAGTAGCACGAACGACACCAGGATGGGCATGGCAATCTGGAACACGTGCAGCAGCAATGCCTGTCTGCAGCGGCGGTTGGTCAATGCCAGCGCAAGTCCGACAGCCGCGATAGCCAACGCAACAGTACGGACAGCAGCGGAAGCAAACCTGGCATCGCCGGCCATCATCGTCTGCATCGTTGATAGAAAGTCTAGTTTCGCACCCACCCATCTCCAGTGTGATAAAACTCTGGCAGCGCCGACTACAAATG
>DAOTYG010000022.1:0-6594 GCA_034435155.1 Anaerolineae bacterium | reverse complement strand
GTAAACCGCCGACCGACCGCCTACGCGGTCGGTTTGAGCGTCCCCGTAGGGGGACGCCCGGCCGCCAGGACAGCCAGGCGCGACCTCGGTCGCTAATTCACACCAAGCGTTTCAGTCCTCGGTCTTCAGTCTTCGGTCCTCGGTCCGTAGTCGGTGGGCAGCGGTGGTATTATAACCCACTTGATCGAAGGGATCAAGACGGACGTGCAAGAACATGGTTGTTGTGGTAGAATAAACCGCAGCGAGGAACACAGCGATGTCACGTCCCTGGTATCACCCCCGCTATATATTGGCCTCCACGCCACTGGCGGCGATCCTGCTGACGGCCCTGACCCTGGCGCTGGCGCTGTCCCTGGGGCAACTGGACCTGTCCGGCGCGCCCTGGTTTCAGGCCCTGGTCGCCATTCTGGTTGTCAATGGGGCCGTTTGCACCACGGCCCGGCTGTCCCGACTGGCCAGCCGGTTCCGGCGTGACCCGCTGCGCGTCTCCGGCACCCTGGCCATGCACCTGGGGCTGTTCCTGCTCCTGGCCGGGCTGCTCCTCAGCGGTTGCGCCGCCTGGCGGGAGACCACGCCGGCCCTGGCCGTCGGCCAGACGGCGGACCTGACCCATCAGGCCCTGCGGGTGCGTTGTGATGGCCTTCAAGTGCTGCATGACCACGTCGGCCGCCTGCGCGACGTGCGGGCCGGCCTCACGGTGCTGGCCGGCGATACACCCCTGGCCCAGGGGACGATCCGTGTGGGCGAGCCGCTGACCGTGCTGGGGGCAGGCTTTCACCTGCATGGCTATATCATGCAGGGAGACGAACCAGCGGCCATCGTCCAGGCCGTCTACGACCCGGGTTTCTGGCCGGTCGTCGCCGGGGCCGCTCTGGGGACGGTGGGAGCAGCGTTGGCCCTATGGGCCAGGCCCTGGCGGACCGCCAATGAGGAGGGTACCGATGACGGAGCTTGAGACCTTGCTGCTGGGCGTTGGGTTCGCCGGCCTGGTGGTGGCGGCAGGGCTACGCTGGCTATACCTTCTCCGGGGAGATGTGCGGGACCGGCGGGTGGGCACCGGGACGGCCTGGGTGGGCCTGTTGGCGTGGACAGCCGGCTGGCTGGGGCGCGGGCTGGTCGCCGGGGCCTGGCCCCTTGCTACCACCTACGAGTTCGCCCTGGCCTGGACGGCGGTGGCCGCCGGAACGGCACTCCTGTTCGAGCGCGTCAGTGGGGAGTCGGCGATGGGAGCCGGGGCCTGGCCCATCGCGGCCGGCCTGGCCGGTTACGCCCTGTTCGGAGGGGCGCCGGGGGCCGGGCCGCCACAGCCTCTGCCACCGGCCCTGGATAGCCCGTGGTTGTTGGTCCATGTAACCGCCGCGGCCGTGGGTTATGGGGGGGCGGCGGTGGCCGCCGGGGCCGGAGCAATGGCCCTGGTCGCGCGGGCCAGCGCGAACCGCCTGCTCCTGCCACCGCCTCCCCGCTCCGACGGGCTGACTCGCCGCGCCGTGGCCTGGGCTTATCCCTGGTTGTGCCTGGGCCTTTTAGCCGGGGCCATCTGGGCGCAGGTGGCCTGGGGCCGCTACTGGAACTGGGACCTCAAGGAGACCTGGGCGTTGATCACGTGGTTGATCTACACCCTGGCCCTGCACGTGGCGAGTGTGCCGCGTTGGCGGGGTTGGCCGGTGGCTATGTTGACCCTCCTCGGCCTGGGGGTGATGCTATTCACTTTTCTGGGCCTGGGGTCGTTGGCCCGGCTGCTGGGACTGACCAGCCTGCATGTCTACTGACTTTGCCCGTCGGTTGGAAGGTGACAAGGGCAGGGTTCCGTTTCACCAGGTCAGACCAGACCTCCACCACCCGACCGTCCCATTGGCGGTCCCGACCAGCGTGCATGATCTCCAGGGCCTTTGAGACAGACAGGTTCTGGCGATAGGCGCGCGTCGAGATCATGGCCTCAAAACCGTCGGCCACGGTGAGGATACGAGCCAAAAAGGGGATGTCTCGCCCGGCCAGTCCATCCGGGTAGCCGCTGCCATCATAGTACTCGTGGTGGTGCCGGATGATGGGCGCGATGTCACGCAGGGAGGCCAGGCCGGCCACGATCTCGGCGCCGACCACGGGATGCAGCTTCATGGACTCCCACTCCTCGTCTGTCAGCGGGCCGGGCTTGTTCAGGATCAGATCACTGACCCGCACCTTACCGATGTCGTGCAGCAACCCGGCGACGCGCAGGCGTTCCACCTCCGATTCCGGCAACCCCATCTCGGCAGCGATGGCGGTAGCAAAGACCGCGACCCGTTCCGAGTGCCCCCGCGTATACGGGTCCCGGGCCTCCAACGCCGTGGACAGGCTGGCGATAACCTGCAGGTTGAACTCCTTCAGGTTCTCATACGCTGTGGCATTCTGCAAGGCGATGGCGATGGTGCTGGCCAGGGTGGACAGGACCCACAGACTCTCCTCATCAAAGGCCGACTCGACGTTGCTGGCACAGGTCAGGGTGCCAAATACCTGGTTTCCTCGCAGCAAGGGGGCGGACAGGAATGCCGCCAGGGGTCTCTCTGAGGCATCTTCCTCCGCTCCTGTATCGCTCTCCAGCATCTGCATACGCAGGCGGACCGGCTCTGGCTGGCGCAGGGCGAACAACTCGGCCTGGTTCATCAGCCGGTGCCGCAGGCTGGCCATGGCCGTCTCCGACAGGGGCCGGGCAGCCTTGACGTAGGCCACAAGCTGGTCTTCGGCCTCATCCCACAGGCACAAAGTCGCCACATCCGACCGCAATATATTTTGGACTACCTCCAGGGCAGTGCGAATGACCTGCTGCCGATCCAGGATGGCTGTCAACTGCCAGCCGGTCCGTTCCAGATCGCGCAGATTCTGGTATAACAGGGCGTTCTGGATAGCGATGGTGGCCTGCATGGCAAAGACGGATAGCAATTGCAGATCTTCCTGCCGGTATGGGGGGCGGTCTGTGCACCGGGCCACGTTGAGCACCCCTAACGTGCGGTCGCGATAGCTCAGGGGGACACACAACGCCGAGCCAATATTGGAGCGATGGGCATAGGGGACAAAACGCGAGGGGAGTGCACCCTTGAGCAGCAACACTGATTCTTGCTGTTGCATCACCTGACCGGCGATGGTGTTCGCTACCGGGTACGCGCCTCCGAGCCGCACGTCGGTGGGCAGACCGTATTGGGCGGTCAGGATCAGCCGGCCGGTGTGGTCCAGCAACATGATGGAGGCATAGTCTGGCGCGAAGGTCTGGGTGACCTGGGCCATGATCTGGTCATAGAGACTGGCCGGGTCCAGGTTGCTGGTCAGCGTGTGGCCCAGCTCCAAAAGAGAGACCAGGGCGGATAGGCGTTCCTTCTCCAGGCGTAACCGGCGTGCTTCCAGGCAGTTCCGCACCGTCATCACCAACTCGTCCATGTTGAACGGCTTGGTGAGGTAAGTATAGGCCCCTTCCTTCATCGCCTGGACTGCGGTCTCGACGGAGGCATGGCCGGTTATCACCAGAACATCGGTTTGGGGGCAAGTCAGGCGTATTCGGCGCAACAACTCGATCCCGTCCATGCCGGGCATCAACAGATCGGTTAGCACCAGGTCATAAGAGACCTCTTCCAGGCGAGCGAGGGCCTCGCGCCCGCTGCCGACACAGGTAACCTGATACCCCTGCTGGGAAAGTACATTCTCCAGCAGGTAACGGATCATCTCCTCGTCGTCTACCACCAGGATCTGTCCCTTTCCTGGCTGCTCACCGCTGGTCACGCCGTCCCTACCCCTGTTGTTGCATCATATTCTGCACGTCACGGATGTTGTTCAACGTGTTGGCATCTTGCGGATCGAGCTGGCGCGCGATCTCGAGCTGGTTCAGGGCATCAGTGAAGCGGCCTTGCTCGGCCAGGGCCAGCCCCAGGAGATTGCGGACGAGTGGATCGCCGGGGCGAAGGGCTACGGCCTCGGTCCAGGCAGCAATAGCTTCATCCAATTGGCGGCGTTTGTAGTAGAGAAGGCCCTGGTTGTAATAGAGATCGGCATCTCGCGGCGTGGCGGCTATACGTTGAGCCAGTTCACCCTCCTCATATTCGCTCGCTGCCAGCAAGGTCAGGGCGATAACACCGGTGGACATCAGGATGCGGACCAGGGCCATGGGGGCATAGTAGCCATTGAACAGATCGATCAGGGCAAAGAGCAGCAGCAGGCCGGGCAGGAGCAGGTTGGCGAAAAAGGCCCACTTGAGGCGCATGATCGTGCCGCTGATCACGAACAGGCCCACCAGGATCAGGGTGGCCGGGGCGAATTGGTTCAGGGGGTGAGGCAAGAGGACGGCCGGCAAAGGGGCAGCGAAGGCCTGGATGGCCCGGCCCAGGCCATAAAGCTCGGCCGGCAACCGGGTGGGATCGAGGCCAAAAGCCAATCCGCCGGCCCCGGCCAGGCTGATCAGGAGCCAGAAGGTGATCACCGGCCAGAACAGGAAGATCAACCGGGGTCGCCAACGCCGGCGGGGCGCGGGGGTCGCCGGGGGACTGGCCTGGGTTTCGGCCTGCGGCCCGGTCAACGATGCCGGCGCCGGGGCTGGTTGGTCCGGTGAGAGGTCTTTTTCAAGCGGGATCATGATCTGGTGACAGGCGGGGCAAAAACGCCGGCCCAGGTCCGTCAAGGTCTGACAGGCCGGGCAGACCTGGAACAACTGGCGTTGGCAATGGGGGCAGGCAGGCGTTTTACTGGTGATCTCGCCCTGGCAGTAGGGGCAGAGCATGAAAAAGGCTTCGGCCTGGGCCTCGGTCCCGGCGGCGAGCCAGCCGGCCTGGAGGAGCCGGCGTCGGGCCTCGGCGTGATTGGGGTCCAGTTGCAGCACGCGTTCCCAGGCCGCCCGGGCTCCGGGGGCATCACCCAGGGCCTCGCGCAATACTCCCAGGCTAGATAGGGCGTCCAGGTAGTCCGGCTGCAAGCGGACGGCGGTCTCCAGCTCACGGGCTGCCTCGGCCAAACGACCCTGTTGATAGTAGGCCACAGCCAGGTTGGCGTGCAACTCGGCCGCGTCGGGGAATTCGCGGACGGCGGCCTCCCACTCCCAGGCGGCCGCATCTATCTGTCCGCTGTCCAGGAAACGAAGGCCCCGTTGCAGGTAGCCCTGGATCTGGTTCTGGACCTGAGCTTCGGCCCGCAAGCGTTCCTGGTAGAGCCAGGTGAGGCCGGCGCGAGCACGCTCGTTGGCCGGGTTGACGACCAGGGCCCGGGACAGGTAAACCAGGGCCTGATCAGGTGAATCGGTCAGGCTGGCTAACCAGAGCCAACCCTCATCGTCCCGGGGGTGATCACGCAACCAGGCTTCCAGCAAGGTCCAGGCCTGGGTGCGGTTGCCGGCCTGGGCGGCGGCCAGGGCTTGTTGCCGGCGGGTATCCGGGATAGACACGGGGCCCTTATCCTCCACGCAATCGTTCCAGGTGTAGCTGGGCCTCACGCTGCACCTCGACCGGGGGGCGATGTTTGAGGCACTCCTCAAAGGCCCGCTGAGCCAGGGGGCGTTTGTTCTGCGCCAGATAGATCAGGCCCAGTTCCAGATAGGCTTCGGCATAGTCGGGGTCCAGGCGCACTGCCTGCTGGAACGATTCGATAGCCTGGGTGATCTGGCGTTGTTCCACGAACAACAGGCCCAGGTAAAAATGCGGCACAGCATACGTGGGGTCAATGGTGCTGGCCTCCTGCCACTCGCGCAGGGCATCGGCCACCCGGCCACCCTCCAGATGAGCCAGGCCCAGGCGGGTGTGGACATCAGCCTCCTGACGGGGGCCTTCGGTGCTGGCAGTCAGCCCTTTGAGGGTGTAGCCGCACGCCGGGCAGAGGCGACTGTCCGCAGATACGTATTCTTTGCACCGGGGGCAGATGGTGAACAACTCATAGTCGCAGTGAGGGCAGGTGGACACGGCGGTGAGGATCGTGCCCCCGCAATTGGGGCAGCGAATGGCCTTTTCGGCGGGCGGCCCGGCCGGGGTGGGGACGCGGGTAACCTGCTCCAACTCGCGCTGGGCCTCGGCGTGGTCCGGGTTGAGCCGCAAGGTCTGGCGCCAGGCCTGGATGGCTTCCTCGCGGCGACCCACCTCGTTCAGGATCACGCCCAGGGTATACCAGGCGTCCTCGTGCTCGGGTTGATACTGCACGGCGATCTTGAGTTCGGCGATGGCCTCATGGAGGTGCTTGCGGACATAGTGGATCATCGCCAGGTTGGCATGGGCATCGGCATGATGGGGGTCCAGTTGCAAGACCTGACGAAAGGCAGTTTCGGCCTCATCCACCCGGCCGGACTCCAGAGCTTCCTGGCCCCGGTTCATCAATTCGGCCACGGTCTCGGTGGGCCGGACGGGCTTTTCGGGCGCGACCGCAGGCTCGCCGCGTAGCTGGCGCAGTCGCTCGGCCAGGGAAGTCGGGGGTGGGGGCGCGGCGCTGACCGGCGGCGTCTCCGAGGCGCGCAAGGAGGTTTCCAGCCGGCCTAGCCGGCGGGATAAATCGAGGACTGCTTCCGGTTCGGTCGGCGGCGGGGCCGCCCAGGTCCCCAGGCGGTCTACCAGAGAGGGGGGCGGGCCAAGAGGCTCCTCGGCTTCCTCAGTCGCTGGG
>DAOTYG010000021.1:0-9076 GCA_034435155.1 Anaerolineae bacterium | reverse complement strand
TACTCCTTGACAATTGACAAATGCGCAAATATGCAAATTGCAAATTGCAAATTTGCATATTTGCATATTTTCCTAGCCCATGTACCAGACCCACTTCGGGCCGCGCATCTCCCGGATCACGTCGGTGGTGGATAGGATCCCCACGGGTTGGGGACCTTCTGGCGTCTCCTCGATCACCAGCAAGCGGTGAATATCGTGTCTCAACATCAGCTCCACTGCCTGGGATACCGGCGCATCGGCGGCGACCGTCACCACGGAAGGGGTCATGATCTCACCAGCGGTCTTGCCCTCCAACTCCTGCCCATAGAGCTTGAGGATGTCCATATGGGAGATGATGCCTTTCACCCGGTCCTTATGTTCCACGATGATCGCGTGCACGTCGGTATCAGCCATAAGCCGCACACACTCGGTCAGCGGGGTGTTCTCACCACAGGCGATCACCCCTTTGTGCATGATGTCTTGGACAGTTTTCTCACGGGGCATACCATTCCTCCAGATGACTTGGAACAAGGTCCAAAACACAATGATTTCCCCCTCCCACAGAGACCAGGGGGAGCTGTGGGAGGGGGATGCGCGAATCTACGAACGTCTCCCCAGTTGCAGATTCGTCCATTCGTCTATTCGTCAAAAGATCGGGTCCATGGTCAGCGCCGGATGGCCTTTCTCTTCCAGGAACGGCAGCAGGCCATCCACGTCGGTGCAGATGGTCTCGTCGGCGATCTTGGAGATGAGGTCTGGGTCGCCCTCACGCTCGGCCACGGCTTTCAGTTCCTCGGCCATGCTCTCCTTGAGGAAGGAGGACATCCAGACCACACGCTTGAAGCCGCCCTCGGCCGACATGAACTTCTTGGAGGTGAGGTAATACTTGCCCACACCCATGACGCCGGGGGTCTGCAGGCCACCGCCGGCGGTGCCGGCCAGGGTGGAGAAGGTCATGCCGCAGGGGGTCATGCTGGGGTCCTCGCGGCTCACCACCATGACACCGTTGGCCTCCGGGATGAGCATGACGATGCACTCAAAACAGCCGCAAGCCGTCATTGGTGCATCCATAATTGAGTACATGGTCACCCGCTCTACCGTCTGCTGGCTGTGTTGATAGACGAACTCGTTGGGGCCGGTGAACTCGCCCTTGACCGGGTCCAGGCAGGTGCCCTTGGGGATGGGCTGGTTGGGGCCGGTGGGGTTGATCTCCTTGGCCGCCCGGCAGTCCAGCCAGTTATAAGCCCCGCACAGGCCCAGCCGCTCCGGGCTGACCACACAGACGTGGGTGGGGGCGAAGGACTGACAGTTCTTGACCACTATCCCGTTGACCAGGTAGTTGTGCGTATCCTCAACGCTAAAGTTATACACGCGGTCGCTTGGACTCTCCACCCGTTCGACGGATTTCACCCGCACGAACCGCACATTGGCCTGGCTCCAGGCCACGAGTGCCTGGTAAGAGGGGTGGTCGGCCGGCACTACCTGGCCCAGAGCTTCCAGCAGCAGAGCGAGCTTGAGTTTGCTGGCGCGCCGTTGACCGGCGGTCCAGGCAGTCAATGTCTTATAGTCCACGGGCAACTGGGTGACGGTGAGCCGGTCGCTAAACTCGTCCAGCAAGGCCGCCAGGTGCGAGGCGCAACCGAGGGAGACCACATCGGTGCGCACCACATGTTGCTCATCGGAAGACACGTCGGCAGTCTCCAGCCTGGCGCGCTTGGCTGGGTGCTCGGAACCGATTCGTTCGCGGAAACGAGCCAGGTCCTGGCGGGTGCTGGTCGCCACCTGGAAGCCCCGCGTGATGGGGGTGATGTAGGAGGCGATGCCTAGCTTCTTGAGCAGCAGGTAGGCGTGCCGGGCTTCCTCTGGGCTGCGGGTGGTGAAGCAGGCGCGCGAGCCACTGACGTGACCATCGCCATCGAATAGGCCGCGTAAGAAGGCTGCGACCAGATCGGGCGAGAGCGTCGAGATCACCTCGCCGCTCCACTTGCGCTGCCGGTCCGCTTGCCCGATGCCCAGACCAGCCATCAGTTGCCCCAGCAGCGTGTTGTACACATACGAGACAGACACGGGTTTCTTAGATTCGATGACCAACTCGTCCGAGGCGCTGGTGTGGGGTTCGGTCACATACACCTGGGGCGGCTGGCCGAACAGCGCCGTCACGATGTGGCCGAAACGGGCCGTCAGCGCCGGCTCGGTGTTCGTGAACTGGACAACGGTTCCGCTTCGTCCGTCGGGGCCGCGCCAACGCACGCTGCCATCGGCCGCCACCAGCCCGGCCAGGTACAGGATGTCCTCGTCCAGCCGAACGCGCTGCAGTTCGACCCCCCCCTGGAAACGTCGCAGGTCGCCTTTGACCGTATCCCACTCCTGGCCGAGAACCGCCAACGCGCGCTTGATCTCACCCAGGGTCAGGCGTTGGTGGCTGAATTCCTCGCGCTCGTACAGGGCGCTGTACAGGCGCCGGTATGGAAGGTCCATCGCCTCGGCCGCCGGCCCCAGGCTCTCGAAACGCGCCAGCGTCCATTCGCGCAGCCGGGCGTAGAACGCATCATCGGACACCTTGTAGTCATCGGACAGGTAATCCACCACGAACGGCGGTTCGGTGGTCGCTTCGCGTTGATAGAGGGTGCATCGAGCGTCCACCAGGTAATCGCCGACACGGAGTTTGCCAGCAGGCACCCAGTCCGGCCCGGACGGCCCATCCACCAACACTTTATGATTGGTGGTTAGCGTTAGGGCGTTGCCGTTGGACAGCACAATGCGGGCCAGTTTGGCCGGGGCCGGGTTGATATACAGCTCACCTATCGGTCGGACGGTCAACTGGTCGTGGTCGAAGGTAAGCACCTCGCCTTGACCGGTATTGACCACCTCTTCGATCAGCGTGTCCACTGATACGAACGAACCGTCAGGCCGTACGATGTCCTGGCCGGGCGGAACACAAAGCGTGCAGGAGTAGAAGGTATCCACCCCCTCGTCGGTGAGGCCGGCCAGCCGCTCGTTGCGCTCCTGGAAGGCGGCACGGGCCTCTTCCAGCAGACTGGCCATCCGCTCCGGGTCTGTGATCAGGGTCACCTGCACCTTGTCCACGATGGTCCCAAAGGCGTCCAGCAGGCGGGCGTAGAGGATCTCGCCAAAGTGCTTGAGCCGGAAGCCCTTCTCAAAGGCCACCTTGCTGATGCGCAACCAGACGATGTCGCGCTGGCCGATGTGCTGGACGCCGGAAGCGGCGTTGAGGAAGTAGTGGATCTGGCGTTCCAGGATCGGCTCAAAGTCCTTCTGCATCTTGCGGCCGGCCACTTCCACCAGGATACCCAGGTCCACGGCCGCGCCTTCCGGCACCGCATCAATATCGGGGCCGATCAACTCGATCTTGTGGTCTTCCACCTCGTCCATATCCCGCAGGCGCAGGTACTCGAAGCAGCGGCTCTTCTTGCCGCCGAACTCCACCTGCATGTCCTCGCGGCGGACGCGCTCGCCCTCGAAGGCGGAACCATAGGGCACCGGGATGGGCACCTCGGTGATCTTGATCTTGACCCCGCGTACCTCGATGCAGCGTTGCACCAGCCGCTCGGCGCGCTCCAGGTCGTCTTTGCCCTCGATCTGGTCGAAGGGCATGGGGACGACGTGCTCATAGAGGGTCACGCCGGTGGGATAGATGGGTGGGATGGCGGTATCGGCGATGGTGGGGAAGCCGTAGTTGATGGCCCCGGCCGCCGCCGCGTACTTCAAGTCGTCCACCTCGCCCAGGGCCAACACAAAGGCAAAGGTGCGATACTTGTTGTAGAGCAGGATCTCGCGGGCCTGGCCGCCCTTGAGGCCCCCGAAGGTCAACGCCGAGCGGGTGGCAAAGCCGATGGCATAGATGGCGGAGATGGTATCCAGCCCAAAGGGCACGGTGAAGGTGTCATAGCCCAGTTGGACACCTTCCTCCATCAACTGGTGGATGATGCTGCGGCCGTTGACGTTGCCGGAGAGGAAGATCAGGATACCCCGCCGTTGCAGCTCACGCACGATGTGGACGGCCACCTCGTTGCTCTTGGCGCAGCCCACGATGGCGGCAAAGCCGGGCATCCGCCCGTCCACGAGCTGGATGCCCCAGGAGCGCAACTGCACGTCGTCAATCGGCCCGTTCAGGCGTTTGTTGGTCTGGCCGGCGAACTCCGGCGAGGTGAAACTACTCGTGGCCTGATAGGTATAGTCCCCCCAGTCAATGGGGGTCGGCTCCAGGCCGCGCACGAAGCGGATGCCTTCGATGGCCTCAGCGGCGAGCAGGGTGGCGACACCGGCATCCAGGGTCTCGCCCAGGTAGGGCAGCCAGAGGCGGTCTCCGGGGTCTGGGTGGACCAACTCCTTGCAGTGGGCGATGACCGGTGACAGATCTCCCAAGGTCTCCACCTTGTGGCCCATGAACCCCAGGATGGTGGGCAGGTAGTAGGCGGTATTGGGGAAAGCCACCTTCTGCGTCGGGCCGAACTCGGCCAGAGCGGCCTGGAGCATCTCGTCAGCTTCACGAACCAAACCTCGGGCGCCACGATGCACGGCGCCAGCGATATACTTGGACATGCTAGACTACCTCCATCGTTGCGGGCGCCTGGACCGGCGCGCTGTAGCCCATCAGCTCGTCCCAGGTGACGGTATCCTTCTTGAACCGATCTGGGTCCCACGGCACCAGTTTGAGCGCCTCCCGTTTCTTGTCAATGTGCTCCAACGACCGGCGCAGCATCTCGTCCGGGTCCTCCACGAACTCCAGCCGGCCGCCCACCATCTTTTCCCATTCCTCGGTGATAAAGCGGTTCACCTCGCTGGACGCGCCCACCGGGTTGCCCACGCCCATGATCACGTAGGCGCCGGAGGCCACAAAGTAGGTGGCGATGCTCAGGGCCTTCTCGCTCATCCACTCCGGGGCCAGGCCCACGGCCGGCAGGTCGTCAATGTCCTGGCCCAGGCCACCCTCAGTGGCCATCTCGGTAAGGATGGTGAGGATGCGGGTGTTGTCCACGCAGGAACCCAGGTGCAGCACCGGGGGCATGCCCACGGTCTCGCAGACCTCGCGCAGGCCGTGGCCGGCCGCGGCCAGGGCCTCTGGGGTCATCATGCCATACTTGCCGGCGCACAACGCACCGCAGCCGGTCATCACTACCAGCACGTCGTTCTCGATGAACTTTTTCACCAGGTAGGCGTGGGTGGAGTCATGGCAGGTGCGGGGGTTGTTGCAGCCCACGATGCCCACTGCGCCTCGGATGCGCCCCTGGATGATGGCATCGTTCAGGGGACGGAAAGAGGCCCGGTAGGTGCCGCCGAGCATGTAGCGGATGTACTCGTGGCTGAAGCCGGCCACCATGCCTTCCCAGATCTTCGGGATGTGAGTCTCACCCCGGTTGGGGAAGTTGTCGCAGGCCCGCTTCACGATCTCCTTGGCGATCTCCATAGCGTGGTGCTCGTCGAACTCGATGTGCGTGGCCCCCTCGATGTGGACCTTGGGGGAGGTGGTGATGATCTCGGTGTGGTAGCGTTTCGCCAGGGGCACCAGGGCCTGGAAGATGCACTGGATGTCCACCACCATCGCTTCCACCGCGCCGGTGATGATCGCCAGTTCCTGGTTCAAAAAGTTGCCGGCGCTGGCGATGCCCTGGCGCATGAGGATCTCGTTGGCCGTACAGCAGATGCCGGCCAGGTTGATGCCTCTGGCCCCCTTGCTCCTGGCATACTCGATCATCTCGGGCGATTGGGCGGCCGCCACGATCATCATGCTCAGGGTCGGCTCGTGGCCGTGGACGACGATGTTCACCTCATCCTCGCTGAGCACGCCCAGGTTGATGCGGGTGGTGCCGGGGCTGGGGGTGCCAAAGAGGATGTCCGAGATGTCGGTGGAGAGCATGGAGCCGCCCCAACCGTCACCCAGAGCGCAACGCAGAGCATGGGTCAGCAGGCTCTCCACGGTCTGGTCGTCGCCGATGTGGGTACGGCCCAGGGCCTCTACGATCTCGCGGTCAATGGCGCGGGGGGTGATGCCCAGCTCGCGCCAGATTTTCTGCCGTTTGGGGGTGGCGCGGGAGACGTAAGAGACTTCCGTATCGCCCTGTTGCCCAAAGTCCTTCAGCGCCTGCAGGGCCACATCCCGGGCGATCTCTTCCTTGCTGCGGCCGGCAGTGGGGATGCCCATATAGCCGGCCACGGCATGGAGTTTCTTTACATCCGTGATCTGATAGCTGGGCGCTTCACCATTGGCCACGGCCAGCAGGGTGAAAGCCATATCGCGCCCGTGGTCCGAGTGAGAAGCGGCACCGGCGGCGATGGCGCGCAGCAGGTTGCGGGCGGCGATGACGCCCAACGTCGCGCCGCAGATGCCGGTCTTGCTCTCGGCGTCCTTGCCGGTGAGCCGGCAGGGTCCCATAAAGCAGTTCTTACAGCACGCGCTTTCCCGCCCGATGGGGCAGGGTTTCATCTCTAACGCCCGGCTAAAGGCCGTGCCCACCTGCTCCTCATCGCAGACGAACAACAATTCAGCCACGGCGGGGTCAATGGTACGCTTTTCCTCCGTCATGTGTGTCTCCTGTTCTAGTTCGCATCATTCGTCATTCGTCATTCGTCATTCGTCATGCGTCATTCGTCATGCGTCATTCGTCATTCGTCATTCGTCATTCAACGTTTTGACGCCTGACGTTTGACGCCTGACGTTTTGACGCCTGACGTTTTAGTACTTCCGAAAGTCGCCGGACATGGTCAGGTCGGCCATGTTGGTGGTGGTGACCCGGTCGGCGATGGCAGCCCAGTCTTTGGCCTTGCGCCAGACAAAGCCGGTCTCGGCGGGCCGCCCGGTCGCGCCCACCGGATAGCCGGCCTGGGCCAACGCGCCCTCGATGGCGGCCAGGTCTACCTGGCCCGGGTCATACGAGACGGTGACTTCTTTGTTCTTGGCGCTGGCATACACTTCACCGACCCCGGCCATACCTGTCAGCAAGCGGCGCACCTTCAGCACGTGGTGGTCGGCCCACAGGCCAGGGACTTGCAGGGTGACCGACTTCATTCAATCCTCCTTAAAATTACTCGCTGCTGGTTACTCGTTGCTGGCAGTCCAGTACGAGCTTGACGAGCAACCAGCCTGTTGTACCACAGGGGAAGGCGTGCTACCGCCCTCCCCTGCGTTTCTGGTAAACCATACACCGTCGAAGGCCGGCCGGGGAAGGCGGCTGTTAGAAGAGGCCCTTCACCTTGCCGGTCTCCAGATCAATATCCACGTCCACGAAGGCCGGGCGGCTGGGCAGGCCGGGCATGGTGCGCATGGCCCCGCACAGCGGGTAGAGGAAGCCGGCCCCGGCGCTGGCCCGGATGTCGCGGATGGGCAGCGTCCAGCCGCGCGGCGCGCCTTTGATTGTCGGGTCATGGGTGAACGAGAGATGGGTCTTGGCCATATTGATGGGCAACCCATCCAGGCCCCACCTGGTGAAGAGCTTGATCTTGGCCTCGGCCTCTGGTGCCAGGTCCACCCCATCAGCACGATAGATCTCGCGGGCAATGGTCTCGATCTTTTGCTGGATGGACATGTCGTCTGGGTAGAGGAAGTGGAAGCCGTTGGGTTTCTCGCAGGCGGCCACCACGGCGCGTGCCAGGTCCGCCCCCCCCTCGCCGCCTCTGGCCCAGACCTCGGAGATCACCGCGTCTTCCGCGCCGGCCTTGATCGCCGCCTCGCGGATGAGTTCCAGCTCGGCCGGGGTATCTGAGGTGAAGGTATTCACCGCCACCACCACCGGCACGCCGAACTTGCGGGCATTCTCGATGTGCTGGATCAGGTTGGGCAGGCCGGCCCGGAGCAGGTCCAGGTTTTCTTTGGTATAGCTTTCGTGCAGCGGGCGGCCAGGCACCACCTTTGGGCCGCCGCCGTGCATCTTCAAAGCGCGCACCGAGGCCACGATGACGACGCAGTTGGGCACCAGCCCGCTCATGCGGCACTTGATGTCCATGAACTTTTCCATGCCACAGTCCGCACCAAAGCCGGACTCGGTGACGACATAACCATCCGGCCCCACCAGTTTGAGGGCGATCTGGTCGGCGATGATCGAGTTGTTGCCGTGGGCGATGTTGGCGAAGGGGCCGGCGTGGACGAAGGCCGGCGTCCCTTCCAGGGTCTGCATCAGGTTGGGCATGATGGCATCTTTCAGCAAGACGGTCATCGCCCCGGCGACCCGCAAATCCTCGGCGGTGAGGGGGTTATCAGACTTGTCCACGCCCCAGATGATACGCCCCAGGCGCCGCCGCAAGTCGCGCAGCCCCTCATAGCCATCCACCAGAGCCAGGATAGCCATGACCTCCGAGGCTACCGTGATGTCATAGCCGGACTGGCGCGGGCGACCATCGTTGGCAGTGCCCAGGCCGATGATCACGTTGCGGACGGCCGAGTCGTTCACGTCCACCACCCGGTTCCACATGATCCCATAGGGGTCAATGTTCAGGCGGCGGATCTCCGGGGCCGCCTTCTGCAACTGTTCATCAGAGTAGCGGTCCTCAAACATGATGCGGGCGTCAATGGCCGCGGCCAGGAGGTTGTGCGCCGCACCCACGGCGTGGATGTCGCCGGTGAGGTGCAGATTAAAGTCCTCCATGGGCACCACCTGGGAGTAGCCGCCGCCAGCCGCCCCACCCTTGATGCCAAAGGTCGGGCCCTGAGAGGGCTGGCGAATGCAGGTAAATACTTTCTTGCCGATGTAGCCCAGGCCCTGGGATAAACCGATGGTGGTGACGGTCTTGCCCTCGCCCAGAGGCGTGGGGGTGATGGCCGTCACATCAACGTACTTGCCGTCAGGCCGATCCTTTAAACGCTTGAGGACGTCCAGATGCACCTTGGCCTTCCATTTGCCAAAGTAATCCAGGTCGTCCTCCGTGAGGCCCACACTGTGGGCTATTTCGATGATGGGTTTGAGCGTTGCCGCTTGGGCTATCTCAAGGTCGCTAGGTACTTGCGGCATGATGTTTTTTCCTCCTCTTTCTGTAAATACCTACCCGCCACCCTCCCGCAGGTTAGAAAGCGGCTGGCAAGAGAGCGAGCAGCTCATTGCGGCGCACTTCAGTGCGGAGATTGCGCCCGAACCTGCGGGAGGGT
>DAOTYG010000020.1:0-14965 GCA_034435155.1 Anaerolineae bacterium | reverse complement strand
GGGGGGAGAGGAGGGGGCTTTCCGCCGGGCCTATCGTTTGTGGTACGCCCTGGTGCTGGCCGTCTTCATCGTGTGCGTCCCCCTGACCCAGTGGGCGAACAATCACGAGCGGCTGTCCAAAGCCGATTTCACTGCCCCCGGCGAGTTCTGGCGCCAGGTGCTGGCCTATCCGCTGGAGGAACGGGCCGCGCTGGCGGCTCATTGGGGCGACCTGACCCCGCTGTGGTATTTCCAAAACGTAGATGAGGTGCGGCCCGACCTGCTGGGCCTCTCCCCGCCCCTGAAGCGGCACGTGCTGGCCTGGCGCGACGCCGGCCACGCCGTCTACCTGGCCGGGCCACACCTGGGCTGGCTGGACGGCCTGGAGCGCGAGGCCACCTTGATCCCCTGGGGCAACCTGGTCAAGGTGCTGCGACCGGGCGAGACGCCGACCCTGTCGCCATCCCAACCCCAAGAAGCGGTCCTGGGCGACGTGCTATCCTTCCTGGGCAGCGACACCCTCCCGGCAGTTCGGCGGGGGTCTGAGACCATACGCATCAAGCTAACGCTCAAAGCGGGTTTGCAACCCGCGTCTTTGGCGCTCCCAGCGCGGCTTGGGCGGCGCCAGGCGGGGTTACAAACCCCTTGGGAGCAAAAAAGTGGGGCGCTGGGGCTTAGCTTGATGCCTATGGGGTCTGAGACCCCCACCCCCGGCGGGCAAAGCGGGCAGGCAGAGCCGGGCGACGAGCTACACTACACGCTCTACTTCCGCACGAGGGCCGACGTGTCGCCCAACGCCTGGCTGGTGGACCTGCGGCTGCTGGATGCGCGAGGCCGGGTGGTATCGCACGACGAGCGGCGGCTGGTGAGCGCATGGTATCCGGCGGCCACCGTGCCGGCCGACACGCCGGTTCTGGTCATGGGCCGGCTGACCGTGCCGTGGGGGGTAGCCCCCGGCTCCTACCGCCCGCAGGTGGTGGTCTATGCCGCCGAGGGCGGGGCGGTGCTCCCGGTCGTGGCCGGCGGCGATAGGCTGGGGGGCCTCACGCTGGACCCCATCACGGTCCCGGCCTCCGTGGGCACACCGCCGGCCGACCCCATCGCCCATGCCGTGGGCAGCAATCTGGGTGGGCGGTTCGTGCTGGCCGGCTACGAGGGCGGAGAGGGCACGTTCCAGCAGGGGGCCACGGTCCCGTTGACGACGCTCTGGCAGGCCGTGGCCCCCGACGGCCGGTCCTATCGCATCTTCTGGCAACTGGAAGCCCTGGGCGGCCTCATCATCGCCGAGGGGGAGGCCGAGCCATCAGACGGCGACTATCCCACCAGCGCCTGGCAGCCGGGCCAGTGGGTGCGTAACCTGGGCCAGCTGCGTGTGCCCGGCGACGCCCCGCCAGGCGATTATCGGGTGCTGGTGGGCCTGCGCGACGCGAACAAGGTACGGCTGCCGGTGGTCGGCATGCTCCTGTGTCCTGCGGACACCGGCGACGCCGTGGCTCTGGGCACGATTCGCATCACCGAACGTCCCCGTACCTTCACCATCCCGGCTCTGAGCCAGCGGACGGACGCGCGTTTGGGCAACGGCGTGCGGCTGCTGGGCGTGGACCTGGCAACGGACACGGTGCAGCCCGGCCAGGCCGTCTCGCTCACGCTATACTGGCAATGCCTGGCCCCTATGGACACCAACTACACCGTCTTCGTGCATCTGGTAGACGGGAGCGATACGATTCGCGGGCAGGCCGACGTGGAGCCGGGCGGCGGCGCAATCCCCACCAGCGGCTGGGCCGTGGGCGAGGTGGTGACGGACACGTACCAGGTGCCCTTGAAGCCCGACGCCCCGCCCGGCGCGTACACCGTCTACGTGGGCCTGTACGATGCGACGACCAACGTCCGCCTGCCGGCCACAGACGCCGCCGGCCAACTCCTGGGCGACCGGGTGCCGGTGGCCCGGTTCACGGTGTCGCGCTGACCAGCCACGAGTGATTCGCGCCAATGAGCGTGATCAGTGGCCACTGTCTGCCCCCGGCGTTGAGCCAGGACCAGAGGTGATGAGCCAATGTTGAATGATCAACCGGAGAGCGACCCCCCACGGGTGCTGGTCGTGGACGACGACCAAGCCCTGGTAGAGTTGCTGGAGTACAACCTGCAAGCAGCCGGCTACCAGACCTTGAGCGCCTCCGACGGCGAGACGGCGCTGGCCCGGCTACGCGAGCAGCCGGTGGACCTGGTGATCCTGGACCTGATGCTGCCAGGGATGGATGGCCTCGAGGTCTGCCAACGCATCCGCCAGGGAGGGTCCGCCGTGCCCATCCTCATGCTCACCGCCAAGCGAGAGGTGATAGACCAGGTGCGGGGCCTGACCCTGGGCGCGGACGATTACCTGACCAAGCCGTTCGAGATGGCGGTGCTGCTGGCCCGGGTGCGGGCCTTGTTGCGGCGTAGCGGGGGGGGGGCAGGACCAGTTGCGCGTGGGTGCACTGGTCATTGCTCCGGCCCAACGTCGGGTATGGTGCGGGGAACAGGAAGTGCCATTGACGCGGCGGGAGTACGAGCTGCTGGAGTACCTGGTCCGGCGCGTGGGCCGGGTGGTGGGGTACGCGGAGCTATTGGCTGCGGTGTGGGATTGCGAGCGGCCTGGCAGCAGCGATCGCGAGGCCGTCAAATCCACTGCCAAGCGGCTGCGGCACAAGCTGGCGGCGACCGCAGGGCGACCGTTAGGGAGGGCGGCCGCAGAGTACCTGGTATGCGTGCGCGGGGTGGGGTACATGTTGCGGGAGCCGGAGCCCCGCGACAGGGAATGAAATGGGTGCGAATGAAAGTAGATAGGGGCTGGCCATCAAGCCAGCCCCTTGACTTTTTGTGGCCTCCGAGAAACTGCCCCCAAACTGCCCCTGTTTTGACCCCATTTTGACCCAGTTCATGCTGGACAAGGACCCGATAGATGTGTATAATGCAATATAAGAGCCAGTGATAGGTGAGTACATGTTCAATTGTCTGTGACAGTAATTCATCATAGTCTTTTGGGCTTTCCGAGAGCTCACATCATGCTAGGAAAGGAGGTGATTGGAGATGGTGTTGCCCGCGTTTCTCAGTGTCATTCCCACTATGTCGTCCCAGTGCGTCATTTGTGCGGGTTGCATAAGCTGCATACCTTTTCCTGGACCAGACCTCGAATTTCTCTGGTTTATCCTAGTAACAGAGCTGTAGGTTCCACCGCCCTTCGCCAGCCCTGGGGAAACAATGAGCACGGCAGTGCAATGTCGTGCTCATTCTGTTTCTGGTTGCAAGTTTGACTCCAGGCTTGCCGGGTGGGTTGTATGTATGGCTCATGGATACCATCATTTTGTTGAAAGATGGCAGAAAGGCACTATAACAGCACATTTTTACGAGGAGGTTCATAGTGTGTCAGCTTGATTCCTATCCATCCGTCGATGAGCGTGTTATCCTGCATGTCACGCCTGTCGGAGCGAGGGTGTCGGGACATTTGTATGAAGGTGAGGCAGCAACCCATCTTGTTCGCCCCATACCAGTTGCGGTCATAAATAGTACTGCAAGAGAGATCTTGCGGCGATGTGATGGAACACTGACCATCCATGAGATCGTGCATCTGCTACTTAATCAATCCGATTCGGCAAATAGCGAGGATGCAGCTAAGCAGATGCTGACCGGCGCACTTGAATTCGTCCAGCAGGCAGTGCAATATGGAATTCTCAAGCTGCACCAAACTCCTATGGAACAACCGATTTACGTTACGGGTAGCCTCGAGTCTTTCATCCCCCAACATATGTCTGTGGAACTAACATCGGGCTGTAATCTGCGGTGTATCTATTGCTATCGTGATAGTGGCCCGCAGATGGGACCATTTCTGTCCGGCAAACAATTGATAAATATCTTGGAAGAACTACATCAAAGTGGACTCCGGTCAGTTGAGCTTACGGGTGGTGAGCCATTGTTGCATCCGCAGTTCAGGGCGGTCTTGGATTTCTGCGCAAAGCAGTTGGACCGGGTGGCATTACTTACTAATGGGACCTTGATCGACAAGGAAATAGCACGGGAACTAGGACAGCGTAGGGAAAAGGTCTTGGTGCAGGTGGACTTGGACGGTCCAGTACCCAATGTGCATGATGCTCTACGAGGTGTGCAGGGCGCCTTCGTGCGGGCAAAATATGCAATCAAGTTGTTGGCCGAACACGGTGTTAGTACACGTGTGGCTATGAATGTGACAAAAGACAATTTGAATTACATAGAGGACACGTTACTCCTTGCCAAGAGTTTGGGGGCCACTTGGTTTATCTTCACGCCTATGCTAGATGTAGGCCGCGGCAAGAATATAGATACCGTGTTCTCAGTTGAGCAGGTAGAATACATGGGGTGCTTGTCACAGCACTTTTATGAAGAACACGGTTCCTTCTTCAGCTACTTGAAACCGGATGTATTTCGCGCAAGATTTGAGGCAGATAGGAATTGTGGTGCAGGACAGCGAGCGGTTGTTTTAGGACCCACAGGGAAGGTAAGGCCGTGTCCTCTTCTTCCGGAGGAGTACCTGACAATTGGGGATTTAACTACGAAGAGCGTTTTCGAGGTTTTTTCCAATCCAGTCATGTCCAAACTCTATGAGCTTGAGTCCCCTCGTGAGAGAATATGTGGAGAATGCGAGTATGCACTCTATTGTAGATACTGCCATACGAGGGGTATTCTCACTCAGGCCAAGCTAGAGTCCCCTTGTAAGTGGTTCCAGGCCAATGAACTTGCAGAATGGGTTTCTATTCCCGTCGACACATCGATTATGCCAGACAAACCATGCAAGACAAATGCCCAGTGCGTATGCTAGGTGAATCGGATGATATGCCAGCGCTCACCTGTCTCTCTGGCGAGATCGAGTTCGATCGGTTTTGCCATTGGGTATAGGGCAGATCAAATCAGGGAAATATCTTGACATCTCCCGATCATAGTATATAATCACTGCAAACAAGTTCGAAACACAATGAGGTTTTGAATGATACACACCGCGATCCGCACCGAGAATCTCTCGCGGAGTTTTGACACGGTACAGGCTGTGCATGATCTGACTATAGAGGTGCCATCCGGCATCGTCTTTGGCTTTTTGGGCCCGAATGGGGCCGGCAAGACGACGACAATCCGCTTGCTTCTGGGTCTGTTGGAGCCAACCGGCGGGCGGGCTGAAGTGCTCGGCTTTGACACCCAGATGCAGCCGGACGAGATCCGCCGTAGAACAGGGGTGCTGTTTGAGTACTCTGGCCTCTACGAGCGGTTGAGCGCTGAAGACAATCTGGAATTCTACGGCCGCATCTGGCACTTGCCGTCCGGCGAACGAAAGAGCCGGATCAAAGAACTGCTCACGCACCTGGGTCTGTGGGAGCGGAGGCAAGACCCTGTCGGGACATGGAGTCGAGGCATGCGGCAAAAGCTCGCTGTAGCTCGGGCGCTCCTGCATCGACCAACTCTGATCTTCTTGGACGAGCCGACCGCGGGACTCGATCCGATAGCGGCCGCGGCATTGCGCGACGACCTGGCTGCCCTGGCTTACCGGGAGGGAGTGACCGTCTTCCTGACCACACATAACCTGGCTGAGGCAGAAAAACTGTGTGGGCAAGTAGGCGTGATCCGCGCCGGTGAACTCGTGGCCATTGGCGCCCCCCACCAGTTGCGGGCCAGGGGTAACGCACCAGAGGTGGAGATAGTTGGACGCGGTTTCAGTGAAAGGATACTGATGCTGCTCCGTGATCGACCGGAGGTGGCCGCCGTCGACATACAAAATGATCGCTTGCTGATTGGCTTGCATGGAAACGTAGACGTTGCGCCGCTGGTCGGCCTGATCGTGAGTTCGGGTGCCGAAGTAGAAGAGATACGCAAGACCAGGGCCAATCTCGAACAGGTCTTCTTGACCCTGATGGCAGAGGAGGAAGAGGATTGATCTCCGACGTGTGGACGGTGATGTGGAAGGAATGGAAGGAACTGCTCTTCCAGCGTACCAGTACGCATGGCGGCGCATTGACCCTGCTCATTGTCATAGGCGTTTTCGGCATCATATTTCCAATGCAACAAGGAAACGACTGGGTGGCATCACCGCTGGTGTTGCTGCTTTCAGGTTGGGTATCGTTCCTCTCCGTGGCGAACGTAGTTGCCGATTCCTTCGCTGGCGAACGAGAGCGGCACACGCTGGAGACCTTGTTGGCGAGTCGTCTCTCAGATCGGGCCATTCTGCTGGGCAAATTCTGTGCCGCCGTGAGTTATGGCTGGGGAATCACGTTGCTCGTGCTCCTCTTGGGGCTTTTCGCGGTCAACCTGGCCTGTGGCCGTGGCACCCTTTTGCTGTATCAGGGAGCCATCGGCTGGGGCAGTGTGGGGATCGGTTTGTTAAGTGCTGGGCTGGCCGCCAGTGCCGGGGTGCTGATTTCCCTGCGTGCTCCAACTGTACGGCAGGCCCAGCAGACCTTGAGCCTGACGGCGATGCTGCTGCCTGTCGCGCTCTATGCTCTGGCATACGGCTGCCAAGTGTTAGCGATTGACCGGCATGCACTGGTCGCCGCGATAACCGCCACCAGCATGACCGAGATCGTATGCATCGTCATGGCCATACTGACTGCGCTCGACATGGGGTTACTGGTCCTGGCACTGGCTCGATTCAAACGAAGTCGGTTGATCCTCGATTGAAGAAAATGGTCTCCGCACGCCCCCGCTATAGGTTTCAACTTCTGCTTGTGCTCCTTCTGCCCTGTTCTCTGCTGCCCGGCTGCTTACCAGGGCCGTCCCCGGCCACGCCTTCCCCCAGTCCCACATCTGCATCCCCGTCCGCCACGCTCCCTACGGGGGGGACGCCGGTATCCGTCCTGGTGCAGCAGGATCTCCCAGTGGACGCGCTGGCGTACGACCTGGATGTGCACCTTACGCCGCTTAGCCATCGCCTGGAGGTCACAGCCACGGTCCGCCTGCGATGGGACCCAGGAATGAAGGAAGCCACCTTTTGGCTTGATTCCCGGCTAAAGGTGGACGTCGCCCAGGTGAACGGGCAGCCGGCTTCCACGACCATGGGCCAGGGGTGGGTGTCCGTGCCTCTTCTCGCCGAGAGCATCTTGGTGGACGAGACCGTTGTTACCTTACATTATGCGGGGGAGATTGCCACCCCAGGAGTGTGGTGGTGGCCGGACCATATTGAGGAAGGGAGCGTCGCGTTGGGGCAAACCACCTGGTATCCTCGCCTTAACGATTTTGGCCAGGACTTTCATACCGCCACGTTGATGGTGTGGGTACCCCAAACACTGACCGTTATCGCCACCGGCAGCCCGGCGGGCCGGGAGGAGACGGCGACAGAGATCGGCTACCGCTGGCACAGCGACGTGCCCGTCAGCCTGTTGGCCCTGGTCGCCGGCATGTACGAAAGCCGGTCGGCGGAGTCCCGAGGGATTGTGTTGACCGCCTACGCCCGGCCCGGGCACGCCCAGGAATTGCCCGGCATCCTGGAACAGGCCCAGAAGATCCTGGAAGTCTACCAGGATGCGTTCACCCCGTATCCCCACCGTCATTTCAAAGTGGCGGAGGTAGTGACAGACGCACGCGGAGCCTGGGGCTTCCCCACACTGGTCATGCTGCAGGCGGGGGGTGATGGCCTGGCAAGCGCGGTTTTGCCGCATGAGATCGCTCACCAGTGGTGGCCCGGTCAGGTGATGCCACGCGGCACCGGGGCCATATGGCTCGTCGAGGGTTTGGCTACCTATTGCGATCTGTTCTATTCGACCCGCCCGGGGTATGCTCAAGAGGGGGTAGAGCGCGTGATCAAGTTTGAACGAGCCTACTTGAGTCATGTCAAGGGAAGCGAGGAAGTCAGCATAGCAGGCTACCATTCGTGCACTGATTCTGAGGAGCCGTCTATCTACATAACCTACTACAAAGGCGCCCTGGTCTTCCGCATGTTGGAATACCTTCTGGGCCGGGAAACCTTCGCCCGCTGCCTGCGCACCTACGCGGAACGATATCGCTTCCAGAGTACTGACTGGCGAAACTTTCCATCCCTGTGCGAGGAGGTCTCTGGGCAAGACCTGGACTGGTTCTTCGAGCAGTGGCTGTGGACGACGAAACGCCTGGACTATGCCGTGGAGAAGGTGGAGGTGAGGGAGGGAACGGCGACGGTGCACATCCGGCGGATCGGGGCGGCCATCATGCCGCTGGAGGTGCAGGTGCGCTTCGCCGATGGCAGCGCGGAGACGCAGCGCTGGGACGGGCAGGCCGAGCAAGGGCAGGTCACCTTCCAGACCCGTGGGCGCACAGCCGACCGCGTGGAACTGGACCCGGACCACTGGCTGCTGGACGTGGACCGGGGCAACAATGCCGCCTCTGTGAGTTAAGACCTGACAGGTTTTCGGGCGAAACCTGTCAGGTCTGGCCTGCTTGACGTGAGGATGGATGGCTACCAGAGCGCCCTGGCACAGACGAGAGGACATCGAGGCGTGCCCCTTTGACAGCAGTGGCCTGGACGAGCGGCTGCTGGTCCGGCTGCCCAGGGGACGCCACCTCCAACTCTCCCGGCCGGTGTACGAGCTTTTGCTCCTGCTGGACGGGGAGAGATCGTCGGAGGATGTCAGCGCCGCGCTATCCGAGAAACTGGGACGAGGCTTTACCCCAGAACAAATCAACCACCTCGTTGAGAAGTTCCTGCTTCCTCATGGGCTTCTGGCTGTAGAAGATGAAAACTCCGCTGCGACATCTCAGAAGAACGAACCCTTCTGGCTGAAACTGCCGCTCATCCAGCCCCGCGTTCTCCGGCCCATCACCGGGCTGACCCAGTACCTCTTCACCCGGCCCGCCCTGGGCGTTACGGGCCTGCTCTCTGGCCTGGCCCTGGCCCGGTTTCTGCTGCTGGACGCGGCCGGTGACCTCGCCGCGGCCCGTGGCGTGTTGTCCGGCTACGATTATGCCCTGATCTACCTCCTGATCATCGCCAGCATGTTATGGCACGAACTGGGCCACGCTTCCGCCTGCCGCCGCTACGGCTGCGCCCCGGGCGCCATCGGCGTGGCGATGTACCTGACGTTCCCGGTGTTCTACTCCAGGGTCACAGAGGTCTGGTCCCTGCCCCGCAGACAACGCGCCGTGGTGGACGCGGGCGGCATGTATTTCCAACTGATCTTGATCGATCTGCTGGCCCTGTCCACGCTGGTCGTGCCTGACCCACCCTGGCGTGTGATCGGCACGGTGGTGATCGTGACCGTGCTCTCGATGATCGTGGTGGGGTTGAATCCCTTCCTCAAGTACGACGGCTACTGGCTGCTCGCCGACCTCACGGGCATCGCCAATCTCCGGCACCGGGAGAACGAGTTTCGGAAGCACCTGCTCCAATCGGCATGGGCCGGGCTGCGTCGCCGCCCTGGCCCGGCCATGCCCCCGGAGTTGGCCAACGTGCCCACCAGCCGGCGTGTGCTCCTGGCTCTATACACCGTGATAAGCACCGCGTTCTTCCTCTACTTCGGCTATCTCCTCCTCCTGGCCGCCGGCATCCTGGTACTGTCCCTGCCCCAGCAGGTGTATCCGCTGCTGCTTGCTGCCTGGTCCGATCTGACTTCAGGCCTGTGGGACCACGCGCTAAACGATCTGCTGCGCATCGTCATGCCGGTGATCATGGCTATCCCCATTTTGTTCTTCGTGATCCGGCTGCCTTTGCAGATCCCGGGAGTCAGTCATTTCCTTCGTAAGATTCGAGGTATCCTGGTTGGCCGGTGGTGGCCCAGGAAGGCTAGTCCGCAGTCCGCTTCCCAGGGCGAATCCGCATGACCGGTGAGGAAAAGGAGCCTATGTCATTCGCACCTGGAAACGCAGCAGGTCCGTTTCCTCGCACAGGAACGGGCCTCTTTGCGCGCCACGTTTCACGTTTTACGCATCACTTTGTCCAGTCCAATATCCGGTCCCCTGGTTGACTGACAAAACTCGAGTAGAGGCGGTTTCCAAACCACCGCAGTTCGGGTATACTCTCCCGTGGAGTTGATTCTGATCTTGGGAGGGTTACTGATGGAAGACACGGATCGCCTCTACGCGACGCTATTTCAGGTGGTGCGCCATCCCCGCCAGTGGCTGGATATACGCCACGCCAAAACCTTGACCTGGATGATGGTCGGGTTGATCCATACGGGCGTGATCAGTCTGACCGCCTGGGCACCTTTTGTGCATGGACGCGCGGTCTATGCTCAAAGTACTGTGCGGCGATTCGCTCGCTGGTTGGATAACGACCGCCTCCAGGTGCATCAACTGTATGGGCCACTCATCCAGCAAGCCCTCGCTGAGTGGGGCGAGCACACCTTGTATCTGGCCCTGGATACTTCCCTGCTCTGGGGTTGCTATTGCGTGATCCGTATCGCGATCATCTATCGGGGGCGGGCCGTGCCCCTGGTGTGGACTGTGCTTGAACACGCCAGCAGTAGTGTGGCCTACGAGACGTACCAGAGCTTGCTGGATCGCGCGGCCGCGCTCCTGCCGCTGCACTGTCGGGTTGTCTTCCTCGCCGACCGGGGGTTCGTGGATACGGACCTGCTGACCCAGCTCACCCGCCTGGGCTGGCACTGGCGCATCCGGCTCAAGGGCAACCTCTGGATCTATCGCCCCGGCCACGGCCGGCGCAAGGTCAATCGGATCACCCTGGCCCCGGGGCACGCCCTGTGCTGGCACAACGTCTACCTGACCGAGCAACGCTATGGCCCAGTGCATGTGGCTCTGGCCCGGCGCGCCGATGGAGCCGAATCCTGGTTCGTCGTCAGCGACGAACCGACCACGGTGGAGACCTTTGACGAGTACGGCCTGCGGTTCGATATTGAGGAGAATTTCTTGGACGAGAAATCGAATGGGTTCCAGTTGGAGGCGTCGTTGATTCGCTCGGCGGAGGCCTTGTCTCGGCTCTGTTTCGTGCTCGCCCTGACCACCCTGTACCTGGTGGCGCAGGGGGTCGCCGTGGTCGCAGAAGGCAAACGGCGCTGGGTGGACCCCCATTGGTTTCGTGGTAGCAGCTACCTCAAGATCGGCTGGCAGTGGGTCAAAACTGCCTTGTCCAAGGGCTATGCGTTGCTCACCCGCTTGCATTTGCCTGGGGGACCGGACCCCGAACCCGCGCGCGCCTCCAAGCAGCCCGACCGCTGCCCGCCGCAACGTAGTTTCTCGGTCGAGACGGTCCGGTTCGTCTGACCCGCCCGGCCGAGTTTTGTCAGTCAAGCAGATCCGGTCCCCTTGAACTCGTACTTCACCGGCAAGATCCAGGGGCGGGCGCTGGCCGGTGCCACATTTGACATTCACAGCCTACACCTGCCACATAGCCAGCCAGGAAGCAGATCGTCAGAGGGCTGACCCCAACGGGTCAGCCCTTTTCACTGCACCTCTGGCCTCTGGCAGCCGCGTATGTCTTTGGGTCCCCGTGGACCTCGGCTGACTTGGCAAACGGCGCGTCCTGTGCTACAATGCCCATGCCCCGGCTTGTAGGAGGGATACCATCAGGGTTCACCGTGACGCCGATTCTACGCCGACGACGAGGGAAGGACAATTGATCGAGCAAGCGTTGTCATTATACCAGGACCAGGGCCTGGGCACGGCCTGGCACACGCGCATCCGGCACTGGCTGTGCCCGCTGGAGGCCATCGAGGCGCACGTGCCGCGCGCCGGGCGCATCCTGGACATCGGCTGCGGGCACGGGCTGTTCACGGTGCTGATGGCCCTGTCGTCGCCCCAGCGCGACGTGCTGGGCGTGGACCCATCGCCGGTCAAGATCGCGGCCGCAGAGCGAGCCGGCCGCCACGTGCCCAACGTCGCCTTCCAGGTCGGCGTTGTGGACAACGCCCCGCCCGGCCCCTATGCCGCCGTCACCATCACCGACGTGCTCTACCTGCTCCCGCCCGCAGTGAAACGAGACATGCTGCGCCGCAGTCACGAACTATTGGCCCCCGACGGCGTCCTGGTCCTCAAGACCAACGACCGGCGGCCGCGCTGGAAATACGCCGTGGCCTACGCCCAGGAAAAGCTCATGACCACCCTCGGCCTGACCCTGGGCGAGTATGGCCTGCACTTTTTCAGTTCCGAGGAGCACCTGGCCTTGCTGGACGAGGTGGGTTTTCGCGCGGAACGGCACATGCTGCCCTCGTGGACGCCATACCCGCACGTGGTATTCGTGGGACGCAAGAAGGGGGGATGAAATCCGGGCATGTATCTATCCGTCGTGATCCCGGCCTACAACGAGGCCCGGCGCATTCTCCCCACCCTGGCCCGTTTCGACGAGTGGCTCTCCGCCCAGGGCTGGCCCTACGAGGTGCTGGTGGCCGATGACGGCAGCACCGATGGCACTGTGGACCTGGTGCGGGCCTTTGGCGCTGACCACCCAGCCGTGCGCGTCTCGCCCCAAGACACCAACCGGGGTAAGGGTTACGCCCTCAAGCGCGGCGTGACCGAGACGGCCGGCGCGTTCGTGCTGTACACGGACGCCGATCTGCCGGTGGACCCGGCCGCGCTACCCTGGTTCATCGCCCCCCTGGAGACCGGCGGGTACGATCTGACCATCGCCTCGCGGTGGGTGCCCGGCGCGCCGCCGCCAGAGGGGGTGCCGCCCAGTCGGGCGGCGATCAGCACCACCTTCCGGCTCCTCATGCGGCCCTTTATCCTCAACGGCGTGGCCGACACCCAGTGCGGCTTCAAGGCCTTTCGCGGCCCGGTGGCCCGTCACCTCTTTCCACAGCTCACCATTGACCGCTTTGCCTTTGACGTGGAGTTGATCTACCTGGCCCAGCGGGCCGGCTATCGGATCAAGGAGGTGCCGGTGTGCATCCATCACGCTGAGGGCAGCACCGTGCATCCGCTACGCGATTCCCTGGATACCCTGCGCGACCTGGTCCGCATCAAGCTGAACGACCGGCGTGGGTTGTATAGCCGATGACCCGCCGGCTCATTGTCGTCGCCGATGATTTCGGCGCCTCGCCGGGCACGAACGCCGGGATCGTGGCCGCCCACCAGCACGGCATCGTCACGGCGGCCGCGCTCATGGTGGGAATGCCGCACTCAGCCGGGGCGGCGGCCCTGGCCCGCGAGACCGGCCTGGCCGTGGGGTTGCACCTGCGGCTCACGGCCGGCCCGGCCCTCACCGACGACGCCCGCCGCGCCGGTCTGGCCACCGCGAGCGGCTTTCGCCCCCTGCCGGCCGTGTTGGGCCGGTTGTTCTGGCCCCACCGCTCTCTGCGAGCCGCCCTCCGCGCCGAGGTCTGCGCCCAGATGGAGGCCTTGCTGGCCCTGGGAGTGACGCCGGACCACGTGAACAGCCATCATCACGTCCATCTGCACCCGGTCGTGCTGGACATCGTGCTGGAGGAAGCGGCAGCGCATGGCTTCCCGGCCGTGCGCTGGCCGGTCGAGCCGTGGTGGGGAGCCGGCACAGTCCGGCGCACGCCGGAGGTGTGGATATTGCGCCTGCTGGCGGCACGGGGCCGGGGCCGGCTGGAACGCAGCGGCCTGCCGCTATCGCGTAGCGATCACTTCCGGGGCCTGCGGCTCATGGGCAAACACCTGACGCCGGATGCGCTCATCGCCGGGCTGCGATCGCTGCCGCCGGGCGTCACCGAACTGATGTGCCACCCAGCCCGGCCGGACGAGGAGCTGGCCCGGTTCACCTCCTATACTCAGGACCGGGCCAGCGAACTCGCCACCCTCACCGATCCGCGCGTGCGCCAGACTATTGAGGAACAAGGTATCAGGCTGACGACTTATGAACGTTGCGAGGTTGAGCCAGCTTGACTTCCCAGGCCCCCAGGGGTACAATAACAGGCGAGGGCCAGGATGTTGATTGAGCAATTCGAGTGGGATGATGCCAACACAGACCATGACCGAGCGGGAACGCCAAAGGTATCGGCGGAGAAGAAAATGAGCGGAACTCGAACCCATCCTATCTTTAGACGAGATCCCAGCCGAGATGACCGACGAGGAAGCGGCAGAATTCTACGGCAGTCACGATTTGTCGGGCGTGTGGGATCAATTAGAGCTGGTGGACGAGCCGATCACGCTGGCCGAATCGCTACGCCAGCGGATGATCAGCATCCGACTGGATCCCCGGCATCTGGCCCTGGTCAAGCAGGTCGCTGAGCAGGAGAACATCTCCTATCGTGCGCTGATGGCTGAGTGGCTCGCAGAAAAAGCGGAAAGCGAAGCCAAGAGACGGGGACTGCTTATCCCGGCGTAGGTTCCCTATATGAACAAACAAGGCCCCGATTCCGAATGCACCGGGATCGGGGCAGCCTCGTTGTTTGGGTTTGACGAAGGGTGATGAAATGAGCCACTTTTTCGAGCGCGTCTACCAGATCGTGCGCCGGGTCCCGCCGGGCCGGGTCGTCACCTACGGCCAGGTGGCGGCGATGTTGGGCACGCCGCACGCCGCTCGCACGGTGGGCTGGGCGCTCCACGCCCTGCCGGCCGATTCCGACGTGCCCTGGCAACGGGTCATCAACGCCTGCGGTCGCATCAGCACCTCCTGCCGGGAGCACGATGCCGGCGTGCAGCGCCAACTCCTGGAAGCCGAGGGGGTGGTCTTTGACGAGCGGGGCTACGTGGACCTGAAACGATTTCAATGGGAGGGGCTGACCCCGTGGGAGGTTGAGCGGCGGAGCAGTGGAGCAGGGGAGCAGGGGGGCAGAGAAGAGTCGTCCTAGCGCGTTGGGGGGAACGGATGACCCGGCCGCTGGCCGGCAAGCTGACACGCCCGTCCGGTTCTGCCCGGGGGCGTGTTTGACATTAGACAAGACCCCACGGGTCTGGGAGACCCGTGGGGTCTGGCACGATGATCCACCCGGCGCGGCAAAGCCGCCCCGCCGGGGTGGAGGGCCGGTTGTGGCGTACTGGTGGACGCAGCCCACCCTGGTATCATACAGCACAGACCGGGCCCACCCTTGGGACACCAAGCCCGTTCCGTAGATCGGTCAGTGCTGGTATAATTCCGACTGCCCATTCTGCGGCCAGACCGTAG
>DAOTYG010000019.1:0-14281 GCA_034435155.1 Anaerolineae bacterium | reverse complement strand
CATCCTGTTCGTGGCCGCCGGGCGGGCCGGGATCATCCAGGAGCGCGGCATCGAAGGCGCGCCAGACCTGGTGGTGGAAATCCTGTCCCCCCGCACCTGGTGGCAGGACCGCAAGATCAAGCTGCCGCTGTACGAGGAGACCGGTGTGCCGGAATGCTGGATCGTGGACCCAGACCAGGGCACCATCGAGGTCTATGGGCTGGAACGCGGGGTTTACGCCCTTCTGGGCCACTGGGGGCGCGGCGAGGTGGTCGTATCACGGGTGTTGCCCGGCTTTCAGGTGGCGGTGGACCAGGTGTTAGAGCCAGCGCCCTCGTCAACGGGTTGAGCGGGGCTGTGAACGAGTTCGCGCCATACATTGCCGGCCTGGTGCAGCGCGAACGCGCCCGGCGCCAGCAGCAGCGCGAGCGGGCGGCGCAGGCAGAGGTGGAGGAAGAGCCGGTCGGGTGAATCGGAGGGGCAGACGAGAGGAACCATGCCATACGACGAACAGGTCCGTGCAGGCCAAATCCTGGACGGTTTGCCGCCGATCACACCCCGCACGTGGGCCAAGATCATCGTCGGGGTGATCGCCTCGTACCTGCCGGGGCCGTCGCGCCTGCTGGCCTGGCTCCATCAGTGGCGAGGGGTACGGTTCGCCGACCCGGCCACGGTGTTCATCGCCGGCCGGGTGCTCATTGATTCCCGCTTCCCGGAACTGGTCTCCATCGGCGAGCACGTCTACCTCACGCGCGGGGCGGTCATCCTGACACACCTGTCCCCCACGCCGCTGCAAGTGGCCGTCATGGGGGGCATCCGTACCAGGCCGGTCACAGTGAAGCGCGGCGCGCACATCGGTGTGAACGCCATCATCCTGCCCGGCGTGACGGTGGGGGAATGTGCCCTGGTGGGAGCCGGCGCGGTCGTGACCAAAGACGTGCCTGATTACACGTTCGTGGCCGGCAACCCGGCCCGGGTTATCCGAACTATCCAGGAGCCTGGCGGCATAGATGACGACCCGCACGGTGATGATCCCGGCGCACAATGAACAAGATATCATCCAGGCGATGCTGGCAGCGATCTGGCCCCAGGTGGACCTGCTCATCGTGGTGGAGGATGGCTCCACCGACAATACCCGCCGCCAGATCCTGGACTGGGTGCAGGGGAAGACGGGGATCTATTTTGTCTCCTCGCCGGTGAAGCGGGGCCAATCGGCGGCCCTGAAACGGGGGTATGCGCTGGTATCCGAGTTGCTCCGCCAGGGCCTGCTCCAGCCAGATGACCCGGTGCTGGAGATGGACAGCGATGGGCAGCACGATCCCCGCTATATCACACCGCTGTTCGAGTTCTGGCAACGAGCCAGCGCGGACATTGTGCTGGCGCGGCGCGATTTTGCCGGCTATCCGGCCTACAAACTGGTGGGCAACTGGGGTTTGACGCTCCTCAACTCGCTGCTGACCGGCCAGCGGTTTCATGACGCGGTCTCGAACTTCCGGGTCGCGTCGGCGCGGGCACGCAGCGATCTGCTCCGCTACTACACCGGCTACCGGTATAGCGGCAGCTTTGAGGCGAACATCATCTTTGCCGGCCTGGGCTACACCACCGACAACTCGTTCCTGGTGCACGTGCCCCTCTATCGCACCGGGGCGCGGGCCAGGGACGGCTGGCACATCGTATGGGTGGGTTTGCAGGCGTGGTATCGAGTGCGCGCGCGCCGGCCAGACCCCGGCGTGGAAGCCTTCGTGCAAGAGACGCTGGCCGATCTGGTGTTGCCCACAGGGGCAAACTGGGGTGCGCGCCGATGAGCCGGCTGGATCGCGCGTGGCTGGGCCTGGCGTTGGTGGTGGTCCTGGCCCTGGCCCTACGGTTGACCGGCATCGAGTGGGGCCTGCCGACCAAAGGCCGCTACCTGTCGTGGAATCCCGACGAGGGGACCTTCACCACGATGCTCTACCACATGGACCCATACCGCCTGAACCTGAATCCGGGCGAGTTCGGCGTGCCGTCCTTCACGCCGTATGCCCTGGCCGGGGGCCTGGTGGTCGGGAAAGTGCTGGGGCTGGTGGAGGTCCGGCCGGACAAGGCATACTATGTGGCCCACCTGGAGCAGTGGGGCCGGGTCTTTCTCACCGGCCGGCTCATCTCGGTGCTCTTCGCCGCCCTCTCCGTCGTGGCGATCTACGCGCTCATCCGGCGCCTGTACCCCGGCCGGCGCTGGCTGCCGTTCCTGGGCGCGGCGCTGTTGGCCGTGGCGCCGGGCCACGTGGCCTGGTCGCACTATCTGTCGCAGAACCCGCTGGTCACGTTCTGGGTCCTGGTAGCCTTCTATTTCCTGATGGCCCTGGTCGAGCAGCCTGGTGAGCGCCACTACGTGCTGGCCGGCCTGTGCAGCGGCATCGCCTGCTCCACCAACTACAACGCCCTGCTGCTCTTGCCGCTCCTCCCGCTGGCCCACGTGCTGGCTGGCTCCCCGCACGAAGGGTGGCGGGCCTGGTTCGCCCCGCCCCGGCTGAAGTGGCTGCTGCTGGCCGGCCTGGCGGCGGTCGTTGGCTTTGTCGTCGTGACGCCCTACTCGATCCTGGATTTCCCCACGTTCCAGCAGCGGGTTCTGTGGGTCAACAGCAACCTGGCCGGTGGCCTGGAGGACGTGGGCCTGATCGAGACGGCCCGGCGGCTGTTCCTGGAGGTGCTGCCGGCCACCATCGGCTGGGGGCCGTACCTGCTGGGGTTGGCCGGCGTTGCCTGGACGGTCGTGAATCGCCGCCGTCGGCCGGCCGAGTGGCTCAGCCTGGTGTTCTTGTTGCTCTTTGCCCTGGCCGTCAGCCGCAGCGGGCATCGGCTGGCGGTGGGACGGCTGCTGCCGCTGGGGGTGATCGCGCTGCTGCCGGCGGTGGGGCTGGCCGGCGCGCTCTGGCAGCGGGGAGGCAGGGACGCGGGGACAGAGAGACGCGGGGACGCGGGGACGCGGGGACGAATGATACGCTGGGGTGTGGCAGTCCTGGTGCTGTTGGCCCTGGTCACGGCGTTGGTTCCAGCCCTGGCCGTGGACGTGTACTTTCTTCAAGACACTGTGCGCTCTGAGGCGTCGGCCTGGATTCAGGCGCATATCCCGCGCGGGGCCACCGTCGGCACGATCCACGAGCCGTGGTACTTTACGCCCGACATCCTGGGGCTGGATTACTTTCACCCGGAGGCCACCGGCGGCCTCTATCGTTATCAGGTCTACCGGTACAACGACGACCGGCTGCGCGATTCCCCGGCCGACTGGATCGTCATCGCCAGCCAGGAGGCAGGCCCCCGCCTGGAGGACTCGGCCGAGCCGACCAAAGCGGCGTTCCGGGAGCGGCTGGCACGCGAGTATCGTTGGGCGGCCTGGTTCATGCTGGACGAGCGGCTGGGCTGGGCCGGGCCGGTGCTGGAAAGCCAGCCGGCCCTCTTCGGCAGCCTGTGGCCGGCGCCGGATGCGTGGGTCTATCAGCATGATGTGAGATGAACGAGGTTCTGGCCATCGTCCCCGCCCGCGGCGGGTCCAGGGGCATCCCGAACAAGAATATCGCCCTCGTCGGCGGGCAACCGCTCATCCACTGGACGATTGCCGCCGCGCGGGCCGCCGCGAGCATCCAGCGCGTTGTCGTCACTACCGACTCGCCCGCCATCGCGGAGATCGCCCGTCGCTGCGGCGCCGAGACGCCCTTCCTCCGCCCGCCGGAACTGGCCCAGGACGACACGCCGGGCCTGGCCCCGATCCTCCACGCCGTCCGCTGGCTGGCCGAGCACGAGGGCTACCGGCCGGAGTGGGTGATGTGTCTCCAACCGACCTCCCCCCTGCGTACCGCCGGGGACATCGAGGCCGCGGTCGAGCTGGCGCGGCGCAGGCAGGCTGACGCCGTGGTCAGCGTCGCGCCGCTGGGCTATCACCCGTACTGGATCAAGCAGGTTGATGAGGAAGGCCGCCTGCGCGATTTCCTGACCGGCGACCATCCGTCCGACCGCCGCCAAGACGCCCCGCCCGTCTATGTGTTGAATGGCGCGATCTACCTGGCCCGCCGCGACGTGCTACTGGAACGGGAGACCTGGTACACCGGACAAACCTACGCTAGCGTGATGCCGGTGGAACGGTCGTTGGACGTGGATACGCCATGGGACCTGCATCTGGCCGATCTCATTTTAGGAGCGCGCCCATGAGACCGATCGCCATCGGCCAGCGCATCGTCGGCCCCGCTCGACCCTGTTTCGTCATCGCCGAGGCCGGCGTCAACCACAACGGCGACCTGGACCTGGCCAGGCGGCTGGTGGACGTTGCCGCCGAGGCCGGCGCCGACGCGGTCAAGTTCCAGACCTTCCATGCGCAGCACCTGGTCAGCTCTACCGCACCCAAGGCCGCATACCAACGGCAAACTACGGATGCCAGCGAGTCGCAACTGGAGATGTTGCGGCGGCTGGAGCTATCGCCAGCGGCGCACCGTGAGCTGCGGGACTATTGCCGGGCCAGAGGCGTGCTCTTCCTGTCCACACCCTTCGATGAGGAGAGCGCAGACCTGCTGGACGAGCTGGGCGTGCCGGTCTTCAAGATCGGTTCCGGGGAGATCACCAACCACCCGTTCCTGGAGTACGTCGCCCGCAAGGGAAGGCCGATCATCCTCTCGACCGGCATGTCCTACCTGGGCGAGGTGGACGAGGCGTATTGGGCCATTCGCCGGGCCGGGTGCGGCGACGTGATCCTGCTGCACTGTGTATCGGACTATCCGGCGGCCCCGGCTTCCGTGAACCTGCGCGCCATGCAGACGCTGGCGGCGGCCTTCCCGGCGCCGGTGGGCTACTCCGACCACACGCCGGGGCTGGAGGTGGCGCTGGCAGCCGTGGCTCTGGGCGCGTGCGTGCTGGAAAAGCACTTTACCCTGGACCGGAGCCTGACGGGGCCGGACCACCAGGCCTCCCTGGAGCCGCACGAACTCAAGTCGCTCGTGGCTGGCGTCCGCACCGTGGAGCTGGCCCTGGGCGACGGCATCAAGCGGCCGACCGCGGCCGAGATGGGCAATCGGGAGGTAGTGCGCCGCAGCCTGGTGGCCGCGCAGGCCATCGCGCCAGGCACGGTCATCACCCGTGAGATGCTCACCGCCAAACGCCCGGCCACCGGCATACCGCCGACGCTGGTGGACCTGGTGGTGGGACGCACGGCCCGGCGCCCCCTGGCGGCCGGCCAGTTCCTCGCCTGGAGCGATCTGGAATGAGAACCATCGGTGTGGTCACAGTGGCCCGGTCTGACTATGGCATCTATCTGCCGGTGTTGCGCCGGATACAGGATGACCCCGACTTGCAGTTACACTTGCTCGTAGCCGGCGCGCACCTGGCGCCAGCCTTCGGGTTGACCGTGCGCGACATCGAGGCCGATGGTTTTCCCATCGGCGAGCGCGTCGAGATGCTGCTCTCCTCCGACACGCCGACGAGCATAGCCAAGTCTATGGGCCTGGGTATCATCGGTTTCGCCCAGGCATACGAGCGGCGGCGGCCGGACATCCTGCTGGTGCTGGGGGATCGGTTCGAGATGCACGCGGCGGTGACGGCGGCGCTGCCGTTCAATATCCCGGTGGCCCATATCCACGGCGGCGAGCTAACGCTCGGCGCGATGGACGACGCTCTGCGCCATGCCATCACCAAGATGAGCCACCTGCACTTTGTTGCCACCCAGGTCTATGCGCAACGGGTGATCCAGATGGGCGAGGAACCGTGGCGGGTCACGGTCAGCGGCGCGCCGGGCCTGGATAACCTGTACGGCGCGCGTTTGTTCAGTCGTGAGGAGTTGGGGGCGCAATTAGGGTTGGAGCCGCATGTCCCCTTCCTGTTGGTCACGGTTCACCCGGTGACCCTGGAACACGAGCAGACCGAGACGCAGATGCGCGAGACCCTGGCGGCATTGGCAGCGGTGGGGCTGCCCGTGGTCTTCACCTATCCGAATGCGGACACCCGGCACCATACCATCGTCCAGATGATCCACGAGTTCACGGCCACGCATCCCCAGGCGCAGAGCGTGGTCAATTTCGGGACACCGGGGTATTTCAGCGCGATGCGGTGGGCGACCGCCATGGTGGGTAACTCATCCAGTGGGATCATCGAGGCGGCCTCGTTCAAACTGCCGGTGGTGAACATCGGCAGCCGCCAACAGGGCCGGGTGCGTGGCCGCAACGTGATTGACGTGCCCTGTGAACGGGCGGCGATCCAGACCGCCATCGAGCAGGCCATGTCCGAGGAGTTCCGGGCCGGCCTGGCCGATCTGGTCAACCCTTACGGTGACGGCCACGCAGCGGAGCGGATCGTGGAGCGGCTGAAGAGCGTGCCACTGGATAGCCGGCTGCTGCACAAGCGGTTCCACGACCTGCGGGCGGATGTGACATGACGCGCGTGATCGGCCTGGGGGCCGGCGGCCATGCCAAGGTGGTGATCGAGATCCTGCAGCTCATAGGCAGTTACGAGCTGGCCGGTCTGCTGGACCCGAAGCGAGAGCTGTGGGGCACGGAGGTGCTGGGCGTCCCGGTGCTGGGCGATGACTCCCTGCTCCCGCACCTGTACGAGCGGGGCCTACGCCACGCCTTCATCGGCCTGGGCAGTGCCGGCGATACCCGGCCGCGCCGCCGGCTGTATGAGGAGACACACCGGCAGGGGTTCCAGGTCGTGTCGGCCATCCATCCCCAGGCCATCATCTCCCCCTCAGCGCAGGTTGGACCCGGCCCGACGATCATGGCCGGCGCGATCATCAATGCCGCCGCGCGCCTGGGCGAGAACGTGCTCGTCAACACCGGGGCCATCGTGGAGCACGACTGCGTCATCGGCGCGCACGTCCACATCGCCACCGGCGCGCGCCTGGCGAGCACGGTCCACGTGGACGAGGGGGCACATATCGGGGCCGGCGCGGTCGTCCGGCAGGGCATCCACATCGGACGACACAGCATCGTGGGGGCCGGGGCCGTGGTGGTGGCCGACGTGCCGGATGGCGTGGTGGTGGCCGGTGTGCCAGCCCGGGTACTGCGCCAGGTGAACGAGTGATGATCGAACTGGAACGATTCCTGGTCAGTCCCCAGACCCCGATCCGCGAGGTGATGACCTGCCTCGACCGCAACACCAAAGGCATCGCCCTGGTGGTGGACGAGGAGCGCCATCTGCTGGGCACCGTGACCGACGGCGACATCCGGCGCGCGATCCTGGCGCAGGTCAGCCTGGAGGCCCCGGCCAGCGAACTGCTCGCCCGCAAAGTCCACCCCTTATATCGGCAGCCCATCACCGCCCGGCTGGGCACGCCGCCCGGGGCCCTGCTACGCCTGATGCAAGAACGCAGCGTGCGTCACGTGCCCCTGCTAGACGAGGCCGGCCGGGTGGCCGACCTGGTCACGCTGAACGACCTGCTGCCGGAACAGATGTTGCCGGTGCAGGCGGTGATCATGGCCGGCGGCCGGGGCACGCGCCTGCGCCCTCTGACCGACGAGCTGCCCAAGCCCATGTTGCCGGTGGGTGACCGACCGCTGATGGAACTAACCGTGGAACGATTGCGTCAGGCTGGTATCCGGCGGGTCCACGTTACCACACATTACCAGGCGGACAAGATCAGGGAGCATTTTGCGGATGGGAGCGCGTTTGGGGTGGAGTTGCGCTACGTGGCTGAGGAGCAGCCGTTGGGCACGGCCGGCGGACTGGGGCTGCTGACCCCGCCCCAGGAGCCGCTGCTGGTCATCAACGGCGACATCCTCACCCAGGTGGATTTCCGGGCCATGCTGGCCTATCACCAGGAGCACCAGGCCGACATGACCGTGGGCGTGCGCCGGTACGATCTGCAAGTGCCCTACGGCGTGGTCGAATGCGAGGACATCCGCGTGCGACGGCTGACCGAGAAACCGTGGTTGAGCTTCTTTGTCAACGCCGGCATCTACCTGCTGGAGCCAACGGTCTACCAGTATATTCCCAACGGCCAATGCTTCAACATGACCGACCTGATCCAGCGGCTCCTGGACGCGGGCCGCACCGTGGTGAGTTTCCCCATCGTGGAGTATTGGCTGGACATCGGGCAGCATGAGGATTACGAGCGGGCGCAGGAAGACGTGAGAAAAAAAGATCGAGAGCTGAGTTAGCAGGAGGGGCACGACCATGTCTTCTAGAGCAGTGATGGAGATCGTCAAGCAGGCGGAGACGTTGGCACCTGAAGAGCAGTTGTATCTGATCGCGCTCCTGGCGAGTCAGGTGCAGCAAGCGTACCGGCCAGCCATGCCACGCCGTCAGTGGCGTGAGATCTGCGGTGCCGCGCCCTATCCGCTGGTGGGCGAGGATGCCCAGACCTGGGTATCGCGCAGCCGGCACGAGGACGATCAAGCCCGCGAACGCCGCTGGAGAAAGATCCATGAAGATCGCTGAGGCTCTACGAGCAGTGGGGCACCTCTTTCTGGACACCGCGCCGGTGATCTACTATGTCGAGAAGAACCCGTTCTACCTGGCTACCATCACGCCGATCTTCGATTTGATAGACGATGGCACACTCATTGCCGTGACGTCCCCCGTAACGCTGGCAGAGTGCCTGGTGATGCCCTATCGCTTGGGACTGACCAAGCTGCAACAGGACTTCCTCGATCTCATCGTTCATGGCCGCCATACGGTATTCACGCTGCTGGACCATGAGTGCGCGAGGCAGGCTGCCCGTTTGCGAGCACACTATAACATCACGCTCCCCGATGCATTGCAGGTAGCGGCTGCCCTGAACGCGGGTTGTGAGGCGCTGCTGACCAATGATGGCGCATTGCAGCGTGTGACGGAACTACGTGTTTTGGTGTTGGACGAACTGGAACTGTGACGTGAGACCACAGTGAGAACGCCGGCTACAGGGTAACGAGGGATAAGGGTGGGCGAATCGAACTGGCACGGCAAACGGGTACTGGTCACCGGCGCCGGTGGCTTTATCGGCAGCCACCTGGCCGAGCGGCTGGTAGAACTGGGCGCGGATGTCCAGGCCCTGGTCCATTACAACGCCCTGGGCACGTGGGGCTGGCTGGATCGCTCGCCCCGGCGCGCCGAGATGACGGTCATCCCCGGCGATGTCTGCGACCGGGACTCAGTGCGCCAGGCCATGCAGGGCGCCGAGATAGTTTTCCACCTGGCCGCCCTCATCGCCATCCCGTACTCCTACCACGCGCCGCTGTCCTACGTGCGCACGAATGTGGAGGGCACGCTCAACGTGCTGCAGGCCGCCCGCGAGCTGGGCGTCGAGCGGGTGGTGCACACCTCCACCAGCGAGGTCTATGGCACGGCCCGCTATGTACCCATTGACGAATCACACCCCTTGCAGGGCCAGTCGCCCTACTCGGCCAGCAAGATCGCGGCCGACAAGCTGGCCGAGGCTTTCTACCTATCGTTCGGGTTGCCGGTGGTCACGATCCGGCCCTTCAATACCTATGGGCCGCGCCAGTCGGCCCGGGCCGTCATCCCCACCATCATCACCCAGGCCCTCAGCGGCCCGGTCGTGCGCCTGGGCAGCCTGACGCCCCGGCGCGATCTCAACTACGTGACCGACACGGTGGCCGGGTTCGTCTGCGTCGCCGGGGCCCCGGCGGCCATCGGCCAGGTCATCAACGTCGGCTCCGGCCAGGAGATCACCATCGGCGACCTGGCGCGGACCATACTCGACCTGCTGGGCCGGGACCTGCCCATCGTCTGCGAGGAGCAGCGCATCCGACCAGAGAACAGCGAGGTCGAGCGCCTCTGCGCCGACAACCGCCAGGCCCGTGCCCTCGGCTGGCAACCCCAGGTCACGTTGCAAGAAGGGCTGCTCCGCACCATCGCCTGGGTGGAGGAACACCTTGAGCAATATAGACCAGCAATATATGCCATCTGAACCGGGCGTGCCGGCCCCGGAGGGTGGCGTCCCCCTGTGCGTGCCGGAGATCCGGGGCCATGAGTGGGCCTACGTCAAGGAGTGCCTGGACACCAACTGGGTCTCCTCGGTCGGCCCGTTCGTGGACCGCTTTGAGTGCATGACGGCGGAGATCGTGGGCACGCGCCATGCCGTGGCCACTGTCAACGGTACGGCGGCCCTGCACATCGCCCTGCTCGTGGCCGGGGTGCAGCCAGACGATGAGGTGCTGGTCTCCACGCTGACCTTCATCGCGCCCGCCAATGCCATCCGCTACGTGGGGGCCTGGCCGGTCTTCATGGACGCGGAGCCGGCCTATTGGCAGATGGACCCGCAGAAGACGGTGGATTTTCTGACCCGGGAGTGTCATTGGCGCGACGGCGCGCTCTGGAACCGGGCCACCGGCCGGCGTGTCCGGGCCATCCTGCCGGTCCACATCCTGGGTCATCCCTGCGACCTGGACCCGGTGCTGGACCTGGCCCGGCGATACGACCTGCCCGTGATCGAGGATGCCACGGAGGGCCTGGGGGCCAGATACAAGGGCCGGCCGGTCGGCAGCCTGGGCGACATCGCCGCCCTCAGCTTCAACGGCAACAAGATCATCACCACCGGCGGCGGCGGCATGATCGTCACGGACCGCCAGGACTGGGCGCGTCGCGCCCGCTACCTGACCACCCAGGCCAAGGACGACCCGCTGGAATACATCCATCACGAGATCGGCTACAACTATCGCCTGAGCAACGTCCTGGCGGCGTTGGGCGTGGCGCAGCTTGAGCAGTTGGCCGATTACGTCGCGGCCAAGCGGCGGATCGCCGCGCAGTACACAGCGCGATTGGCGCACGTGCCGGGCATCACCACGCCGCAGGAAGCCCCCTGGGCCTTCAGCACCTTCTGGCTCTACACGATCCTGGTGGACGCCGGTCGCTATGGTCTGGATAGCCGGTCGCTGATGCGCAGACTGAAGGCGGCCCGTATCGAGGCGCGACCGTTCTGGCATCCCATCTATCGCTTGCGCCCCTACCAGGGCTGCCCGGCCTACCGCATAGAGGTGGCGGATCGCCTGTACGAGCAGGGACTGAGCCTGCCCTGCTCCGTGGGTCTCACGGCGGAGCAATTGGAGCGGGTGCTCGGACAGATATGATTGACCTGTTGTGCTTCGAGGCCAAAGAGGGGCTGGGTGGGGGCTGGCCGGATCGGTTCTGGCGGGTCTACCGGGCGGTGAACCTGCGCCGGGTGGCCCGTGCCGGCCGCGCCGAGCGCGGCCGGATCGCGTTGCCGCAATCCTATGTGGCCCAACTGCCGGCCGATCTGCCCATCGTCCCCCTGGAAACCTGCGACGACCGCCAGCGCGCCTTCGACAACACGGA
Organism: Anaerolineae bacterium; assembly: GCA_034435155.1. Classification (GTDB taxonomy): domain Bacteria; phylum Chloroflexota; class JAHJIN01; order JAHJIN01; family JAHJIN01; genus DAOTYG01. The sequence continues at coordinate 3,049 of DAOTYG010000019.1, read as the reverse complement.
GCGCTTCCTGGATGGCTGGTACGACCCGCCCGACCTGGACTACCAGGGCTTTGACCTGGGCCAGATCGTGCGTTATAAGGTGGCCGTCTATGCCGGGGGCCTCCACCGGGCGGTGCGCGCGGTGGACGTGGCCGAGCGGCTGCTGACCGAGACCGCCGCCCGGTCGGTGATGGTGGTAGACGGTGTGCCGTACCTGGAACGCGGACTGGTCGCGCTGGCTCAGGCGCAGGGTCGGCGCGCGCGGTACCTGTGGCCCGTCCTGTTCCGCGCCCCCCTCGTCGCGGCCTATGACGCGCTCCAGTTCCGCGTGGACTACCGCCCAGATGAGGTGACGTTGCTGGGCGTCGCGCCGCCGGCGACGCCGCCGACCCTGGCACCGGCCGACGCGGTGGCCTGGGTCATCTTTCACAATCACCTGCGGGTCATGGTGGCGGTGCTCGGCGAGTTGCGCCAGCGCGGCCACACGACGGCCTTTGTGCTGCCCCGCCAGGCGCGACGCTGGGCCGCGTTCGCGGCGTTGCCGGACTGGGCCCAGGTGGTCTGGATCGAGGACCTGCTGACCGGCGAGATCGCCGGTCGGCTGGAGGAGGCGCAACGTCGCTACCGGGCGCTGTTTGCCCGCTATGCCCGCGAGCGGTTCCCGGCGTATTTCCAACATCGGGGTGTGAACCTCTGGCCTTTGGTCCGCCCCGGGATGCGCCTGATCTTCGAGCGCTACCTGCCGCAGTGCGTGGGCTACCTGGACGTGGCCCGCGCGGCCCTGACGTCTTTGCAACCGCGCGTCGTATTGGGCGTGCACACCAAACGCGCCGCCGATCAGTGCTTCTTCCGCATGGCCCGGCGCCAGGGCATCCCGGTGGCCCTGGTGAGCACGGCCTTCAAGGCGGATATGGCGCGCTTCGCCCGCTTCGACTATGGCGACCTGAACCTGGCCGACCTCCTGTGCGTGACCGGCGAAGCCGAGCGGCAGGCCATCCAGAGCCACCTGCGCGACCCGGACAAGGCGGTGGTGGTGGGCAATCCGGCGCTGGACCATCTGGCGGCCAAACTGGACGCCCTGCCCCCGACCGCCGCGTGCCGGGCAGAGGTCGCTCAAGCGTTGGGCATCCCCCCGGCGCGGCGGTGGGTGGTGTATACCACCGGCTACATCAACACATTCATGTTTGCCGGCGTTCTAGAAGCCCTCACCGGCCTGCCCGACACGCACCTGATCGTCAAGGTACATCCGGGCGAGTCGGCGGCCTTTTATGCGGCTCGTGTCCCGGCCGCCTGGCGCGACCGGGTCGCCTTGACCCATACCGAACTCGACCTGCACCGGCTGCTGCGCGCCTCAGACGCCGTTGTGAGTTACGTCTCCACCACCCTGCTGGAGGCGATGCTCCTGGAACGGCCAGTCGTGGTCGTCAACTTTAGCCCATTGGAAAACCCGTTGCCCATCGCCGTCTACGGCCTGCCTGAGAGCCACACCGTGGAGGCTCTCCGGGCCAACGTGGGGCGCGCCCTCGATGACTCCGCCTGGCGAGCAGAGTTATTGGCGCGACAGCAACGTTTCGTGGCCGATTACGCCTACCGCATGGACGGCCAGGCGGCAGCCCGTGTGGCCGATGCGCTGGAACGAGTTATGAAGAGAACAGGTTGATTTGGCATCCTCAGTAGAGTTGTTGCCGAATAAGCCAGAACAGATTTCTGGACGCAGACTCGCAGCGCGCGGATAAACGTTGATTTGTGCTCCTGATCCGCGAAAATCTGCGTGCATCCGCGTCCGATTTCTTATTGAGCAACAAGTCTAGTACATGGACAATGTTGCTCCAAGCGGGTCTGCGACCCGCGTTACACGGCGGTCACAGACCGCCTGGGAGCACGGAGGATCCTGGATGGTCAAAGCCGAGATCATCCACCTGGTGCTCTTTCTCACCCGGGCCGTGCCCCTGAGCGTGTGGGAACGCCAGGGCATCCTGGAGCGCGAGCTGGCGCTCTACCGGCGACTGCTGCCCCACCTGGGCAGCATCAGCGTGCTCACCTGTGGCGGGCCAGCGGAGCAGGCGTATGCCGACCGGCTGGGGGGCATCCGCATCCTGCCCAACCGCTGGGGGCTGGGGGCCAACACGTTCAGCCTGCTGGCCCCGTTCCTGTACCGGCGCGAGCTGCGCGCGGCCACGGTCTACAAGACCAACCAACTGGACGGCGCATGGACGGCGGTGCTGGCAAAGAAACTCTATGGCCGGCCGCTCATCGTGCGGGCCGGCTACCCCTGGTCGCTCAACACCCGGCGCGCCGCTGGCCGCCTTACCCTGAAGGGCCGCCTGATCGCCGCTCTGGAGCGCTGGGCCTGGCGCAACGCGGATAAGGCCGTGGTGACCACGGAGAGCCTGCGCCAGCACGTGATCGAGTGGGCCGGCCTGTCGCCGGATCGCGTGACGGTCGTGCCCAATTACGTGGACACGGACCTGTTCCGACTGCTGCCGGATGTAGACGTGGAGCCGGGGCACGTGGTCTTTGTGGGCCGGCTCGCCCCGGAGAAGAACCTGGCCGCGCTGCTGGAGGCCGTGAGGCGTGTGCCCGGCGCCCGGCTCACCCTGGTGGGCGCCGGGCCGCTGCGCGCCGAACTGGAGGCCCAGGCCAGGACGCTCGGTATCCCGGCCGGGTTCCGGGGACAAGTGCCCAACCCGGACCTGCCGGCCCTGCTGCGCCGGGCCGCCGTCTTCGCCCAGCCGTCGCTATATGAGGGCCACCCCAAATCGCTGCTGGAGGCCATGGCCTGCGGCTGCGCCGTGCTGGGGACCGACGTGCCCGGCATCCGCGACGTGATCCGCGACGGCGAGACCGGCGTCCTCTGCCAGACCGCGCCGGAGGCCATCGCGGCGGCGTTGGGCGCGCTCCTGGCCGACGAGGAACGCCGCCAGCGGTTGGGCCGGGCCGCGCGCGAGTTCGTGGTGGAGCGGTTCAGCCTGGAACGGATTGTGGAGCAAGAGTTGGCCGTGCTGAGGAGCCTGTCGTGAGCCGGGGCGGGATGCTCAAGTCCGTGGGTCTGCTGATGGGGGCGACCCTG
>DAOTYG010000018.1:0-1727 GCA_034435155.1 Anaerolineae bacterium | reverse complement strand
ATATGTGCTCGCGCGGGGTCTGCGACCCCGCGCCCGGCGGCGGGTGACCCAGTCCGGCCTGGGCTCCCTCGTCTAAATATGTGCTCGCGCGGGGTCTGCGACCCCGCGCCCGGCGGCGGGTGACCCAGTCCGGCCTGGGCCGGGCACACCCGCCGCGAGCATGAGGGAGACCTCCTTGTGGTATGCGACCCGTTGTCCAAAGTCCAATGAGGTATACTGAATGCACGAAAGTCGCCGCCCCTACCGCTACTTTGACCTGGTGATGGCCGTCTTCGTAGCCGTGCTGCTCATCAGCAACGTGGCCTCGTCTAAAATCCTGGACCTTGGCCCATTCACCTTCGATGGCGGGACTATCTTGTTTCCTCTCAGCTACATCTTTGGCGATATTCTGACGGAGGTGTACGGCTACGCCCGGTCCCGGCGCGTGATCTGGACCGGCTTTGCCTGTGCCTTGCTCATGTCGGTCACTTTTGCGGTGGTGGGCGCGTTGCCCCCCAACGCCGCCTGGGGGGGGCAGGAGGCATACCAGGCCATCTTAGGTCAGACGCCGCGTATCGTCATCGCCAGCCTCGTCGCCTACTTTGCCGGCGAGTTCTCCAATTCCTTCACCCTGGCCAAGATGAAAATATTTACCCGGGGTCGTTGGCTCTGGACTCGCACCATCGGCAGCACTCTCGTTGGTGAAGGTGTGGATACGATGTTGTTCGTCCTCATCGCCTTTCTGGGGACGCTCCCGGCCGGGGTTTTGTTCGCCGTCATCGTCTCCAACTATGTCTTCAAATGCGGTTTCGAAGCCCTGGCTACCCCAGCCACCTACTGGATCGTGCGCACCCTCAAGCGCGCGGAACAGGAAGACTATTACGATTACGACACGGACTTTAATCCCTTTCGCATCGGCGAGGCAACAAAGGAGCAAATTGGCAAGTTGCAGTAACCTCATCAACCTGAGCAGGCGGTTCCACTCGCCATACGGGGGACGTCCACGGCGTAGAGAAACCCAAGGGATCATCGGCTTGCTGCTCGTCGCCGGGCTGTTGTTGAGCCTGGCCCCAGCGGTATCGGCCCAGGGAGGACCCAACCTGGTGAAGAACGGGGGCTTTGAAGACGGGTTCTACCCCTGGGGCAGCAACGACAGCCGCGTGCCCAACGATTGGGCACCGTTCCTGGAACCGGGCAGCGGGATGCCCCAATGGAAAGACGGCTGCGATAACCCGGACGGCTGGTGCGAGGGCGTGGATGGCGGCCGGCACTCCCTGAAGATCTGGTCAGATGGAACGGCGTTCCGGGCCGGCGTCTACCAGCAGATCCAGAACGTCACCCCCGGCGCCACCTACGAGGCCATGTGTTGGCTGATCGTCTTCACCGCCAGCGGTGTGGTGCCCAGGTCCACCCGGGCTATCGGCATTGACCCGACCGGCGGCACCGATCCCCTGTCGCCAACCATCGTTTGGACGGAGGCCGGGGTGCAGGGCATGACCGATAAGGACTTGCATGTGCGGGCCAGGGCCATATCCAGCACCATCACCCTGTTCCTGCGCGTCCGGGTCCAGGAATCGAGCGGGATTGACCAGTTCATCGCGGACCGGGCCGTTTTGTGGCAGGACCCCAGCGTGCCGGTGGCTACGATGACATCCACGCCTGCACCGACCAGGACCGCCACGCCGCGCCCCCGGCCCACCAATACGCCCACGCCGACCAGCACCCCCACTCTTACACCCACCTGGACC
>DAOTYG010000017.1:0-10614 GCA_034435155.1 Anaerolineae bacterium | reverse complement strand
GGGCGCTGTGTCGGCGGGCCGAACTCCTGCTATGGGAAGGGCAGACCGCGCAGGCCGAGGCTCTGTTCGCCGAAACGCGGCGTCACCCGGCCTGCGAGGCGCACATCCGCGCGCGGGCCGCGGCGGGAAGGGTGTAACGGGGCTTTTTTGTAACTGCTCAGCGGGGCGGCATAGGGATGGGGCGGCATAGGGATGGGGCGGCATAGGGATGCCGCCCCTACAGGTGCTTGAGGGCAGAAAGCCTGGCGTCTCTGTGAGCACAAGCCGCGGGACAAAACAGCACAGGTGGACGAGGGCAATGCCTTCGCCCACCTGTTGACCTCCCGCAGGTTTTGAAATCTGGGGTAACGACGTCGGGCGCGGTCTGGAGGCCGGCCCAAGCCGGAGGAATTAACGGTTACGCACCACCAGCGGCAGGAAGACCTTCAGCCTGGCCTCGTAGGCTCCCATATCCACGATGGGCGGCGTGCCGTTGCCGGTGTCGAGGATAGTGGGGATGTCCACAAAGCGCGAATAGCCGTCCAGGTCGGTGGTGACGCCCGCGGGCACGGCGGCGTTCTTGCCGGCGTCAATACAGGGCGAGGTGAGTTGCAGGCGCAGGTTGTCGTCGGCGGTGCCGGGGATGTTGTCTGCGCCGTCGGCATCCTCAAAGCGCGGGTCAGCATTCATGTTGTGGCCGCCGTTGGTGCCGCAGTCGGGATTCCAGACGAGGCCCTTGCAGTTCTGGATGTCGCTGTAGGCAATGGTGGGGTTGCTGGAGGCATTGTAGATTCCCTGTCCATTGGTGGCCGTATTGCCCCACATAATGACGTTGGTCAGCGTCGGGTTGCTGCTACTGGAATTGGACATCCCGCCGCCGGCGTAGGCAGAGTTGCCGCTGAAGGTGACGTTCGTCAGCGTGGGGTTGCTGTTGTCGTTGGACATCCCGCCGCCAGCATTGTTGGCAGAGTTGCCACTGAAGGTGACGTTCGTCAGCGTAGGGTTGCTGCTGTAGTTGTACATCCCGCCGCCGTAGGGGGCAGAGTTGCCGCTGAAGGTGACGTTCGTCAGCGTGGGGCTGCCGCCGAAGTTGTACATCCCGCCGCCCCTGTCGGTGGCGGAATTGTCACTGAAGGTGACGTTGTTCAGTGTGGGGCTGCTGTCGTTGTACATCCCGCCGCTATTGTTGGCAGTATTGCCACTGAAGGTGACGTTGGTCAGCGTCGGGTTGCTACTGCCGTTGTACATCCCGCCGCCGCTATTGTTGGCAGTATTGCCACTGAAGGTGACGTTGGTCAGCGTCGAGTTGCTATTAAACTCATTGTATATCCCGCCGCCGTGGGAGGAGGCGGAGTTACCGCTGAAAGTAACGTTTGTCAACCAGGGGCTGCTTTCGTAGTTGATCATCCCGCCGCCGACCCCGGCGGTATTACCGCTGAAGGTGAGGTTCGTCAGCGTAGGGCTGCTATTACTCCTGTTGGACATCCCGCCGCCGCTGCCGTTGGGGAATGACCCATTCGCCTGCCCGGCGGTGATGAAAAAGCCGTCCAGCACGGCGGTGCTGATGACGTTGGTGTTGCTGATGACGTGGTAAGCGTTGCTGCCCTTGAGGTTGGCCGTGGTGGTCACCACGCCGCCGTCGGTGATGTCGTTCTGGTCAATGTCGCCGCTCAGGATGGTGCGGTGCGTCTGCCAGTTGCGCTGGCTGCGCTGCGTCTCCGTCCCGGCAAAGCCGCCATAGACCGCCACGCCGTTCTTGAGCGCAAAGGCGGCGGTGCGGTTCCCGGCCGTGCCGGGGTAGTGCACCCCTTCTTTCACCCAGATTTCATCGCCGCTGACGGCCACCGCCAGGGCGCGCTGCAACGTGCAGGCGTTGGCCCAACCGCCATCGCAATTCCCCGTGCTCGCTCCATTGGGCGCAGCGTAGCGCACGGTGCCGGCAGCGCGGACGGATTGCGGCGCGGTCAGGATCAGCGCCAGGGCGACGGACAACCCGATCAGAAGGGCCGTCCCCGCCGCAAGATAACGAGTTCTCTTGTTCATTTCCGGTTCCCCTTTCGTAGGCTGCAAGATTTTGTCCCAACATCTCGCCGGTTGGTTTGTCTTTGCACGGCCCATGGCGCAGTTTGAAGCGCCTGCCCCAAGACGCCGGTATCGCGTCAACGCCACACCCAAGATAGCCGTATGCCGCAAGATCGGGTCCATTGCCGATTATGGCTATCGAGAGGTAATTATATTCAATGTTCAGCGCCACGCAAAAACGTTCGTAGAGCGCCCGGCAGGCAGGTCGTTTGTCCCTGCTCTTGAACGCGCCAGACATGCAGCAGGTCAGAGGTGACGCGGATCGGACGACATCGGGTCTCCTTAAAGGTTTCCAGAGCCTTTTGTTGTCCCCAACGGTATTTTGATATACAATCCAGGTTATGAGCAGTGAGTCGTGAGCCATGCGCAGATGGCTCTCTACCCCTCACTGCTCATCCACTACTTCAAAGGAGATCACAATGGATCCGAAACTATTGGAACTGGCACAAAAGATCGCCGTCTTCCTCTCGCCGCTGCTGCCCTACCTGCTCAAAGTGGGTGAAAAGGCCGCCGAAGAAGCGGGTAAAAAACTCGGCGGCGAGGCGTGGGACAAGGCTAAAGCCCTGTGGGACAAGCTGGGTCGTAAGGACAAGGTCAAGACCGCCGCCGAAGCCACCATCGCCCTGCCCGATAACCCGGCCATCCAGCAGGGGCTGGAGACCGAGATCGCCCGCGCGCTGAAAGAGGATGACGCCCTGCGGGAGGGAATCGCCCGCCTGTGGGGTGAAGCCGAGGCTGCCGGCGTGACCGTCACCGCCAGCGGTGACCGCTCCGTCGCGGTCGGCGGGAGCGTGAGCGGGAGTGTCATCATCACGGGTGACCAAAATCATGTAGCACGAGATTAATCCTGTGTGACGGAGGCAAGAATGTTGCTGGAAGCCCTCTTCTCCGCCATCGCCGAAGCCGTCTTCGGCTATCTGCTCCAGCAAAGCGGCCCGGCCGAACGGGTGCGCGCCGTCCTGGGCCTGGACCCGCAGCACCGCGCCTTCCAGACCGCGCTGGCGCGCGCCTATGCCGACTTCGCCCGCCAGCACCCCGAATGGACGGCCTCGCTCTTTGATGAGACCTTCCTCAAGAGCCAGGCCGTCGTCCCCCTGCTGGCCGACCTGCTGACCGGGCTGGAGGCCGAACTGGCCCGCCAGGAGGCCCTGCAACCCCTCTACGACAGCCGCGCCCTGGAGCGCATCGCCGGGAACACGGAGGCCATCCGCCGCGCGCTGGAGGAAGAGTGGCAGAAGGCCCTGGCCGAGGCCATCAGCGTGACGGTCACTGCCAGCGGCGACCGCTCCGTCGCCGTCGGCGGGAACGTGACCGGAAGCACCATCATCACCGGCGAACACATCGTGCTGCAGCTCTCGCCGGAGCGCAGCGCGCCCACGCCGCCGCCCGGCCCCATCCGCACGCGCATCCCCGAACCGCGCGCCGTCCGCCTGATCGGCCGCCAGGAGGAACTGGACTGGCTCTGCCGGCGCCTGCGCTGCGGCGACGTGGCCGCCATCGCCGGCGTGCGCGGCATCGGCGGCATCGGCAAGACCGAACTGGCCATCGCCGCCGCCCGCGCGCTGGAGGGCGCGTTCGCCGGCGGCGTCATCTGGCTGGAGGGCGGCCCCAACGACGCCTACGCCATCCAGGCCCGCCTGGCCGCCGCGCTGGGCGTGACCCTGCAGAGCGACGACCTGCACCGCCGCGCCGACCAGATCGCCATGGCCTGCCGCAGCCTGCCGCCGACGCTGGTGGTGCTGGACGACCTGCGCCGCCGCCACCTGGCCGACCTGACCGCCATCACCCCGCCGCGCCCGCCCTGCGCCCTGCTGATCACCAGCCGCCGCAGCGACCTGCCCCTGCCCGGCGCGGCGGTCCGCGAGCTCGACCCGCTCACCCCCGCCCAATCGGGTGACCTGCTGGCCGACCTGCTCCCGCCGGGGATGGCGGAGGCCGAACCGCAGGCCGCCGCCGAGGTGGCGAAACTGCTGGAGAACATCCCCCTGGCCCTGACCCTGGCCGCCCGGCGGGCCGAACGCATCGCCGGCCGGCGCGACGCCGGCGCCCGCTGCCCGCTGGGCGCGCTGGCGGAGGAACTGCGCCGCCGCCGCCTGGCCGTGCTCGACCAGGGCGAGCGGCCCGACCTGAGCGTGCGCCTGGCCTTCGACGCCAGCACCGACGACCTGGCCGCGGCCGACCAGGCCCGCCTGTGCCGCCTGGGCGTCTTTGCCCGTAACGAGTTCGACTTGCCCGCCGTCGCCGCCGTGTGGGAGGAGGACGGGGAGGCGGCCCGCCGGGCGCTGGGGCGGCTGGCCGACGCCGGCCTGGTCGAGGAGGTAGAGGAAGAGACCTGGTGGATGCACGACCTGCTGCGCGAGTACGCCGCCGCGCGGCTGGAGGAGGCCGGCGCGGCGGAGGCCGACGCGGCGCGGCTGGCCCACGCCCGCTGCTGGCAGCGTTACCTGGAGGAGACCGACCCGCGCAGCGTTGAGGACTGGCAGCAGTTGGCGGCGCGCCGCCCGGAGGTGGAACGGGCCGCCGACTGGCTGCTGGGTGATTGGCCGCGCGCGCCGGAGCTGGCAGCCGAACTGGCCGTCGCCATATCCACTACCTATGAACCGTATGTCTGGCCGCAGTGGGAAACGTGGCTGACGAACGGCCTGGCCGCCGCCGAGGCTGCCGGGCAGCGCAATAGCGCCCGGCGACTGCAGCGCGGCTTGAGTGCGTACTATGTGCATTGCGGCCAGATCGGCCGGGCTATGGAATTATTGGACGCCAGCCTGGCAACCGCGCGCGAGATCCTGGAAAACGCCGCTACGGAGGAAGAGAGAGAAGCCGGGCAGTGGGGAGTAGCGGTGACGCTGGGGGACATTGCGCGGCTGAAAGCGCAAGGGGGCGACGTGGCCGGGGCGCTGGCCCTGCACCAGGAAGAACTGGTGGTCTATGAGCAGTTGGGCGACGTGCGCGCGCGGGCGGTGACGCTGGGGGACATTGCGCGGCTGAAGGCGCAAGGCGGCGACGTGGCCGGGGCGCTGGCCCTGCACCAGGAAGAACTGGCGGTCTATGAGCAGTTGGGCGACGTGCGCTCGCGGGCGTTGACGCTGTATGATCTGGCGGGTCTCTATCAAACACAAGGGGGATATTCGGAAGCGGAACGACTGTACCGTGAAAGCCTGGAGATCTGCCGGCAGCTTGGCGATGTCGAGGGCGTGTCCGCCGTTTTGGCCCGGTTGGGCCAACTGGCCCTGGCCCAGGGCCGCCGCGACCAGGCCGTGGCCCTCTTGCGGGAAGCGCGCCAGGGCTTTGCCCGCCTGGGTTTTGCCCGCTGGCTTGCCCACGTGGATGAACTGCTGGCGTGGGCGCAGGGGCAGGCGCTCACCCTGGACGACCTGCTGGCCATGATCCGCGCGGCGCGCCAGGGGGATGATCAGGCCGGCCAGCAGGCGTGGGCCATCTGCGAGGGGCTGGCCCGCGCCAGCGACGCCGCCCTGGCTGCCCTGGGCCGGGCGTTGCAGGATATCCTGGCGGGTATCCCGCCCGAGTCCGCCCTGGCCGCCCTCCCCGCCGACCTGCGCGACCACATTCTGGCGCAGGTGGCACAGGGTACAGCACAGGATTAATAACTACCTACCCTCCTGCAGGCCTGGGCGCAATGGCTAGACCAGAGCACCCCAGCCTTTCTAACCTGCGGGAGGGTTTACGAAAGAATGATGAATCAAAGCCCACAAGGGGGAAAACTCGATGGACATCCAGACCCTGGCTCAACAAATGGCTTCTTTTCTGATGCCGCTCCTGCCCTGCCTGCTCAAGATCGGCGACAAGGCGGCTGAGGAGGTCGGCAAAAAGATCGGCGGCGAGGGCTGGGAGCGGGCCAAAGCGCTGTGGGAACGCCTGCGCCGCAAGAAGAGCATGGAGCAGGTGGCGCAGACCGCCGCCGCCCTGCCCGACAACCAGGCGCTGCGCGACGCCCTGCGGGAGGAGATCGCGCGCGCCCTTCAGGAGGACGGCGCCCTGCGGAGAGAGATTGTCCACCTGTGGGGTGAGGCCATCGGGGTGGGCGAAGGCAATGCCATCGTAGGCGAAGGCATTGCCATCGTGGGCGAAGGCAATGTCATCGTAGGCGAAGGTAATGCCATCGTAGGCGAAGGCAATGCCATCGTAGGCGAAGGCAATGCCTTCGCCTACCCATTGGCCAGCGGCGACCGCTCCGTCGCCATCGGCGGGGATGTGAGCGGAAGCACCATCATCACCGGCGATCACAACAAAATCTGATAGCGCAGGATTCATCCTGCACAATCGGGTAGCGCAGGATTCATCCTGCGCCACGGAGGGCCAGGTCACCGGACCTGTTGTGGAACGTGCCCCGCCCGAAGGCACGAATGCTTCTCAATTCGTGTCATTCGTCTATTCGTGCGATTCGTGCTGCAATGAGCGCCTCGACCTGGGCGCGAGTGGGCAGGGCCGGGATGGCCCCGCGTCGGGTGGTGGTCAGCGCGCCGACGGCGTTGGCGAAGCGTAGCACGGCTTCCAGGTCGGGGACGCGCTCCCAGGCGCGCTCGCGCTCCAGGAGGCCGGCCAGCAGCCCGGCCACAAAGCCATCCCCGGCCCCGGTGGTATCCACCACCGGCACGCGGAAGCCGGGGACACGCCCCTCGGTCTGGGCCGTGACATAGCGGCAGCCGGCCGCCCCCTCGGTGATCACCAGCAGGCACAAACGGTCATGCCACAGCCGCCGTGCCCCGGCCGCCAGGTCCGTCTCTCCGCTCAGGAAGGTCAACTCCTCATGGCTCACCTTGATCACGTGAGCGAACTGCCAGCCCTCCAGCAGCCCGGCCCGGGCCGCCTCCGCTGAGGGCCACAGGGCCAGGCGCAGGTTGGGGTCATAGGAGATGAGCCGGCCCCACTCTTGGGCTATCTTCACCGCTCGCAAGGTAGCACTGCGACCCGGCTCGGCGATGAGGCTGATGGAGCCATAGTGCAAGACCCTGGCCGTGCCGACATAGGCCGGGTCAATCTCGTCTGGCCGGAGCAGCATATCCGCGCTGGGGTGGCGGTAGAACATGAACTCCCGTTCGCCGTCGGCCCGCAACGACACAAAGGCCAGCATCGTGCGGGCCTCATCGGCGTAGTGCAAACCCCGGGTGTCCACCCCGTTCGCGGCCAACGTCTGGGCCAGGAAACGGCCAAAGTCGTCGTTCCCCACCTTGCCGATAAAGCCGCTTGGCACGCCCAGCCGGGCCAGGCCCACGGCGACATTGGCCGGCGCGCCCCCGGCCGCCTTCTGGAAGGCCGGCGCCTCGACCAGCGAGACCCCGGCCTCCGTGGCCACCAGGTCGATCAGCAATTCCCCCAAAGCCACCACCTGGATCGCGGATCGGGTTGGGGTAGTGGGAGTTGGGGCCATGACGATTGGGTCCCTTCCTGCCCTATCTGGAACATGGGCCGGCACACGGTGGACAACCCCACCTGCCGGGCCACTTCGATGTCATCATAACTCACCACGGCCACGTCATCTATATCATACCTGGTCGCGTCTGTCAATACCTGGAGGCTGACATCCGTGCATGTCAGGGAGGGAACAAGGGGGAAAAAGCCTATGAGGCAGTCTTTCCCCTCCCCGAGGGACGCGAAGCGGGGCGGGGGGCGGTGACCTCGTGCGTTTAATTTACGCACGGATGTCAACTGGGGGCTGAAACGATGGCCCGGCCAGCCCTGTTTATCCCAGATTATCGCAGATTATCCCAAGTTCCGGCGACTGATTGCAATTGATTCCGTCACCGGTGGTTGGGATGTTTCGTCTCCCCAGCGCTCTGGCAACAATAACCGGCACATAACCCTTGCTGGAAACTGCCGGGTCAGGTATAATATCAGTTGCGGCCCAACCGGGGCCGTGGCGAAAGGGAGAGCCGGATGGCCCGCAAACCTCACACCATCTATGTCTGCCAGCAGTGCGGGGCGCAAAGCCCCCGTTGGATGGGCAAGTGCCCGGACTGCGGTCAGTGGAACACCCTGGTGGAGACCCTGGCAGAGCCGCCTCCATCGGCCGCCCCGACGGCGGCCCTGCTCCCGCGCAGCGCCCCGCAGCGTCTGGCCGAGATCACCGCCGATGGGTTTGGGCGCATCCGCGTGCCCCTCGGCGAGTTTGACCGGGTGTTAGGCGGTGGGCTGGTGCCCGGTTCCCTGGTCCTCCTCGGCGGCGACCCGGGCATCGGCAAGAGCACCCTGCTGATCCAGGCTGTGGCCGCGCTGGCCCGCGAGTCGGCCCTGAATGACCGGCCCATCCTGTACGTATCTGGGGAGGAATCAGCCCAGCAGATCAAACTGCGTGCCCACCGGCTGGGGTTAGATGCCCCGCACCTGTTCGTCCTGGCCGAGACGAACCTGAACCACATCCTGGCCGAGGCGGAAAAGCTCGCCCCGGCCTTGATGGTGGTGGATTCCATCCAGGCGGTCTACCTGGAAGAGTTAAGCTCAGCGGCCGGCAGTATCAGCCAGATCCGCGAGGGGGCATTGCGGCTCATGCAACTGGCCAAGAGCACAAACACCCCCATCTTTTTGGTGGGTCACGTGACCAAAGAGGGCACTATCGCCGGTCCACGGGTGCTGGAACACATCGTGGACGTCGTGCTCTATTTGGAAGGGGAGCGGTTTCACACCTATCGGCTGTTGCGCAGCGTCAAGAATCGCTTCGGTTCCACCAACGAGATCGGGGTGTTCGAGATGCAGGAGGCCGGGTTGGTAGAGGTGACCAACCCATCCGAGGCTTTCCTGGCCGAGCGCGTGCCCGAGGCCAGTGGCAACTGCATCGCCGTGACCCTGGAAGGCACGCGCCCGTTGTTGGTGGAGATCCAGGCCCTCACCAGCACCACCAGCTTTAATTATCCGCGCCGCACGAGCAACGGTATTGATATGGCCCGGCTGTTATTGATCATCGCCGTGCTTGCCAAGCGTGTGGGGCTGCGGCTGTTCAATCAGGACATCTTTGTCAATGTGGTGGGGGGGCTGAGGATCACCGAGCCGGCGGCCGATCTGGGGGTGGCCCTGGCGATAGCCAGCAGCTTTCGCGATGCGCCTGTCGCTCCAGACCTGGCGGTGATGGGGGAATTGGGGCTGGCCGGCGAGATCCGCAGCGTCGGTCACCTGGAGCGGCGCATCAGCGAGGCGGCCCGGCTGGGGTTCCGGCGGTGCCTGGTGCCCCGCTCGGCCCGACGCCTGCCGGCGTCAACGGCGGGCGCGGAGATCATCCGCGTCCGCACGATCAACGAGGCTTTGGAGGTGGCATTGCAAAAATAAAAGCTGCTCGTGACACGTAATACGAAACACGAGAGGAGGTTCCCATGAGCGTCGATCTGCTCTTTCGTTTTATCGGTTTAATCGTCTTTGCGATCATCGGCTGGCAGATAGGGACGCTTCTGGGGGGCAGCGATGCAGCGGATTATTTTCGTTATGGCATCATCTTTTCCCTTTTAGGTGCCTGCTTTGGCCTGCTCCTCACTCCCTATTTTACCACGGTGCCCTTTCGGGCCACCCGGCGCCTGCTCAAGCGTATCCCGGCCCGCGACCTGCTGGCGGCGGTAATCGGGTTGATCGTTGGCCTGATCATCTCGGCCCTGCTGGCTTTTCCCCTCTCCATGTTGCCGCCACCTTTTGGTCAGGTCTTGCCTTTCCTGGGGGCCGTGCTGTTCAGCTATCTGGGCGTGTCCATCATGATCATGCGGCAGCGTGACCTCTTTGAGGTGCTGGACCGGCGGCTGGGGTTTAAGGAAGCCGAAGGCGCGCGGGGTAGCGGCTATCAGGCCTTGTTGGATACCAGCGCCATCATTGACGGCCGGATCGCCGACATCAGCCGCACTGGCTTTATCCAGACCACCCTGGTTGTGCCCCGCTTTGTCCTGAACGAGCTACAGCACGTGGCCGATTCCCCGGACCCGCTGCGCCGCAACCGGGGTCGCCGGGGCCTGGAGATGCTGAACAAGCTACAAAAAGAGGCCACCGTGCCGATCCAGATCACGGATATTGACATCGAGGAGGCGCGCGAGGTAGATAGCAAGCTCATCCGCCTGGCCAAGACCCTGCGTTGCCCCATCATCACCAACGACTATAACCTGAACCGGGTGGCAGAGTTGCAGGGCGTCCAGGTACTCAATGTCAATGAGTTGGCCAACGCCGTGAAATCCCTGGTGCTGCCCGGTGAAACCCTCAAGGTGCGCATCATCCAGGAGGGCAAGGAATATGGTCAGGGCGTGGGCTATCTGGACGATGGCACGATGGTGGTGGTGGACAGCGGCCGGCAGTTCATCGGCGAGACGCTGGAGGTCACGGTGACCCGGGTCCTGCAAACGGTGGCCGGCCGCCTGATCTTTGCCCAGCTCAGTGAGCGTGACGCCCAGTCTTAGCTTGTCTGAAAACCACCAAGGGCACCAGGCGGTTTTTATTCGTTTCCTTCGTGTAACTACCTACCCTCCCGCAGGTTTGGGCGCAATGACCAGACCAGACGCCGCAGGCGCGCCCAGATGACCGGCTGCATCGGTTGCCAGCCCCTTTCTAACCTGCGGGAGGGTTCAGGGTAGG
>DAOTYG010000016.1:0-18809 GCA_034435155.1 Anaerolineae bacterium | reverse complement strand
CAACCAGAGCGAACACCTGGAGAGCTGGGTCTCCCCTGGCAGCTACTATATCCTCGTCAAATCCGCCAGTGGCTACAGCCGCGAATCGCCCTACCGTCTGCATCTGTACTGGATCAGCAAGGCCACCGCGCCCTACCCGCCGCCGTAGTCTCAAGAGTCCGCACCCGGACCTGGAATGATGTGAGGGCATCCCATCTTGGGGTGCCCTCCTGGTATCTGGGGAAACGACTTCAGGAATCCCGCTCTTGTGCGCTACATGTGCTCTTGACAGATCTCACCGGCCGTGGTATCATGGGGGTGCTTTCGTAGGGAGTAGCGTATGATGCCCCCCCGCACAAAACGTCATCTGAATCCACTGCGGTCATTTGTTTGCCAGCGCCGGTGCCGGGCGGTTTGCCTTGGGCCGGCGCGTTTGCGTTTGCGAGGAGGATAGCTCCATGTCTCGGTTCCGCCTGTGGTTCATTGGTGTTCTGGGTTTGCTGGCCCTGCTGGTCCTGGTGGGGGTCCTGGCCGGGCTATTTGGCGGGTTGGCCGGCCCGGCGCCTGCTCAGACTATCACGTCCACCCGTTTGGCTGAGGCCGCCACCGCCACCCCACTGCCCTACCCGCCGCCACGGACCCCGCCTCTGGTGCCCACGGCGATACCACCATCGGCAACCGCTACATCGGTCCCGCAGGTGACGGTGGTGCCTGGGCCGCTGCCGCCGGGCCTGAAGATCGTCTGCGCAGAAGAATGGGTGGACGAACGACTGATCGTGATCTGGATGGCCAACGTGGATGATCTCGCCCACGTACAGATCATCGCCAGGCTGCCCAGTCGAGTGCCGATGAGCTCGCTGGGCGGGTACATCTCGCCGGATGGTCGCCAACTGGCGTATATCCTGCCTGGCAAACACATCGAATTGGGTATCCTGGGCATCATGAATATTGATGGCACAGACAATAGGATACTCGATACCTCAGTGCTTGGTTGGGGAACAGAGATGAACGTGATCTGGTCGCCTGATAGCCAGTGGATAGTCTACCAACAACACATTCCACTACAAGGAAAAGGCAGTGCGGAGACAAAGACCTGGCTGATCCATCCTGACGGCACGGAAAAGAGACTCATTCCGACGGCACCTAGTATAGATCCGTGGTTAGTTGGTTGGTCAAGGGATAGCACCCAAATATATTACAACACAGGGAAAGAACTATGGTCAGTCAATGTGGAAGGCGAGTCTCAACCAGTCGAGCGCATTCGCTTTGACCCGCCCGCTTACATGGTCCGACTCTCTCCTGACGGTCAGAAAATCCTCTATTTGGCGCAGGAAACTCGGCCAGGTGCTCCGCTGACCCTGGGAGTCATGAGTCTTGACGGCAAGGAAAAACACATTGTGGTTGAGAACGTGAATCCTGATCTGTTTGCCTTTGAGAACTACCAGTTACACCCCATTTGGTCGCCGGATAGTACCCGAGTACTCTACAATGCTATGGTAAACAGTAGGCATGTGGAGGTAGTGATTGTTCCATGGAACGCTCCAAAGAATGCAACTGTCGTCCGGCACAGAGAAGAGATATACTACTATCCCATCTCGTGGTCACCGGATGGCAAATTTATCGTCGCTTCTCGCTACCCATTGGGCACAGACCCCTTTAGAGAATTTCACCGCGCCCTGATCGGCCTTGATGGAAACGTCCAAAGGATTTACAGCATAAGACCCGATTCCTTATTGCCTGGCTTTGTAGGCTGGTTGGGGGGCCAGGAGGGAGGCCGGCCATGAACGACCGCTTCAACGGGTCGGCAATGGGGCGCTGCTGCGGGTTGGTTTTCTTTGTCACGGCCTTGCTCCTCCTGGGGGTGTTCCTGCTGTTTTCGGCTCGCCCCCGGCCGGTCTCCGCCCAGGTCCCCACGCCGACGCCCACCTGCCGGCCGTATAACGACCAGGCCATCGCCTTCACCTGCTGCGATGCGGCCCACGACGACGTGGCCGATGAATACGCCTCGCCACTCCAAAACGTTCGCACGGGCGGCTTCATCCCGCCGGTGATCCTCAAGGCCATCGGCTGGTACGAGTCGAGCGATAGCCCCACCGGCGGGTGGACGCAGTGCGTAAATGGCATCCCTTACGACACCGGGGGTTGTGACTGGGGGATCATGCAAATCCATAGCCATATGAACTGTGACCCGGAAACGCAGTTCAACGCCGAAACGCAGCAGCGGGTGAAATACGACTACCGCTACAACATCGCCATGGGCGCGTACATGCTCAAGAAATGGAAATGGGACTGGCATCAGCAGAACGGGCGCATCATCGGCGATGGGGACCCGCGCATCGCCGAGCACTGGTATTATGCAGTTTGGGCATACCATGAATGGAGCTTCAAGAACAGCCCCAACAATACTGCACGTAATCCTTGTTCAAACTGGCCCATCAGTCCCGTGGGCTGTGCCTATCAGGATACAGTCTGGTGGTGGGCGGCCCATCCGCCCAGCCGGGGCGGCCGCACCCTATGGTCCTCTGTCAATCTGACGCGCCCAGACAAGTCGCTTTTCCCTCAATACTCATGGCAATGGGATTCCTGGAACTGGCGTATTGCTGATCCCCTACCGGTGCACCAGGACTGGTGCCGGAACTGCCTGCCCCTGGTGCTCAAGAACTATCACACCGACACCTACGAGCCCAACGACAGCTTTGCCCAGGCCTGGCCCATCGAGACGGGCACCTATGACTCGTACATCTGGCATGCCACGGACAAGGACTATTACAAGTTTACGCCCACGAGGTCCGGGGCCATCCATGTGGAACTATATGACATTCCGGCCGGCTGCGACTACGACCTCTACCTGTATAATGGCGCGTATCAACTCATCGCGCAATCCACCCACAGCGGCAACCAAAGCGAGCACCTGGAGAGCTGGGTATCCCCTGGCAACTATTACATCCTCGTCAAATCGTGGGGCGGCAGCTATAGCCAGACATCGCCGTATCGCCTGCATCTATACTGGATCGGCAAAGCCACCGCGCCCTACCCGCCGTCGTAGTACATCACGGCGGAAATCCTTCGGTAGTTATCAAGACCAGCGCCGGTTGAGTAGCTTCGTAGCGCAGCGGAGAAGCGTATCGAGACCAAGCGTTTCCCGCCTACGAAAGCGTCCTGCACAAGCCGCTTGGTCTCGATACGTCGCTTCGCTCCTACTCAACCGGCGCTCGCGCGCAACGCCTAACCGGGGAAGGGTTTACGCCCACGTGTAGTAGTCCTTGCGGGAATGATGGCGGAATCGGACAACGTGTTTAACGGGGAAGCGAGCCGTTGCGCATCGGCGCACGGCTCGCTTTTCGTTTTCGGGACCGGCTAGGATACAAATGTGTGGGGTGTCAAAGTCATCTCGTAGAAGAGGGCCTGGGTGGCACTCCCCTGATGTTTGAATAGCGGTCGCAGGGGGCTGTAGCGCTCGTCGGCCAGGAAGGATAGGTCGACGTCCGCACTCATCGGGCGGTAGAACTCGGATACGCGCTGAAAGCCGACTTTTTCGTAGCAGCGGACGGCGCGGACGTTGGGAGCCGCTACGTCCAGGCGCAGCTCCGGGAACCGGAGGATGGTGAAATAATAGGGGATGAACGCGCGCAGAGCCTCGGTGCCGTAGCCCCGGCCCACCCAGTCGGCCCCGATGGTGATGCCGAGCCGGGCCTGGTGGCCGACCTGGATCTGGCGTAGCGAAAGGCTCCCGATGAGTTGCCCCTGCTCGTCGTCAATGGCGTAATAGCGGCGCGCGGGATCGCTGACCTGCTGATGGTGGATGGTCTCGGCCTGGGCAGCCAGAAAGGGGGCCGGGTTCCAGAGGTGAGCGAGCGGCTCGGTGGCGGGACGCCACTCAGCCCGCCGGCGGATGTCTGCCAGGGTCTGGGGACGAATGGTGACCCGCGCCCCACGCAGGGGCAGGGCCAATCCCGGTGGTGCGGGTTTCAGGAAACTTAGCAGGGCGTCGTGGAAGGGGACCAGGGTCTCGACCTGGGCAGCATGAGCAGCGGCCGGGATATGGCAGGCCCGGGCGTTGGGCAGTGCTTCTACCAGGGGGGCAAAGGACCCGGGGGCCAGCAGGTCGCGTCCGCCCCAGAAGACCAGGGCCGGGGCGGCGATGCGCGGCAGGTCCGGCGTCAGGTCCCTGAAATCGGCGAGGCTGGCGGCGATGCGCGGGCTGGCCCGTTTGTAGTCCAGGATCATGCGCTGTACGAAGGAGGCCGGCAAGACGCGCTCCTCTGAATCGCGGACGGCGCGAGTCGCCAGGACCACGAGCTGGTTGGGCGTGAGCTGCCAGACGACACGCAACGGAGCGGTCACGAGAGGGAGGATCTGACGAGGCACCGGGAGCTGGTTTTTTTGGTACAGAGGTGAGACGAGCACGAGCTGGCGCACGCGGTCTGGGTGCTCCAGGGCGTAACGCAAGGCGATGTAGCCACCCAGGGAGTGACCGCCCAGGATGAACCGGCCCAGGCCCAGGTGGTCTGCCAGGCGGACGAGAAAATCCACATAGTCATCACCACCATAGGCCAGGGGGGGCTTGTCCGTGTCGCCGTGACCGATGAGGTCAGGGGCGTAGGCGCGAAAGCCGGCCGCGGCCAGGGCTGGCAAAGTCCATTGCCAATAGTGCCACGATGCTCCCCAACCGTGCAGTAATACGACCGGCGGGCCGTCAGTCGGGCCAGCGGCCCGGCAGGCCACTTCCAGGCCGTCTACGCGCAGATGATGGTCCTCGATAGCGGGGTTAATCATCATAGCGACCATACGATACCATAAAAACCCACAACGTGCAACCTTCGCGCCGCTGGCTACTTGCGCGCGCGGGCCAAATGGGGTATGATAAAGCCAGTGTGGGAGGGTGGAACCATGGCTGATATGCTGGAACGACTATCGCCAGCGGCCCGGCAGAGTTTTGATGTGGCCAAGAATCGGGCCAGGCTGCACAATTGCGAACAGTTGGATACATCGCACCTGTTGCTGGGTCTCTTGCAGACGGAGAAGGCCCTGTGCCGGGATGCGTTCAAGGTCCCGGAGGCGGACCTGTCCCGGCTAGAGAAGGCATTGCTGGACCTGACGCCGGCCAGCGCCAGGCCCCCAGCCCGGCTCAAGGTCTCGGCCGGCGTGAAGGAGGTTCTGCGCGAGAGCCAGGCCCTGGCCGGCAACGGGACAGTGCAACCGGCCCACCTGCTGATGGCTATCCTCATGGCAGACCCGGTCATCGCCAACTTGCTGGGACAGGTGGGCGCCTCGGCAGAAGATGCTCTGCGAACCCTTAAGGAGCAGCCGGTCGAGGCCCAGCCGATGGAGCCGAAAGAGGCATCGGCCACTCCCACGTTGGACCAGTATGGGCGTGACCTCACTGCCCTGGCCCAGGAGGGCCGGTTGGCCCCCATCGTGGGCCGGGAACGAGAGACCATGGCGATGCTGGAGGTGC
This sequence comes from Anaerolineae bacterium, assembly GCA_034435155.1. Taxonomy (GTDB): domain Bacteria; phylum Chloroflexota; class JAHJIN01; order JAHJIN01; family JAHJIN01; genus DAOTYG01. Next base: position 13,372 of record DAOTYG010000016.1, on the reverse strand, counting down.
TGTGCCGTCCGCAGAAGAACAATCCTATCCTGGTGGGCGAGCCGGGTGTGGGCAAGACGGCCATCGTGGAGGGGTTGGCGCAGCGATTGGCCCGGGGCGAGGTGCCAACGCTGATGCAGGGACGACGCATCGTGGATTTGAGCCTCTCGTCGTTGGTGGCTGGGGCCCGGGCTTATGGCGAGTTCGAGGCGCGGCTTCAGGCCATCGTCAAGGAGGTAAGACAGGCCGGCAACGTCATCTTGTTCGTGGACGAGGCCCACGCGCTCATCGGGGCCGGCGGCCCGCCGGGGGTGGGTGATGCGGCCACTATCCTCAAGCCAGCTCTGGCCCGGGGTGAGCTGCACTGTATCGCTGCCACCACGTTGCACGACTATCGTAAATACATCGAAAAGGACGGCGCGTTGGCCCGGCGTTTCCAGCCGGTGCGCGTGGAGGAACCAGGCCGGGATATGACGTTGGAGATCCTGGCCCTCCTGCGGCCGCGATTGGCCGGGCATTTCGGCGTGGTGATCCCGGCCGAGTTGTTGCCGGATGTATATGAGCTGAGCCGGGATTATTTGCGCAATCGCTGCTTCCCGGATAAAGCCATTGACCTGCTGGAGCGCGCGGCGGCGCGGGCCATGTTACAATCCGGGCCGGGCGAGGTGCCGGCTGTGACGCGTCAGCATCTGCTCTCCGTATTGGCCGAGATCACCGGCCTGCCCCTGGGGGATACAGCCCTGGACGAGGCGGCCCATTACCGCGAATTGGAGCGGTTCCTGGCCGAACGAGTGGTGGGGCAGCAGGAGGCTGTGGCCGCTGTAGCCCGGGTGGTGCGTCTGGCCAAGTTGCGCCTGGACCTGAAACCCAATCGGCCGGATGGGGTGTTCGTCTTTGCGGGGCCAGCGGACACGAGCAAGCTGGAGCTGGCCCAGGCCCTGGCCGAGTTCCTGTTTGGCGATGCTGAGCGGCTCATCGAGCTGGACATGGCCGAGTTCTCCGAGGCGCACACCGTGGCCCGACTTATCGGCTCGCCGCCGGGCTACGTGGGCTATGACGAGGAGGGACAACTTACCGGCCGGGTGGCGGCCCGGCCGTTCTGTGTGGTGCTGTGCCACAATGTGGACCGGGCCCATCCAGCCGTCCTGCGACTGCTGGCTCAGATCTGCGACGATGGCCGGCTCACCGATGGGCAGGGGCGCACCGTATCGTTCAGCGACGCCACCGTGATCCTGACCACCAGCCTGGAAATGGAACTGACCCGGCGAGCGGTGGGGTTCACCAGTGTCGCACCGAACGGGAGTGCCCCGGTTGACCTCCGCCGTGAGCTGCGCAAACACCTGCCGGCTGACCTGGTAGACGCCGTAGACGAGATCGTATTGTTCCGGTCGTTGGACCTGGCAGCCCGGCGTGTCCTGGCCAGTCGTCACCTGTCCGAGGCTCTAGGGCAACGCTTCCAACGTCAGGGCATCCAGGTGACATTTGATGAGTCGGTGGTGAATTATGTGCTGGACCAGGGGTTCGATGAGCAGGCCGACGCCCGCAAACTGCTCCGCATTATCGAACGCGAGGTTCTGATGCCCCTGGCTGATGTGGCTTACCAGGATATTGAAGCGAAGAACAAATCGCTAGCGGTTACCATAGAGGACGGTAGGGTAAAAGTCAGTCGGTCATTATGAACCATGCATGCTGCTGCAGGCCGAACGGCTGGAACGATCAGGAGAGGAGACCCGCACCCAGTCAAGCCTGGGCTTGGCGCGCGGGGCGCACCCCGTGGCACGAAAATATGCCGGTGTGCTCGCGCGGGGTCTGCGACCCCGCGCCGGCGGCGGGTGGCACACCCGCCGCGAGCGAGGGCTGGAACGATCAAGAGAGGAGCTGAAAAATGACGGTAACCCCAGAGAATATTGATAGCTATTTCGAGCAATATGGCTGGAAATACAAACGCGATGAGAACGGGGACTGGATCACCGGGTTCCGAGGCGATGTACAGAGCTTTCGCTTCTTCGTGCGCATGACTGAGCACTGGGTATATTTCACCATCTCGCCGTTCATCGTGGGACCAAAGAACCCGGTCTGTCAGCAGCGGCTGCATACGCACCTGTTGCGCCTGAATCGTGACATTAACATGGCCAAATTCTGCCTGGACAGCGATCTGGACGTGGTGCTGACGGTGGAGTTGCCCCGGGAGGGCTTTGCCTATAGCGAGTTCGCGGATGCCATTGGGGCCATCTGTCATTATGCGGACAACAACTATCTGGAGATCCTCAATCTGGCCCAAAATCCGGATGCCCCCTCCAGGTATCTGTCCCCCGCCGAGAACGATCTGGATTGGGGAGAGGGGGCGTGAGAGACCTGTTCGGCGCGGTGGTGATGGCCCCGAAGCGGGGCCGCCACGGCGGGCAGACGCCGATGACGCCTGACGTTTGACGCCTGACGAACCGGAGTACCCCATGTTCCCTTACCACGGCTACGCCGGCAAATGGCTACATGTGAACCTGACCACCGGCCAGATAGAGGCCCGCGAGCTAGACCCGGCCCTGGCTGAGGATTACCTGGGCGGCAACGGCTTTGGCGCGCGCTGGCTGTGGGAGCAGGTGGGGCCGGCGGTGGGGCCGTTGGACCCGGACAACCTGCTGGTCCTGGCCGCCGGCCCCCTGGTCGGCACGCTGGTCCCCAACGGCTGCCGCATGGAGGCCATCGCCCGCTCGCCCCTCACCGGCATCTACGGCGACGCCAACGCCGGGGGCTTTTTCGGGCCGGAACTCAAGTTCGCCGGCTGGGACGCCCTCGTCTTCACCGGCCAGGCGCCGGCCCCGGTCTACCTGGCCCTCGCCGATGATCGAGCCGAACTGCGCGACGCCGGCCATCTCTGGGGCCTGACCACCGCCCAGACCGAGGCCGCCATCCGCCAGGCCCACGGCGATACCCGGGTCAAGGTCGCCGCCATCGGCCCGGCCGGCGAGAACCTGGTGCGCTTCGCCAGCATCCAGGTCACGTCGCAGCGCTCCCTGGGCCGGTGTGGGCTGGGGGCGGTGATGGGCAGCAAGCGTTTAAAGGCCGTGGCCGTGCGGGGGACCGGGTCGGTGTCTATCGCCCACCCGGCCCGCTTCCACGACATCGCTGTGGATCTACACCGGCGCATCCGGGCCAACCCCGTCTATCCCGCCGTCCACGCCTACGGCACGCCCGGCATCGTCGCCCTCATGGACCCCCTGGGCCGCTTCCCCACCCGGAACTACCAGTTTGGCTCCTTCGAGGACGTGGACCGCATCAACGCCGAAGCGTTGCAGGCGCGGGCGCTGGTCCGACACCTGGGCTGTTTCGGCTGCCCCATCTGCTGCGACAAGCTGTATCGCCTGGCCGATGGCCCCTATGCCGACACGGCCCTGCGCAGCGTGGAGTACGAGACCATCAACTCGTTGGGGGCCAACATCTCCAACGCCAACCTGGACGCGATCCTGGCGGCCAATCGCCTGTGCGACGACCTGGGAATGGACACCATCTCGGCCGGCCGGGCCATCGGCTTTGCTATGGAACTCTGGGAGAATGAGATCCTCAACTGGGAGGACACCGGCGGGCTGATCCTGCGCTGGGGCGACGTGGACGTGACGCTCCGGCTGCTGAATCAGATCGCCCGGCGCGAGGGTTTCGGGGGCGTGCTGGCCGAGGGAGTGCGCCGGGCCGCCGCCGCCATCGGGCGCGGGGCCGAGGAGTATGCCATGCACGTCAAGGGGATGGAGATCGCCGCCCAGGACGGCCGCGCCCAAAAGTCCATGGGCCTGGCCCACGTCACCTCCACCCGGGGCGCCGACCACCTCAAAGCCTTCCCGGTGATTGACGAGACCGGCTACCCGGACGAGGCTCGCCGCCGCTACGGGGAGGAGTACCTGCCGGAGATGGCCCAGCCGTTGGCGACGAAGCACAAGCCGCTGCTGGTCAAGGACGGCGAGGACTTGGGGGCGGTGGTGGACTCGGCCGGGGTGTGCAAGTCCGGCGGCACATTCGTCCTGGCCGAGGTCTACTGGCCGGACATCGCCGCCGCGTTGGAGGCCGCCACCGGCATGGAGATGCCGGTGGAGCGGTTGAAACGCATCGGCGAGCGCATCTATAACCTGCAGCGCTGCTACAACGCGCGCCTGGGCATCACCCGCGCCGATGACCGGCTGCCGCGCCGGTTCACCCACGAACCCTCGCCGTCCGGCAATGCGCGCGGCCAGGTGGTGGACCTGGAGCCGATGCTGGAGGAATACTATCGCCTGCGGGGCTGGGACCCGGCCACCGGCTGGCCCACCGTCGAAAAGCTCCGCGAGTTGGGCCTGGAGGAGGCCAGCCCGTGGCCTCGGACGTGATCGCCATCCAGGTGCGTTACCACAACATCCTGCGCCGCGCGACCGACGGGGACCAGGAGACCATCACGCTGTTGGCCGGCGCCTCGCTGCGCGCCGCCCTGGAACACCTGGCCGACCGGCACGGGCCACGCCTGCGGGAGATGCTCTTTGCGCCAGACGGAAGCGCGGCCTCGCACCTGGTCGTCTTTCGCAACCGCCAGTTGGTGGAACACGGCCAGTTCCACCTCCCCCTGGCCGACGGCGACGAGCTGCTCTTGTTCCCGGCCGTCTCCGGCGGATGACCCCCTCACGCACTACTTCTCCGGGATGCTCGCGCGGGGTGTGCCACCCCGCGCCGGCGGCGGGTCACCCAATCAGGCCTGGGCCTGGCAGACCAGCCGCGAGCCAGGGGGCTATTTTCGGAGGATCGGCTATGCCCGTCACCTTGATCCTCGGCCACATGCTCTGGGCCGACACGACGCAACCGCCGCAACCCGGCTGGGGCATCGCCATCGAAGGCGACCGTGTGGTCGCCACGGCCCCCCACGCCGACCTGCGCGCCCGTTTCCCCGGCGCGGCCGTGGTGGACGCCGGCGATTGCGTCATCACGCCGGCCTTTGTCAACGCCCACCATCACCTGTACGGCGTCCTGGCCCACGGCATCCCTATTCCACCTAACCCCCCGGCCCCCTTCCCTACAAGGGAAGGGGGAGCCACCCCTCCCCGCTTCGGGGAGGGGCCGGGGGAGGGGTCTGAGCAGGCAGAAGGGAGGTGGCCCTTCCTGACAGACTTCTGGTGGCCCCGGGTGGAGGACCGGCTGGATCACGACCTCATCGCCGCCGCCGCTGACTGGGCCTGCCTGGAGATGGTCCGCTCCGGCGTCACCACCTTCTACGACTGCCTGGAGGCCCCCCACGCGCTTCCCGGCGCATTGGCGGCCGAGGCCGACGTGGTGCGGCGCTGGGGGCTGCGGGGCGTGCTCTCTTTCGAGGCCACCGAACGGGTGAGCGCGGAGAATGGCGAGTTGGGCCTGCGCGAGAACGTCGCCTTCGTAGATGAGTGCCGCTGGCAGGGCGGGCTGGTGGCCGGGATGATGTGCTTCCACACCACCTTCACCTGCTCCGCCGATTTCATCCGCCGGGCCTATGCCCTGGCCGCCGAACACGACGCCAGGATACACATGCACCTCGCGGAGAGCAGCTACGAGCCGGAGTATTGCCTGGCGCGTTTTGGCGCGCGGCCGGCGGCTTACTACGACCGCCTGGGCGTGCTGAGCGAGCGCGTGCTGGCCTCCCAGTGCGTCCAGGTGGACGCCCAGGAGATTGACTTGCTGGCCCGGCGCGGCGTGCACGTCTCCCATCAGCCCCTCTCCAACTGCGAGGTGGGCGGCGGCTTCGCGCCGGTGCCGGAGCTGCTGGCAGCCGGCGTCAACGTGGCCCTGGGCACCGACGGCTACATCAACAACTTTTTCGAGGTCATGCGCGCCGCCGCCCTCATCCCCAAGGCCCGCCTCCTGGACCCCACGGCGATGCCGGCCCCCGTCGTCTGGACCATGGCGACCCGGAACGGCGCGCGGGCGCTGGGCTACGACGACCTGGGCGCGCTACACCCCGGCTGCCAGGCCGATCTGCTCCTCATCGCGGCCGATCTGCCCACGCCCCTGGCTCCCCATAATCTGGCCGACCAGTTGCTCCTGTGGCGCAATCCGGCCGACCTGCGGGGGGTGATGTGCGCCGGCCGCTGGCTGCTGCGCGACGGGAAGGTGCCCGGCGTGGATGAGGCGGCGGTGCGCGCCCGGGTCCACCAGGCCGCCCAACGCCTCTGGAGTGCGTGAGCCGTGTTGCGTGATTCGTGCTGCGTGGTGCGTGCCCCGGGGGTGACACGAATCACGAATCACGTAACACGCAACACGTGAAACGAGGTCAGATGAACAACTTGAGCGTGAATCTCTGCGGCCTCGCGCTGCGCAATCCCCTCGTCCTGGCCTCCGGCCCGCTCTCGTGGAACGCGGCGGCCATCCGGCGGGCCTTTGACGCCGGCGCGGCCGCCGTCGTCACCAAGACCATCCGGCCGACGGCCACGGTCAACCCCGCGCCCCACATCGCCCCGGCCGGGCCGGGGAACCTGCTCAACACCGAGGGCTGGTCGGACCTGCCGGCGGAACAGTGGCTTGAGCGGGAGTTGCCGGCCCTGGCCGACCGGGAGGGCGTGCTCATCGTCAGCGCCGGCCATACCCCGGCGGAGGTGGCGCAACTGGCCGGGCCGCTGGCCGCGGCCGGGGCCGACGCGCTGGAACTGGTCTCCTACCGGCCAGAGGACGCCGCGCCGATGGTGCTGGCGGCCAAAGGATCGGTGGGCATCCCGGTGCTGGTCAAGGTCAACGCCAACTGGCCGAACCTGGTGGACGTGGTGGGGGCCTGCCTGGCGGCCGGAGCCGACGGCGTCACGGCCAGCGACTCCCTGGGCCCGGCGTTGCGGGTGGACGTGGAGGCGGGGCGACCCCGGCTGGGAGCCTTTGCCTGGCTCTCCGGCCGGGCGATCCTGCCCCTCACCTTGCGGGCCGTGGCCGAGATCTGCCTGCGGCACGAGGTGGCCGTGGTGGGGACCGGGGGAGTGAGCCGGGCTGAGGACGTGGTGGAGATGGTGATGGCCGGGGCGACGGCCGTAGGTGCTCACACGGCCCCGCTGCTCCAGGGGTTGGACTGGTTCAGCAAGACATTGACCCAACTGGAGTCCTGGCTGGCGGAACGCGGTCACGCGCGCCTGGCCGATCTGCGGGGCCTGGTCCTGCCCCATCTGCGGGAGCCGATGCCTTCGGCCGGCCCGCTGGCCTTCACCTTTAACGCGCCGACCTGCAACCGGTGCGGGCGGTGCGTCATGGTCTGCGCGTATCAGGCCCGCCATCTCCGGCCGGACGGTGCCATGACGCTGGATCAGGCCCGCTGTCGTTCGTGCGGCCTGTGCGTTGCCGTCTGCCCCACGAGCGCGCTGCGCACGTGATCAAACCCTCCCGCAGGTTCGAAACCTGGGGGGAGGGTTCTACCAAAAAGCCGTCGGGCTTTGCCCGACGGCTCATTGCGTCTATGGCCGGCCGCTATTGCCCGTGGACGGCGTCCAACGCCTCATTGGTCACGTCCCAGACCACGTTGTGGGGCGGCAGTGGCTCGTACTTCATGAACTCCGGCATGCGGTCGGCCGCCTCATTCAAGCCGGCGGCCACGTTAAAGGCCCGCTCTCGCTTCACGATCTCCTGGCCGATGCGACCCACGTCGTCCATGGTCCAGTTGGTGCCCAGGACACCGTTGCACTCGTCCACCAGCCCCTGGAAGCCGCTGGCGATGTCCAGGATGGCAAAGGCGATGAAGAGGCAGTGGCCGGTGGAATCAATGAAGGCCGTGGCATATTGGAAGTTGCGGGCCAGGTCCGCCTTGTTGGTGTCGAACTGGTCCACCTTGCCGGCCACGCCCAGGATCTCCGGGGCGATGGTGTAGCCGGCGGTGTGGTCGGCGCCCATGGTGCTGGTGGCGTAGACCATGCCGATGCCCTTGACGGCGCGCGGTTCGTAGGCGGGCATGCCCTGGCCCTTGACGGCCGGGGCGCGCACCACGCCCAGGGCCTTGGCCGCGCCGCCGGTGCCCATGCCCAGGATGCGGCCCAGCGGGGTGTTCTGGCGCACCTCTTCCAGCAGCTTGATGGCCGCCGGGCCGTCGCCGAACTGGGCCAGGCCAGCCTCCATGGCCACGGCCAACACATCGCCGGACTCGATAGTGTCAATGCCGATGTCGTTACACTGCCAGATCAGATGGCCGATGTCGTCCAGGTTACCGATGCCGCAGTTAGCCCCCAACGCCCAGGTGGATTCGTACTCGATGCAAGAGACCATCTCGCTGCCATCGGGATTGGGGTAGACATTGGAGCACTGGATGATGCAGCCGGGGTGGCAGGGATGGCCCATCATGCCCACGCCGCCGCGGGTCTTGCAGGCTTCGGCGATGGCCTCGCCGGAGGTCTGGGCCGCGTACTCAAAGCGGCCCGCGCGGAAGTTGCGGGTAGGATAGCCGCCGGCCTCGTTGAGGATGTTCACCAGGACGGCCGTACCGTAGGTGTTGAGGCCACCGCCGGGCTTGGTGATGGCGTGCTCGCGCAGGGCGGCGTTCAGCTTCTTGCGGCCCTCGTCAAAGAGTTCCTTATTCGCCAGGGCCACGCCTGGTCCACCCTCACCGTCCACGATGATGAACTTGAGACCCTTGCTGCCCATCACCGCGCCCAGGCCGCCGCGCCCAGCGTAGCGGCTGGGCCGGCCGTCAATGTCGTTGAAGCAGACGCCGGCCATGCTCATGCGGTTCTCGCCGGCCACGCCGATGGTGGCGATGCCCACGCGCTTGCCGAAGCGCTCGAAGAGGCTGGGGAAGACCTCATAGAGACTTTTGCCCACGTATTCGTCGGCCGGGAAGAACCGGGCACCATCCCTGGTGATGTGCAGCCCCCACCAGCCGCCATCCTTGGGCTGGCCCTCCACGATGATGGCCTTGAGGCCCAGCCGGGCCACCAGTTGGGGCCAGGCCGAGCCGGCGTTAGACTCCTTGATGCCGCCGGTGAGGGGTGACTTGCCGCCTACCGAGACGCGGCCAGAGGTGGCGGCGTTCGTGCCGGTGACGATGCCCGGCGCAAAGACCAGCTTGTTGTTGGGACCGAGGGGGTGGCAGGTGGGGTCCACCTCATCCTGAACGATAGTGGAGGTGAGGCCGCGCCCGCCCAGTTCCTTGTATTTATCCGGCACATCTTCGTAGGTGGCGGTACGATCCGTCATGTTCACACGCAAGATCTGAGCCATGTTGTCCTCCTTGACAAAATAGTAGACAGGTAACAGGTAGACAAGTACGCGGGTTCGTTGGGGGGGGACATCACCTCCTTCCCATGAGACGTAAAACGTAAAACGTAAAGAGCGGCGAACGGCGACGTTTCTTGCACATTACGTTTTACGCATTACTAATTACGCATTACGCTTTACGCTCGCATAGCTGTGCGCCAGGCCGCCATCCTGGCGGGTGCGCAACGCGGCCTCCAGTTCTGGCAGCATCCGCACCCCAAAGCGATATTGGAACGGCCACATGTGCGTGGCCGAGAAGATGCCCACCCGGTCACCATCTTGCAGCACGTGGTCCCGGTCCGCGCCCAGACCGGGCATGTCAGCCAGCACTGCGTTGATGAACGTGACGCCCTTTTTCTCGGCGGGGATCGCCAGGTGGGCCAGCAGGTCCCGCATGGCCGCGCCGGCGGGCAGGTCCACCAGGCAATGTCCATAGGTGGGGGTGGCGCCGGCGCCGGCGTAGAGGGCCAGGTCGCCGTAGAGCCAGACTTCGATTTGCATATGGCAAAATCCTCAGCGGTAACTGCTGCTCAGCTTACCCTGCCGCAGGTAGATTGCATCAGCCGCAAAAACCTGCGGGAGGGCGAGCAGTTACTCTCAGCATAAAAAAGCGCGCTCAGAGGATAAGCCGGCCGGAGCCAGGCAGCGGTCCTCCTTTGCGCACTGGCGGGCGATGGGGATTGCTCCCCATGCCTTATCGTTCGCTTATCCCGGTGGGAATCAGCGAATCGGAGGGGACGATGACGGGTTTGCGAAGCAAGGATATTATAAGGCATGGTCACGGCTCATGTCAAGACCTGATCCTGACATCCGGGCATAACTTTCGAGATGCATTCTTCCCCCTCCCCGAAGGGACGCGAAGTGGGGAGGGAGGCAGTGCCCTCACGCGTTTGATTACGCACGGAAATTCGAGGGGTTGCACATCTCGCCGATCTATGGTAAAATCAAGGTTGTGGCGCATTCGTCTAGCGGCCTAGGACACCTCCCTCTCAAGGAGGAGATCAGGGGTTCGAATCCCCTATGCGCTACCAGATCGTCCCCCCGGCCCTGCGGCCCATAGCCGTGGGGCTTCTATATATCCCGGAGTAGCCGCGTGGAACGGTGGTCGCTCCTCTCCGTGTCCTGGCATCGCTGTGGCGGAAATGGGTGAGCAGTTACCGGTTGGGGAATAGTATGGGGCGCGGACATTGTTTCGTTTCGTTTCATGCGGGTCTGTTCCTGATAGCTTTGCTCTGGGGGCCGCTGCTCTCTTCAACCCCTCTCTGCTCTCTGGCCCTCGCTGCCCGCTCTCCGCTGCCTGCGCCCCGGGCGCTGGGCTGTCTGTTTACCCCGCCGGGCCGCTGGTCCGTGCAACAGCCGCATCTGGTAGCGAGGACGGCTTCCTTGAGTGCCGTGGATCTAAGTCCCGACTTGCCCCCCGTGGGTGACCAGGGCGCGCAGGCCAGTTGCGTGGGTTGGGCCACGGCCTACTATGCCAAGACCTACCAGGAGAAGCGTGAACGTGGCTGGGCCGTGCGAACCCCTGGCGGCCAGCCGGTGTATGAGCATATCGCCAGTCCGGCCTATGTCTTTAACCAGGTCTATGTGGAGTATGTCGGTGGAGTGGGGGCCTACATCGGCGACGCTCTGGCGTTGTTGGTGAGCCAGGGCGCCGCCCCGTGGTCGCTGTTCCCTTATATCGATCAGAGTTACCAGAACCAGCCCACCTACGCCCAACGCCGGGCGGCCTTGCCCTACCAGGCCCTCCAATATGGGGCCTTTTTTCTCAGCAACATCGGCGATCCCCGCGCGCCCACCCTGGCCAACAACGACCTCCAACCCCTCAAGGACTGGCTGGCCGCTGGTCAGCCAGTGATCCTGGCCATCCCGGTCTATGCAGAGTTTGACGCGCCGGCCGGCCCCTATGCCATAGTGGATGTGCCCGCCAATACGTATAGTTATCGCGGTGGGCACGCCGTCCTCCTGGTCGGCTATGATGATCACATCGGCGGCACCGGCGTGGGGGGCTTCAAGTTCGTCAACTCCTGGGGCCTGGCCTATGGCTGTGCTGGCTACGGCTACCTGACCTATGACCTGGTACGTCACTATGTCCCCGAAGCCTGGTGGATAACCGATCGCATGGCGCAGGGACCATATCTACTCTGCGGGCACGTGCGGAACGTGGCTCAGAATCCCCTGCCCGGGACCAGCCTGACCATCGGTGGGTTGTTGCCGGTCTCTTCCAGCAGCGACGGGTTCTACGGTTGGGGCGGGTTGGCCGCTGGTGACGTGGTGGTGAGACCGGCCAAGCCAGACTATACGTTCCAACCACAGGTCCAATGGGTACACGTGGAAGGTGATCAAGAGGGGGTAGATTTTGTTGGGACCTCGGTCAATCCCGGGCCACTGGATTGCGAGACCGTCATCCCGGCCGGGGTAGGAGGGGTCTTTATGGGCGATACCACCGGCGCGCCCTTTAACGTCCACCGTTACAATTGCGTGGACTGGAACGAGAGCGGCCCGGAGCACGTCTATCGCATCACAGCCACGCGCACCGGCACGATCCGGGCTACCCTGAGCGATCTCGCTGCTGACCTGGACGTGTTCATCCTGGCAGCTTGCGATGAGACCACCTGCCTGGCTGCCGGTAATTGGCAGGCCACGCTGTCCAATGCTCCTCCCGGCGCGTACTATGTGGTCGTGGATGGCTATGCCGGTGCATGTGGTCGGTATACGCTGAACCTGGAGGTGCCCTGGGACTGTCCGTATCGCACTTATCTGCCCGTGGCGCTGAAGGACCACCCCTGGTAAAAAGCGACGATCCAGCCGCTCAGCAGTGCCCCTTGAGCAAAAGACCCGTTTCCCCACAGGAAACGGGTCTCTCCATCACTGCCTGATTGCACAGGTGGAAACTTCGGAGCAACGGGGGCCACTTGTCACAGCCCCAACTCATCCGCGATTCCCTGCATGGCGGCCAGGCCCACAGTCACGAACTCTTCTAACGTCAGCCCCAGTTCCTGGCAGGAGGAGATCTGCTCCCGGCTGGCGCCCCGGGCAAAGCCCTTTTCCTTGAAGCGATTCAAGATAAACTCCGGGGTCATCGGGGCCAGCTTGCTGGGTTTACGGATAAGTGCGGCGGCAATGATCAGGCCAGTGAGGGGGTCCACCGCATATAGGGCTTTATCCAGCGGGGTCTGGCGAGGTGTCCCATGAACTTCATTATGCGCCCGCACAGCCTGCACAATGCGGGGGTCCACGCCGTGTTCGGCCAGCAGTTCGGCCCCCACCAGGCTGTGCCGCTGCGGGTCGTCCTTAGTCTGGTCATAGTCCACGTCGTGGAGCAGGCCGGCCAGACCCCAGAGTTCCTCGTCCTCGCCCAGACGCCGGGCCAGCGCCCGCATGATGGCCTCTGTCGCCAGCATGTGCTTGCGCAAGTTGATATTGCTCACTTGCTCCTGGACAAGTTGCCAGGCTTGTTCGCGGTCCATGATTTGCTACTCCCCCAGGAATCCTTTGCTCGGCGGCACCTTGTCTGAAGACCAGTAGCGCTCGATCTGGGCCGTCTCCTTTTGGCGCTGGAGCCAGCGAGAAAGGGCTTCGTTCCAAAGCGTGTCCCACTGGTCGCCATCAATGGGGCGAGCCGGGTCACGTTCGACGAGCTGGATGATGTGCCAGCTGGCCGGGGTGGTTGACCTGGCCTTACCCTCCACCAGATCGCTCACCTGGCCCGGCGTATACAGGGCCAGGGCTGCGTCGGCAAAGGCCGGCCCATAGTCATCTACCAGCAATTCATAAAGTTGCCATCCCAGATCGCCCCCCTCGTCTTTGGTCAGGGCATCCTCTGAGACCTGCCGGGCCAGGTCTGCAAAACCATGCGGATTCTGGGCCAAGTCTATGGCCCGGGCCTGTTGCAGGATCATGGCCGCCCGGTCCTTGTCCGCCACCTGAATATGGCGGATATGGACCTGCGGCGCGTTGGCCGGGATACGGTCCCGTAGCACCTGCTGGGCCTGGTTCAACAGCATATCGCGGCGGATGATCTCTCGCAGTTCGCCTTCACTGATGCCGGCTGCCTGGAGCCAGGCAGAACGATTCTTTTGAAAATCTTCCAGGGCCACGCTGGTGGGCAAAGGTGTCGCCGTTGGTGGCAATGGGGTGACGGTCGCCGTAGCGGTGGGCGTCACGGGGGTGGGAGACGGAACAGGTGTAGGGG
>DAOTYG010000015.1:0-13317 GCA_034435155.1 Anaerolineae bacterium | reverse complement strand
CCCTATCCCCCCTGTGCCCCCCTTCCCCTCTCCTAATTTTGGGAGAGGAGAAGGGGGGATGGGGGGGTAGAGGTGAGGGAGGGTTCCGCATCTGGCGGCAGACCCGCACCGGCCTGCTGAGCTACCCCCTGGACCTGGATGCGGCCCGCGCCCACCTGGCGGCCAGCGTCTACCTGCAGATGGCTCTGCGGCCCCACATCGTCCATGTGGTCGGCCACACCGAGGCTCACCACGCCGCCACGGCCGACGACGTGATCGAGGCGTGCCGGCTGGCCCGGCGCGCCATCGAGAACGCCCGGCACGGCCAGCCAGACATGACCGCTGACCCGGCCGTCCAACAGCGCAGGGCAGAGCTGGTCCGCGAGGCCGGCGTCACCCTGGAGGCCATCCGCGCCCTGGCCGGCCCGGCCGTGGCCGATCCGCTCACCGACCCGGCCACCCTGGCCCGGGCCGTGACCAGCGGGGTGTTGGACGCCCCGCATCTGCGCAACAACCCCTTCGCGCGCGGCCAGGTCGTCACCCGCATAGATGGGCGTGGGGCGTGCGTGGCCGTGGACCCGGCGACCGGCCGGGCGTTATCCGAAGAAGAGCGAGTTGGTGGATTGGTAACTTGGTAGATTGGTAATTTGGTGATCTGAACCAATGTACCACCTACCAATGTACCACAGCGAGGTGTGCGATGTTCATGCCCGGCGGCGGGTGAAACACCCGCCGCCGGGCGCGGGGTCGCAGACCCCGCGCGAGCACATATTATACGAGGATGTGACCTATGACCCAGGAATTACGGTACACCGTGATCGGCGCCGGACACGGCGGCAAGGCCATGGCCGCCCACCTGGCCCTGCTGGGATTGCCCATCGTGCTGTACAACCGCACGCCAGACAACGTGGCGGCGATCAAACGGCGGGGCGGCATCGAGCTGGAGAGCTACGAGGGCGGGCCGCGCGGCTTTGGCCGGCTGGCTCTCGTCACCTCGAACGTGGCGGAGGCGCTGGCCGAGGCCGACGTCGTCATGGTGGTGGTGCCCTCTTCGGCCCACGCCGAAATCGCCCGGGCGGCCGCGCCGCACCTGCGCGACGGGCAGATCGTGGTGCTGCACCCCGGCCGCACCGGGGGGGCGCTCGAGTTCGCCAGGGTCTTGCGGGACGCCGGCTGTCGGGCCGACGTGACCGTGGCCGAGGCGGAGACCCTCATCTACGCCAGCCGGTCCGATGGCCCGGCCCAGGCCCGCATCTTTGGCATCAAGGAGGCCGTGCCCCTGGCCGCGTTGCCGGCCACCCGCACGCCCCAGGTGCTGGAGGCCCTGGCCCCCGTTTACCCCCAGTTCATTGACGGCGGCAACGTCCTGCAAACCGGCCTGAACAACATGGGGGCCATCTTTCACCCGGCCCTGACCCTGCTCAACGCCGGGCGCATCGAGTCCACCGGCGGCGAGTTCCAGTTCTACATTGACGGCGTGACCCCGGCCGTGGCGCGCGTCCTGGAGGTGTTGGACCGGGAGCGGGTCACGGTGGCGGCGGCCCTGGGCATCCGCGCCCGGACGGCGCTGGAATGGCTCAGGATGGCTTACAATGCCATGGGAGACACGCTTTACGAGGCGATCCATAACCAGCCAGGCTACCGGGGTATCTCGGCCCCGCCCACCCTGAACCATCGCTACATCTTTGAGGATGTGCCCATGAGCCTGGTGCCCATCGCCGCCCTGGGGCAGCGGTACGGCGTCTCGGTGCGGGGCATGGACAGCATCATCCGCCTGGCGTGCATCGTGCATCAGACCGACTACTGGCGGCGCGGGCGCACGTTGGACAAGCTGGGCATCGAGAAATTGAGTGTGAGCGAGGTGACGCGCTACGTGAATGAGGGCTGGTACGACTGGGAAACGCCGTGAATTGAGAAAAAAGGATGATGACCCCTTTCCTGCAATTGGTCCTTGCCTTGATCATCATCATCGCCGGAGCTAAAGTGGGAGGCTGGCTGGCCGGGCGGCTGCGCCAGCCCGCCGTGCTGGGCGAGCTGCTGGTGGGCCTGCTCCTCGGCCCCAGCCTGCTCGATCTGCTGGGCTGGCCTGTCTTCGCCAACGCGCACGAGCCTGAATTGCTGCACGAGACCGTCTCTGAGCTGGCCGGGCTGGGCGTGATCTGCCTGATGTTCCTGGCCGGCCTGGAGATTGACCTGCCGACGATGCTCAGGGCCGGCCGGGCCTCCCTGCTCACCGGCCTCAGCGATGTGGCGGTATCGCTGATCTTGATCGCCTTAGCGACGCTGTTGTTCGGCTACCAGGTACCGGTGGCCCTCTTTGTCGGTATCATCCTGACCGCCACCAGCGTGGGCATCAGCGCGCAGACCCTGCTGGAACTCGGCAAGCTACGAACCCGGGAGGGGCTGACCCTGCTGAGCGCGGCGGTGCTGGATGATCTGCTGGTCATCCTGTTGCTGGCGATGTTCACCGCGCTGACCGACAGCGAGGTCAGCCCGGCGGCGATCTTGGTCGTGCTGTTCCACATGATCGTCTACCTGGGCCTGGCGGTCGCCTGTTGCTTCCTGCTGCCGCGTCTGGTGGATTGGGTGGACCGGCAGGCGATCAGCGAGGGGCTGGCCGCGCTGGTCCTGGTGACCACGCTGCTGTTCGCCTGGTCAGCCGAGGTTATCGGCGGGCTGGCGGCCATCACCGGCGCGTTCATCGCCGGCCTGGGCTTTGGCCGCTCCCATCTGCGCGACGAGATCATGCGGGCCATGCACCCCATCACCTATGCCCTCCTGGTCCCGGTCTTTTTCGTCCACATCGGCCTGGAGATCGATCTCCATCAGTTGACCACCACGGACCTGCCGCTGGCCCTGGCGCTGGTGACCGTGGCGATCCTGGCCAAGGTGCTCGGCTGTGGGTTAGGGGCGCGCCTGGGTGGACTCACCGGGTCGGAAGCCCTGCGGGTGGGTGTGGGGATGGTCAGCCGGGGTGAGGTCTCGTTGATCGTGGCGGCGGTGGGTGTGGCGGCCGGCCTGCTCCAGACCCGTTTGTTCTCCGTGGTCGCCCTCATTGTGCTGGTCACAGCGCTGATCACACCGCCCTTGCTGCGGCTGACTTTTAGAGAGAGGGAGATGTGCCATGCCTAACGCGGTCTTTGTCGTGCTGCCCACCCTCGAACGCTGCCAGGACGTGCTGGACGCCTGGGAGAGCCTGGGTGTATCCGGGGTAACGATCCTGGAGAGCGTGGGCCTGCACAAGATCAAACAGATGCGCGCCCAACGCGACGACCTGCCGCTGTTCCCGTCGTTGCGCCACTTGCTGGAGGGTGAAGAATATCACCATCGGACGATATTCGTCGTCGTGGATGATGATTTTGACCTGGACGGCCTGATCGCGGCGACGGAACGCGCTGTGGGCGGTGACTTTGACGCTCCGCACAGCGGTCTGCTATTCATCGTGCCGGTGACGCGCGCCCTGGGGATGCGCCCATATTGGAGTCGCTCGTCCCGCTGAGCATTTATCTTATCCGTAGCCCAGCCTTCAGGCCGTGGCCGGCTAAAGCCCATGAGTCGTGCGCACGACGGGAGGGAGGGTTCGGCCTGGAGTTCGCTCGCGCTCGGTGGGCGCGCCGGGGATGTCCCAGGCAGAGCATGGCAACGAGCAGGAGCGATATATTTCTGCGGGAGTCAAGGATAAACCATGAACGTGTTGCCATTCTTGCTGCTCCTGGCGCTCATCGTCATCGTCGCGAAGAGCGCCGGCTACCTGAGCACGCGTCTGGGACAACCGGCGGTCCTGGGCGAGCTGCTGGCCGGCCTGCTCCTGGGGCCAACGGTGCTGGACATGTTGCACTGGCCGGTCTTCGGCGACGCGCCCTTGGGGGAGACCGTCAGCTATCTGTCTCACCTGGGGGTGCTGTTCCTGATGTTCCTGGCCGGGCTGGAAGTGGATCTCGAATCGCTGCGGGAGATCGGGCGGCTGGCGGTGCTGGTGGGGGGGCTGGGCGTGGCCCTGCCCGTGATTCTGGGTATGGTCGTCGCGTTGCCCTTTGGCTTTGACCTGCCGGCGGCTATATTCGTGGGCCTGATATTGGCCGCCACCAGCGTCAGCATCTCGGCTCAGACGTGTATGGAGCTGGGCGTGTTGCGCAGCGCGGTGGGAGCGTGCCTGCTGAGCGCGGCCGTGGTGGATGATGTGTTGGTGATCCTGTTCTTATCCCTCTTCCTGGCCCTGGTTGGGGAAGGTACTGGCCCTTTCGACATTCTTTGGGTTGTGACACGGATGGTCATCTTCCTGGCCCTGGCCGTGGTTCTGGGGGCACGCCTCATCCCCCGCCTGGGGGCCATCGTGGACCGGCTCCCCATCAGCGAAGGGGTGATGGCTCTGGTGTTCGCCGTCGTGCTGCTCTACGCCTGGGCTGCCGAGGCTGTGGGCGGCATGGCCGCCATCACCGGGGCCTTCCTGGCCGGGCTGCTCCTGGCCCGCACGCCCCTGGGCCGACGTATTGAAACCGGGATGCACACCATGGCCTATGCCTGGTTGGTGCCGATATTCTTTGTGAGTATCGGCCTGGAAGCTGACACCCGGGCGTTGGGCCTGGAGGGTCTGCCCTTCGCCCTCCTCCTCGCAGTTGCGGCGGTGCTGTCCAAGATACTGGGCTGCGGGACCGGTGCGCGGCTGGGTGGCCTGACTAACCGCGACGCATTGCGCCTGGGCGTGGGCATGGTCTCCCGGGGTGAGGTGGGGCTGATCGTGGCGACGGTGGGGGTGGACGCCGGCCTGATCGGAGAAAACGTCTTTGCCAGCGTGGTGCTCGTGGTCCTGGTGACGACCCTGATCACCCCCCTACTCCTGCGCCTGCTCTACCCCCACCCAGCCTGCGAACCGGATTGATTGGGGACCACAGTTGGCAAAAGCCCAGGAGTGGAGGCTTCAGTCGGTTGGCCTGAAGGCTCGACTCCAGGATCATTTCGATAAGGACGGCGGTCTATGATCCATCTATTGGTCGTGATCCTGGATGATCTATCAACTATGCCCGAGCTGCTCCGGGCCTGGCAGGCGATCGGCGTGCCCGGCGTGACGATCCTGCCAAGCGTCGGGGCCTACCGGACCCACACCTGGCTCAGCCGGGTGGGACTGGGCGCCTTGGACCATCTCTTCGAGAACGATGAGGTGCGCCGGCGCACCCTCCTGGCCGCCATCGAGGACGACGACCTGCTGGACCGGGCGGTGGCCGAGGCCGAGCGCGTGGTGGGCGGCTTTGATCGGCCCGACAGCGGCTTGCTGCTGGTGCTGCCGGTGGCCCAAGTTCGGGGGCTGCACAAGGTCCGAACCCAGCCCCCCCAGGAAGCACCGCCGGTAATGCGGCCGGACTGGCTGGCCTGGCGCGATACACCGGTGGAGGACGTCGCAGCGATCCTGAACCTGCAGCCCACGGTGGTCAGCCCAGATGTGACCCTGGATCAGGTGGCCTGTGCCATGTTGGGCCAGCCCAACGTTCAAGTGGCTTGTGTGGTGGCCGCAGATGGCCGCCTGGTGGGCCTCCTGGACCTTTATAACCTGGCCGAAGACGTGTTCTTCCACATCACGCCAGAAGAGTTCCTGAGCGAGATCACCGACCTGGAGCGGGTGTTGGATTTCGCCGCCAAGAGCCGGCTGCGCACCGCCGCCGACGCCATGCAGCCGCCAGTCTGGGTGAAACCGACCGAGACGGTGAAGGATGCCTTCCACCGCATGCACGACCACCGGTTGTCGGGCCTGCCGGTGGTAGACGACCGTTACCACGTGGTGGGATACATCAACCTGCTGGAACTGTTAGCTATCTGCCTGAGACGGGGAAGCCCCCCCACCTGCCAGGAGGAGTCACCATGAGTACCATGTGGCTGGCCGGGGGCATCTTCCTGTTCACCTATGCCCTGATCGTTGCCGAACGGCCCCACCGTACCATCGCCGCCCTGTTGGGTGGCCTGGCGATGATCGCCCTGGGCGTGCTATCACAGGAGCAGGCTTTTCACGCCATTGACTGGAACGTCATCTTTTTGCTGATCGGCATGATGGCGATAGCCAACGTGCTGCGCGAGACCGGCTTGTTCCAGTGGATCGCTTTCCAGGCCGTCCGCCTGGGGCGGGGGCAACCCTTCCGTATCCTGGTCATACTCTGCCTGATCACGGCGATCAGTTCAGCTTTCCTGGACAACGTGACCATCGTGGTACTGGTGGTGCCCGTTACCCTGTTCGTGGTCGCCAGCCTGAAGGCGAACCCGCTGCCGTTTCTCATCGCCGAGATCCTGGCCTGCAACATCGGCGGCACGGCCACGCTCATCGGCGACCCGCCCAACGTGCTCATCGCCAGCGCAGCCAGCATAGACTTTGTCTCCTTCGCGGCAAATATGGCTCCCATCAGCCTGGTGATCCTGACCGCGTTCCTGGGGCTGGCCTGGTTCCTGTTCAAGAAGGAACTGGGTGAGGATCAGGGCTGCTCACAGGATGTAATGGTCCTGGATGCGGCGGCCCTCATCACCAACCGGCCGCTATTATTCAAGGGGCTGGTGGTGATGGGCGGCGTGATCCTGGGCTTTCTGGTGCACGGCGCGCTGCACCTGAAGCCGGCCACCATTGCCCTGGCCGGAGCCACGGTGCTGTTGCTGTGGGCCAGGCGTGACCCGGAGCACGTGCTGCGGGAGGTGGAGTGGACGACGTTGTTCTTCTTCATCGGCCTGTTCATCCTGGTGGAGGCCGTGGTGCAGGCCGGGATCATCGCGGCCGCGGCTCGGGCCACCCTGCAACTGACCGGCGGCAGCCTGCCCCTGACCGCGCTGTTGCTGTTGTGGCTATCGGCCCTCGCCTCCGGCGTCGTGGACAACATCCCCTACACGGCGACGATGATCCCGCTGGTGGAGAGCCTGGGCCAGACCATGCGTGCCGAGCCGCTGTGGTGGTCGCTGGCCCTGGGAGCCGACCTGGGTGGCAATGCCACCCTGGTGGGTGCGTCGGCCAACGTGGTGGTAGCCGCCCTGGCCGCACGAAGTGGCCACCCCATCCGCTTCAAGCAATTCCTGGGTTATGGAGTGCTGACTACAGTGCTGTCGCTGCTGCTGGCGACCGGCTATGTCTGGTTACGCTATCTGTGATCTGCGATCCTGACGACGGGGAGGAAAGCTCATGTATATGGTGATGTTTGTTTTGGACGACCCCTGCCAGCTTGATGCCGTGCTGGCAGCCTGGGAGACCATCGGTGTGAGTGGCGTGACCATTGTCGAGAGCACCGGCATCCTGCGGCGCAAGGTGCAGCGGCGCCTGATCCCGGCACGTTTCAGTCTGGGCCAGGCGCCGGTCTGTGAGGAGGAAAACCACTACACCCTGTTCGCCATCGTGCCCGACGAAGACCGGGTGCGAAAATGCCTGACTGCCGCCGAAGGGGTGGTGGGCAACCTGGATGAGCCACACACCGGGGTGCTGGCCGCCTGGCCGCTCGCCCTGGTGAAAGGCGTCCCCGGCCGCCCGGAGGCGGCACGATGATCTGGCTGCAATTCTTCATCAGTGCAGCTCTGGTCGTCGTGGCCGCCATCAAGCTGGTGGAGTACGGCGACGTCATCGCCGTGCGCACCCGGCTGGGGGGCATGTTCGTGGGTACGCTCCTGCTGGCCGGGGCCACCTCGCTGCCAGAGTTCCTCACCATCCTCAATGCCCTGGACCAGAATGTGCCCAACCTGGCAGCCGGCAACCTGTTCGGCAGCAGCATGTTCAACATGCTCCTCCTGGCCGTGCTCGACCTGTCCAATCACCAGGCCCGCATCCTGCGCCGGGTGGCGATGCGCCATGCTCTCACAGCCAGCCTGGCCACGCTCCTCACCGGCATGGTGATCTTTTTCATGCTGGCCGACGTGGACGTGCAGGCGGGCTGGGTGGGGCTGGATAGCCTGCTGGTCATGGGCGCCTACCTGGTGGGCGTGCGGATCATCCAGACCGGCCTGGCTGTGCCGGTGGTCGCGCCGTCTGTGACCGTGGAGGATACAGTGGATGATGCGACATTGCCCAGCCTGCGCCGGGCCGGCCTGGGCTTCCTGCTCGCGGCCGGGGCCCTGGTGATCGTGACGCCGTGGCTGGTGAGCAGCAGTGCCACCATCGCCGAGGTGACCGGCCTGGGGGCCAGCTTCATCGGTACCACGCTGGTGGCCGTGATCACGTCGCTGCCGGAGCTGGTGACCGTTCTGTCCGCCTCGCGCCTGGGGGCCTATGACCTGGCGGTGGGCAACCTGTTCGGCAGCAACGCCTTCAACATCTTTGCCCTGGCCCTGACGGACGTGTTCTACCTGCGCGGCCGCTTCCTGGGGGACATTGACCCGACTTTTGCTCTGGCCGGTCTGTTGGGTTTACTCCTGACCAATCTGGGGCTGATCGGCAACCTGGCGCGGGTAGAGCGGCGGCTGTGGTTCATCGAGGTGGATGCCCTGTTCATCATCGTGGGGTACATGGCGGGGCTGTGGCTGTTGTATAACCAGGGGATCGGCCTGTGAATGGCAAGACCCTTCGGGTTTCCGCAACCCGAAGGGTCTGCCGGGGATAAGTCCTGGTGGAGATGGGGCGAGTCGAACGCCCGTCCAGAATAGGTCATCCAGAGACTTCTACGTGCGTAGTCAGCCCGTCTGGTCTCGCGGCGGGCCTACCCGGCTGACCCGGTGGGCGCGCCGCCAGGCGATGCCTCGCGGCCTTGGGTTATCCGTATCGCCATCGGGATAACCGCACCTCGGCTGTCATGACGCCTCACGCCCCACCCACCGAGGCGAGGCGGGGGGAGACGTGGCCACTCTTAGGCGGCCAGAGCGTAGGCAGGTCGTCTGCCAGTTACTTGTTTGCCCCGGATTTACGAGGTAAGGGCACCTCGGCACGCCGTCCCTGTCTTTCCTACCCTGTCGAAACCCGGCATCCCCACGTTATCGTGCGCCCATATTTTACCACTCCTGGCCCACGGTGTCAAGTTTGGACTTTTTGACATCTGGGGTTCTTTTTGCGGGCAGGTACTCGCCGCAAGGATTGGTGTCTCCTGGAGAGCGTCTGCGACGTTGATCTTTTCCCGCTGGCATTCCCACGCGGAGCGTGGGAACGAGGGGAACTCCTCTGTGCTCGCGCCCATGCTCTGCGTGGGCGCGGCACTGTCCCCACGACGCGGCGCGTCCCGCTGGCATTCCCACGCGGAGCGTGGGAACGAGGGGAAAAACCCCGCGTCATACGCGGAACAGTAGCAGTAAGCCCGCTGCAGGCGACTCTCCCCTTCCAACCCGTGCACCGTTTTGCCGGGATACCCTTTGAACTCCATCGGTTGCCCGCACGTTGCGCAGACGGGCAGGACTGGACTGGCCCCCAGGTCTCCCTGACTCAGCACTAACCTCAGCTTGCCTGGTGGCGAGTGGAGGGCCTGATCACCGTCCCCACTACCGCCTCACCCTCCAGGGCCTGGCGGAGCCGGCCGGGGACATCGCCGTTGAGGATGAGGCCCGGCACGCCTCGCGTTGCCAGGGCCAGCAGGTATTCCACCTTTTGCAGCATACCACCAGTCACATCTACTCCGGCTGCACCCTTTATTTCCCCTTTTAACCCCTCGAAATCGGCGGCGGTCAGTTCTCCGACCAATTCCCCATTGCCCCGCAGCACGCCGTCCACCCGGCCCACCATGAGGACGCGCCGCACCGGGAAGGCAGTGCTCAGATACCAGAACAGCTCTTCTGTGGCAGCGATGGCACAGCCCTGGGCACCATCCGCCACCACATCGCCATAGGGGACCGGGACCAGCCCGGCGTCCAGCAGGCAGCGCAGGGGGGCCAGCTCCCAACGGGTGATATGCCGGTTCACGGCCACACACCCGGCCGACGGCGGTACGCTTACCGCCGGCACGCCAGCTTCCAGCAAGGCCCTCACCACCAAGCGATTGAGCCGGGCCGCCGCATCGTGGACCTCGGCCCAGCCGCGCACGCTGTCCGGCCCCACCAGCCCCTCGTGCGTGCGATACCGGGCTGCGGCCACATGCCCGAAACTGCCACTACCATGCCCGATCACCAGGGGTCTGGCGGCCTCGAGAGCCTCCCGGATCTCGACGGCGAGCCGGGCCAATACATCTGACCGGGGTGTATAGGGCTGCCTCTTGTCTGTGATAAGGCTGCCACCCAACTTGACCAGGGTCAGCCCATCTGGTTCACCAGACACACTACCCCCTCGTCGCCGCGCGAGGTGACGATCACCTCAGCACCGTCAGGCAAGACCTCATAGGGGTCCACTTCCAGGCGGTCCAACATGGGGATTTCGGCCAGGATAGCTCCCACCGCTACAATGATCTCGGCCTCGATGTTGATGATGGCCGCCGGGGCCAGGCCGCGCCGGGCCAGCCCGTACAGCACGTAGGACCCCACGGTGCTGCCCTTGCCGCGCGGAAAGACCAACACTCGCCCGGCGATGCACTGGCCTTCCAGGGCGTGCCCCGGTTCCACCACCACCCCGGTCTCGGCATCTACGCCGCCCAAGAAGCTCACGTCATCCCGGCTCAAGAGCACCCGACCACGCCCCACCCCCCGCGAGATGACCCGGCCGCGAATGACAATTGGCGGTGGGCGATTATCTGCTGGCTGCTGGTTGACGTTCGCGCAATGCATCGTGTGTGACATTTGACGCCCGACGTTTGACGTTTGACGGCTCGCCTTCATACCCCATCATAATGCTCATCGCCGCTTCTGCCGCTGGAAATGAATCGCCCCCTCCAACTGCTCCTTGCCGGCCTCCATCACGGCCTCCGATAGCGTGGGATGGGCATGGATCAACTCTGCGATGTCGCGGGCTGTGGCCCCCAGACGCATGGCGAGCGCCCCTTCCGCGATGAGGTCGGAAGCGTGAGGCCCCATGATATGCAGGCCCAACACCTTGCCAGAGCCGGCCTCGCAGACGAGTCGCACCTGACCTTCCGTCTCGCCCTGGGCCAGGGCCCTGGCGCAGGCGGTGAACGGGAACACGGACACGGTACAGGCGATGCCTTGCTCTTGCGCCTGCTCCTCCGTCAGCCCCACGTCGGCGATCTCGGGTGTGGTAAAGATGCAGGCCGGCACCACGGTATAGTCGGTCCGGCGCCGGCGCCCCAGGATGTTCTCCACCGCCACCTCGCCCTCATAGGAGGCCACATGGGCCAGCATCTGGCCGCCGATACAATCGCCGATGGCATAGATGCCGGGGACGCTCGTCTCCAGGTACTCGTTCACGGCGATCGCCCGGCGGTTCATGGCGACGCCCAACGCCTCTATGCCGGTGTCCCCGGTGGAAGGCCAACGACTTGTGGCCACCAGCACCCGGTCGCCCCAGATGGTCTCGCCACCGTGCCCGGCCTCAAAGGCTACCCCCAGCCAGCCGTCTTCTCGTTGGGTGATGGCGGTCACCCGTGCCCCGGTATGCAGGGCCATGCCGCGTTGCCGCACCAGGGCGGCGAAACGCCGGGCCAGGGCCGGGTCCACCGGCGGCAGGATGGTGGGCAGCAGCTCCACGATGGTGATCCGGCTGCCGAGGGCGTGGAAGATGCAGGCCATCTCCATGCCCACGACCCCGGCCCCAATGATCACCAGGTGACGGGTAAGTTCGCGGAGCTGCAAGAGGTCCCAGGAATCGAGGACGCCGGGCAGGTCAGCGCCCGGGACCGGCAGGGGCGCCGATACCGCGCCGGTGGCGATGACCAGCCGGCGGCCGGGCACCTCCTGCTCGCTCCCGTCCCGTCCACCGACTACGACGCGCCAGCCCTCAGCAGTACCCCCGGTGAGGCGGCCCTGGCCGACATAGAGCGACACCCCGCCGCTGGTCAGTAGCCGCTCCACACCGCTCACCAGTGTCTCCACCACCTGGTCCTTGCGGGCCATGAATCGGGCCAGGTCCAGCCGCACCGTGCCGGTCTCCACACCAAAGGCAACAGCTTCCTGGGCCAGCCTGAACACCTCGGCCCCCCGGACCATGGCCTTGGTGGGGATGCAACCCCGGTTCAGACAGGTCCCGCCCACCCGTTCCCGCTCCACCAGGGCGACCCTGACCCCCAATTGCCTGGCGCGCAGGGCTGCCACATAGCCACCTGGCCCCCCGCCGATGATGACGATGTCGTATGGTTCGGTCATGCTGCTCTCCCGTAAATACGTCCCCCTGCGCGCGGTGGGACAATCCACCGCCAGCCCGCTGGATTGTTACCCGTAGGGAGCGGGAGCAGGTCAGTTATTTCCTACTCGCTGCCACGCTCTGCGCGGCAGCGACGACGCACCCGGCCTCTGGCGCGCCCACGCGGAGCGTGGGCGCGAGCCAAAAATCAAACCTCGCGGCGGGACAGTCCACCGCCGTTGGACTGTGGCCCGTAGGGAGCGGGAGCAGGTCGGTTATTTCCTACTCGCTGCCACGCTCTGCGCGGCAGCGACGACACATCCGGCCTCTGGCGCGCCCACGCGGAGCGTGGGCGCGAGCCAAACATCTCCTGCTGTGGCTCTCACGACCCTTGCGACTTTAACGCCGCCAGTTGTTCCTCCGCCTGTTTGCGATATACCGGGTCCTGGCTCAGCTTCAAGAACGTCTCAAAGGCCTGGATGGCCTTTTCCTTCTCGCCCTTTTCCTTGTAAGCATAGCCCAGCCCCAGATAGGCGTTGGCATAGTTGGCGTCCAGTTCCAGAACTTTCTGGAACGTGGCGACGGCCTGGTCGTATTGCTTGTTGAACTGATAGGCCGCGCCCAGGTTATAGTGGGCATCTGGGTCGTTGGGCGACAGCTCTACCGCCCGGCGCAACACGGCGATGGCCTGGTCGAGCTGGCCCGTCTGGATGTAGACGTTGCCCAGATTGATGTAGGCGTCGGTCTTGTTCGGTTGCAGGGTGATGACCTTCTGGTAGGCGGCGACGGCCTTGCCATAGGCAGCGCCGGCCTCGGTCAGTTGATTGCCCTGCACATAGGCCTCGCCCTGTTTGGTATAGGCCACCCCCAGGGCATAATGGGCCTCAGCATAGTCCGGCCGCAACTTGACCGCCGCCTCGAACTCGGCGATGGCGGTGGTCAGGTCACCGCGGGCGCTGGCGGCCTTGCCGGCCTGATAATGGGCTTCGGCGTTGCCCGGCCCTTCCAGGGTCGGCAACCCCCCGCCCAGGAACTGCCAGGCCATTATCAGGGCGATCACCAGCAACGCGGCCCCACCCAACAGTATCCATTGTTCCCTTCGCATGGTTCTATCCTCCTGAAGTTTTTGGCTCATGTCTAGAACAAGTGCTAAGGATATGGTATAATTCTCTGTATGGACTTCCCAATTGTCGACTTATTTGATGACGAACTGAGCGCGGTGTGGCTGCTGAAGTACTTCC
>DAOTYG010000014.1:0-5640 GCA_034435155.1 Anaerolineae bacterium | reverse complement strand
GAAGGAGCTCCCCACGCGCGGGGCGCATCCCGTGGCACGAAAATACGCCGATGTGCTCGCGCGGGGTCTGCGACCCCGCGCCGGCGGCGGGTGGCACACCCGCCGCGAGCGAGGGGGACATCATAATTTAGGAAGGAGAAGGTTTAACGATGATTAAGAAGACCTATCAGAAACCCACGATCACCCAGGTGCGGCTGATTCCCGAGGAGACGGTTCTGGGCGGCTGTAAGACCAGCGGGTTCTTTGGACCGAACGCGACGCCGTGTGACACCACCACACCCTGCTCAAACGATGGCTCATGACCGGATTGGGGTAGCGTAACCGGCCGTGGTGAGCCTACCCTGCCGCAGGTTAGCGGCTGGCAACAGGGCGAGCAGTTCATTGCTGCGCACTTTGCGGAGATTGCGCCCAAACCTGCGGGAGGGTGAGTAGTGACTTGCCCATGATGGCTACAGATATGCGACTGAAGATCGGTGGCGTCATCATCTCTCTGGTTCCCGGCGATGATGACGCCTTTCATATTGTCAAAGTGTTCGAGTCGTTCCGCTGTGACGACGAGCCGGGGGAGCCGGAGATCCAGTTGCGGGTGCACGTGGAACCGGTGCCCACCATCCCGACCGACGAGCTGCTCTTCGACTCCGGGGGCGTGT
Organism: Anaerolineae bacterium; assembly: GCA_034435155.1. Lineage (GTDB taxonomy): Bacteria > Chloroflexota > JAHJIN01 > JAHJIN01 > JAHJIN01 > DAOTYG01. The sequence goes on along the minus strand of DAOTYG010000014.1, from coordinate 4,990 downwards.
GGCGGCTGTACCGCAGCCAGGACCGATGGGCCGTCTACCTGCGCTCGGCGGTCCCCGCCTCGGAGCCGTATCAACTGGCGGTGCTGGAGACGGATGGTCTGGCGGGCGACATCTATATCCGCCCCGACCACCAGCAATACCTGTTTCCCCTGGCCTATCCCCTGGGCGAGGTGCTGATGATCAACGTGCTGGGCCGGGGTTATGGGGTGTTGTTACACGCCTGCGGGGTCAGGGATGGAGAAAAGGGCCTGATCTTCGCCGGGACCTCAGGAGCGGGCAAGAGCACCAGCGCCGGGCTGTGGCACGGCCAGGCCGGCGTGACCGTCCTGAGCGACGACCGGGTGATCGTGCGGAAACAGGAGGGCCGCTTCTGGGTATACGGCACCCCCTTCCACGGCAGCGCGTGGCTGGCCTCGCCCCAGGCAGCCCCGCTGGAGCGGATATTCATCCTCAAGCACGCGACGGAGAACCAGATCACCCCCCTGAACCCGGCCGACGCCGCCGCGCGCCTGCTGGTGCGCGCCTTCCCGCCCTACTGGGACGCCGAGGCGATGGCCTTCACCCTGCAACTGCTGGGCGAGATCGCCCAGACGGTCCCCTGCTACGAACTGGGCTTTGTGCCCGACCAGAGTGTCGTGGATTTTGTGCGCGCCGAGCTGAGCTGATGCGTAGCCTGTCCCTCGCCGGGCCGGAGTTCACCGCGCTGTCTGCTGAACTGCTCCATACCGGCCGGGTCCTCCGTTTCCAGGCCCACGGCGGCAGCATGTTCCCCCTCATTCGCAATGGGGACATCATCGAGGTCCAGCCGGTCAACCCCTCCGCCATCCAGCGCGGCGACGTGGTGCTATGTTACCAGGCCAACGGCCGCGTGCTGGCTCATCGGGTGATCCGGGTGAACCGGGAACAGGAGCCGGCCACGGTGATTACGCAGGGTGATGCTCTGACACGCGCCGATGGCTGCATCCCTGTGGCGCAGGTGCTGGGTCGCGTGGTGGCCGTCGAGCGGCGAGGAAAACGCATCCGACTGGACTCGGCCCGGCAACGGCGTTGGAGCCGGTTCTGGTTGCATCTCGCCCCCCTACGAAGATGGGGCTATCGGGCGGTGGATGCCCTCTGGCGAAAGGCGCATCACTCTCTACCCGCCCGCAGGTTATAAAAGTGGTAACTCTCCAGACCAGATGCCGATAGGCATGCCTCAATGACCTGCTTGGCCCGTTGCCAGACACTTTCGAACCTGCGGGAGGGTACAGGCTGGGCGGCGGGTAAGAAACCTGCCCTACGTCGTAAGTTTTTGCTCTGGCGCCCGCCGTGAGCATGGTTGCCCGGGCCAACCCGGGCCTGGAAGAGGCTCCTATGCGCAAACACCTCACTTCTATCGCCTTGATCCTGGCAGTGCTGGCAGGCACGGTCGGGATGCCGTCCCCGGGCCAGGGCAACGGGCCTACGCCGCCAACTGCTATCCGCATCCTCTCAGCCGATCAGACCGGCATCACCCTGGAGTTGACGGTGCCCGGGGTCAACGTGGAGCCGGTGGAGTTGGCCGGCCAGAGGTACGATGCCCTGACGATCCCCGGCTGTGTGCCGGCGGAGGACGCCGGCCGCCCGGCACTGCCCCGCCAGACCGTGCTGCTGGGCATACCCCCCGGCGCCGACCTGCGCCTGACGGTCGAGGTGCTGGAAGGGGAGACGCTGCCCGGCATCTATCGCATCGCCCCGGCCCCGCGCTGGATCGCTCAATCCGAAGAGGAGATACAGCGGCTGGAGCCGTTCTACGAACCGGACCAGGAGATCTATGCCTCGACCGCCCCGTACCCGGCGGAACCGGCGCGCCTGGGGCAGCCAGGTTACATTCGCAGCCAGCGCGTGGTCAACCTGGAGTTGACGCCGGTCCAGTACCGCCCGGCCAGCGGCGAGTTGCGCCTGATCCGACGGCTCCGCGCGCGCCTGGAGTTCCAGTACCCCAACGCCGCCGTCGAGAACCTGGGGATCGCGCGCCCAGAAGAACCGACGTTCGAGGGCATCCTGGCTCGCTCGCTGTCGAACTATCAGGAGGCCCAGACCTGGCGTGCAGCCCTCACTCCCCCCTCATCCCCCCTCCCCTCTCCCAATTTTGGGAGAGGGGAGGGGGTCGGGGGAGAGAGGAGAGGGGCACTCCCCTGGACCCCGCCGGCTCCGGCCTGGAAGGTGCTGGTGAACCGCACCGATTTCTACCGCCTGACCTACGCTGACCTGCAGGCGGCCGGCCTGCCGGTGGATACCCTGGACCCGCGCACGTTCCGGCTCTACAACCAGGGCGCAGAAGTGGCGATATTGGTAACAGGTGAGGCCGACGGCCGCTTCAACAGCGATGATTACGTGGGTTTCTACGGCCAGGGCCTGGACACGATCTACACAGACACCAACGTCTACTGGCTCACCTATGGCGGAGTGGCCGGCCTGCGCATGACGAGCCGCAGCGGCGTGCCTGCCAGCGCGCCTATCCCGACCGTCTTCACCTCGACTGTGCTCGTCGAAGAGAACCACGAGGTCTGGTTCACCGTGCCCACCGGCGACGACAACTGGTTCTGGCAGAGATTGTGCGCCACCTCGCCCCCCTATTCCCCCACAAACCCGCTCTCGGCCACCTTCACGGCCAACATCGGTATGGTGGCGGCCGGCCCCTACACAGCCACCGTGGGCATCTTTTTCTACGGCGTGACCTCTGACGCCGCCATCAACCCTGACCACCACGCCCTCATCTACCTGAACGATCACTTTATCCATGAAGCATGGTGGGATGGTAAACTACCCTACTCGGCTACCGTGCAGGTTCCTCAGACCTATCTGACCGACATCACCAACACGTTCCGGTTGGCCCTGCCGGCCGATACGGGAACCGCCAACGATTGTATCTACGTCAACTACTTCACATTGCAGTATGCCCAGGCCTACCGCGCTGTGGACGACGAGCTGGCTTTCAACCAGGAACTAGCCGGGACCTGGCTGTACAACATCACTGACTTCTCTGATCCCGACATCCTGGTCTTTGACGTGACCGACCCGACGCGCGTGGTGCGTATCGCCTATCAGCCGCCCACCAGCACGCCGGTCCTGGAGATCAGCAAGGCCGCCTCCCCGGACCCGGTGCCCGCTGGAGACGTGCTGACCTACACGCTCACCGTGCAGAACGTGGGCCACGCGGCGGCCACCGGTGTCGTCGTGACCGACGTGGTGCCGGCGCACACGGCGTTCCGCCATGCCTCCAACGGGGGTGCTCTGCAAGACAACCAAGTGCGCTGGACCGGCCTGACGGTGGGAGTCAGCGAGAGCCTGGCGTTGCAGTTCAGCGTCACTGTGGAGAACAACCTGCCCACGGGCACCGTGCTCATCAACGCCGACTATGAGGTGCAGTGCATGGAGAGCGTATCGGCCACCGGCCCGGCGATTACCACCACAGTTAGTAACATGCCGCACTATGATGTGTTCCTCCCGCTGCTGTACAAGGATTACGCCAGCGCGCTGAAGGCATCCCAGGCGAAACTCGCCTCGCACACGCTGCGCTTCCAGGACACCGTGACCAACCCCCGGCAATACCTGGCCCTGCCCCTCGCCCGTGCCCGCGCGCCGCTGTCCATCGTGCGCGATAGCCCCTCGAACCTGGGCAGCACCGCCAACCAGGCCAACTACGTGCTCATCGTCTACGACGACTTTTACACCGGCACGCTGCCCCTGGGCGCGTACTGGCAGTCGCAGGGCATGACCACCCAGGTGATCCGCATCTCCGACGTGTACGATGAGTTCGCCTACGGCGTCTTCGACCCCACTGCCATCCGCGACTTCCTGGCCTATGCCTATGGCTACTGGCAGTCGCCCCAACTCGCCTACGTGTTGCTGGTGGGCGATGGCTCTTATGACTACCGGAACTACCGGGGCTTTAACCCGCCGCGTCAGGCCCCGCCCTACCTGGTCCGCGATCCGCTCATGGGCAAGACCAGCAGCGACAACTGGTACGCCTGTGTCAGCGGCGATGATTACCTGCCCGACCTGCACATCGGCCGGCTGCCCGCCGCCGACACGGCCGAGGTGGAACGGATGGTGAACAAGGTCCTGGGTTACGCCCAGACCCCGCCGGCCGGCGATTGGAACCAGCAGGTGCTCTTTGTGGCCGACAACGAGGACTATGGCGGGGATTTCGACGGCTACTCGGAAGCCCTGGTGAATGGGTATCTTCCCCCGGCTTACACACCCCACAAGGTTTATTACAAGATCACCCATACGACCCCGAAGGCGGCCACGCTCGCCATCACCAGCACGGTGAACAGCGGCTGCCTGCTCGTCAACTACATCGGCCACGGCAGCACGTACATGTGGGCCGGCGAGAAGCTCCTATATTGCTACGGTGCGCGCTGCGATTTCAATACCATGACCAATGGCGGCAAGCTGCCCTTCGTAGTCGCCATGACCTGCCTGGATGGGTATTACTTTGAGGCCTACCCGGGGATCACGTGTCTGGCGGAGCATTGGCTGCGCCGGGATGGCGGCGGCGCGGTGGCGGCGTTCTCAGCCACCAGCCTGGGCCTGGCCGCCGGCCATGACTACATGAACCGCGCCCTGTTCACCGCCATCTTTACGGATACCCTGCCCCTGGGGCCGGCCACCACCGCCTCCAAGCTCTACCTGTATGCCCAGACCGGCGATAGCTACCGCGACCTGGTAGAGACCTATCATCTCTTTGGCGACCCGGCCCTGAGCCTGCACACGCCATGACCGGCGATCGCGTCCACCCACTGACATCCGTGCATAACTCCTGTTAGGGAGGGAACAAGGGGAAGAAAGCCTTTCTGGGGGTTTTTGCGGCGGCTTCGCCGCCGCAAAAACCCCCTATAAGGCGGTCTTTCCCCTCCCCGAAGAGACGCGAAGCGGGGCAGGGGGGCGGTGCCCTCGTGCGTTTAATTTACGCACGGATGTCAACCACCAGCATTGACAGGCCAGGAACAACTGTGATATACTA
>DAOTYG010000013.1:0-6628 GCA_034435155.1 Anaerolineae bacterium | reverse complement strand
AGAAATATCCCGCTGTGCCGTGGCGAGGTATGACCGGGATGCGGGACAAGGTGATTCATTTCTACTTTGGCGTAGACGTCGCGGTGGTTTGGCGGACCGTGCGGGAAGACCTGCCCTCCATGCGCGCCGCTGTCGCCCGCATGTTGGCGGAGATAGAAGCAAGCGAGACAAAGCCGTAAACCAAGACGACCCCCAGGAGGCCCCCCATGGAGATTGACCTGGACCTCTACCGCAAGACCGTGACCATCTCCGAAAAGCCCCCGGTGCGCCTGAGCGTGATTGACGTCTGGCCGGCTCACGCCACGCGCACCCTGGTCTTCCTGCACGGCTGGGGCGGCCAGGCCCGGCAGTGGGTCCACCAACTACGCCATTTTTGCGAGGAGAATCGCGTCATCGCCTACGACATGCGCGGCCACGCGGCGTCGGATAAGCCGCACTCCCTTTGCTCTGGTTTGCGCGGCGCTGGCGGGAGAAAAAGCCGCAACCTGGCGTTGCGTCATGCGGCCAAGGTTTGACAGCGGCCCCTGCGCCGTGCTATACTCTGAGACGCGGCGGCTGGATAGCAGTAGAGATAGCCTCAGTAGATGGAAATGGGGTGCGTAGCAGGCGATTTATCGCCGCTGAAGCGGCCGCTAAGAGCAGATAGTTCCATCTACCGAGTCTCCACCCCGGAGGTGTGCGATGGCCCTGACCACCTCATCCATAAGTGTACTGACCACCATTGCCCGTTCACTGGTCACGGTGCAGAAATACGCCAGTGTCGAGGAAGCCTTGCAGGCGATGGCCGTGTCCGAGGTGCGCCGCAAGATCGCCCACTACCAGCGGCGCATTCGGGGACTGGAGCGCAAGTACGGGACCGACCTGGACACGTTCGGCGAACGGCTGCGCGGCCAGGCAACGCCGGAAGAGGAAGATGACTGGCTGGCCTGGCGCTCCGCCACCCGGATGCTGGCCGACTGGCAGAGAGCGTACCAGGAGCTGCAACGTGGCCGCCCTGGTGTCTGACCTCTTATCCGTCTTGCGCGCACACAGACTGATCCAGGCCGTGCGCGTGGTTCAGCACGACGAAACGCCTTATGGCAGGGTGGAATTGAAGGTACGCTGCCAGGTGGCTGGCGGCTACCAGTTCCAGGTCTGGCTGCACCACGAGCCGACGTTTCAAGATTATGCGTACCAGCTTTTCAGCGACCGGCCCCTGCTGCGGTGGGACAATGCGCCGCATTATCCTGGCGTGACCACTGCTCCCCACCACTTCCACAGTGAGGCCGGCGACGTCGGCGACTCGCCGTTGTGCGGCGACCCGTTGGTTGACCTGCCCGATGTGCTGGCCGAGATCGAACGATGGCTGGCTGGGCATTGATACCAACGCCGATGAAGGGGTCAATCTGTGGACAGACAGGACAGAACGGGCCAGACAACCACGAAACGGCCTCTGTCGCCCGCATGTTGGCCGAGATGGAGCAGAGCGAAGCGGAACCGTCGTTCGTCGCGGTCTCCTGACCACGACGCAGGGGCACGGTCAGGCCTGTCCCAGGCAAGGGGAGACCATGCCCATCAAGAGACCCATGAGCCTCGGAAGTTTAAGGAGAGTGAGCCTCCGTGAGAATCCAGCAGGTATTGTGGTATCAGCAGTTCGTAGAGAAGCTGTGGGATAAACACCATGTGGAGATCGAAGAGGCTGAACAGGCATTGCGAAACCGCCGGCGTGTGCGGCGAGTAAAGCGCGGGCATGTGCAAGGCGAGGACGTCTATCTGGCCTTGGGCCAAACCGACGCGGGGCGATATCTGGCTGTGTTCTTCATCTACAAAAAGTCCCATGACGCCATTGTGATCAGCGCCCGGGACATGGATGACCAGGAGCGAGACGAACATGAAAAAGCCTGAAAAGGAACCCATCCCCGAGGAATTCCGCACTCTGAAGGAGGCCGGTGAGTTTTGGGATACGCACTCGGCGGCCGATTATTGGGACGAGATGGAAGACGTAGCTTGTGAGGTGGACCTCCGGGGCCGGCGGTTTATCGTCGCGCTGGACGATGCGGTGTATCGCGCGGTGGCCCGGATCGCCGCGACCCAGCACCTTCCGCCGGATGACTTGGTAAATCAATTGCTGCGTCGGGAACTGCTTGGCATCCCCGGCTGACGTCTGCCGGATGCCCGCCGATTGAGATCGGAGCGGGAGGGCCTGCCGCCGGGCGTCCGTCTCCACGGACGCGCTCCCGTCCACGTGAGCCTGTAGGGTAGGCTGTGTCCACCAGAACCCACGTTGGTCGTTCAGGCGAACAACCCCGACGACGCGACCACTTGACTGCGCGACTATCCACCACCAGGAGGAGCCACGTGGAGATCGATCTGGACCTCTACCGCAAGACCGTGACCATCTCCGAAAAGCCCCCGGTGCGCCTGAGCGTGATTGATGTCTGGCCGACCCACGCCACGCGCACCCTGGTCTTCCTGCACGGCTGGGGCGGCCAGGCCCGGCAGTGGGTCCACCAGCTCCGCCATTTCTGCGAGGAGAATCGCGTCATCGCCTACGACATGCGCGGCCACGCAGCGTCGGATAAGCCGCACTCCCGCTACGAGATGGACGAGCTGGTGGATGACCTGGAGCACCTGCTGGCGGCCCTGGATGTGCCGGAAAAGTTTGTGCTGGTGGCGCACTCCTTCGGCGGGGCGGTGGCCGTGGAGTACGCCCTGCGCCACCCGGAGCGCATTGATAAGCTGGTGCTCATCGGCATGGCCGGGAACTTTTCCCTGAGCTGGTGGCCGCAGTTGATCTTCAAGTTCCCCGCGCGGACCCTGGAACCGCTGCGGCATACGCTCTTCAAAGACCTCTTCGCCCCGGCCCGCGTCCTCAAGCCGCTCTACACCCGCACGCTGGCCGCCTGGGACGGCTGGGCGCGCTTCCCCCAGCTCAGCGTGCCCACCCTGGTCATCGCCGGGCACCGGGACGTGGCCTTCCCGGCCGCCCGGGCCGGCGAGATCGCCGGCCAGATCCCCGGCGCGCAGATGATCACCATCCCCGTCTCGGCTCACATGGTGCCCCTGGAACGCCCCGACGCCGTCAACCGGGCCATCGAACGCTTCATCGGCGAGGCCCCCCTGTCCTGGCGCGACCGCAAGGCCCAGGATCGGCTCATCGCCGAGCGGCCCTGGCTGGGACACTATGAGCTGGGCGTGCCGCAGACGATCATCCTGCCCAGCCAGCCGCTCCATCGCTTTCTGGAGAGCGCGGCCCGTCGTCACCCCCGCCGCCCGGCCACCATCTTTTACGACAAGAAGCTGAGCTATCGCAAGCTGGACGAGCAGGCCAACCGCTTCGCCCATGCCCTGCACGGCCTGGGCGTGCAGCCGGGCGACCGGGTCATCGTCGTCTTGCCGAACACCCCCCAGTGCGTAATCGCCTATTACGGGACGCTGAAGGCCGGCGCGGTGGTCGTCCTCACCAACCCCCTCTCCACCGAGGATGAGCTGGTCCATCGCGTGGAGGACACCGAGGCCAAAGCCGTCGTCACCCTGAGCATGTTCTACCCGATGGCTCGCCGGGTCCAGGAGCGCACCGGCCTGCCGCACCTCATCGTCACGAACTTTAAAGAGTACCTGCCCTGGAACAAACGGCTGTACTTTACGCTGATCCGGGAAAAGCGCGAGGGGCATCGGGTGGACATCCGGGGGCAGGCGGGCGTCCACTGGTTCCAGGATCTGCTGCGGGCGCAGGGCTTGCTGGCGGTGCTGCCGCCAGAGAGCGCGCAGCAGGTGGGACCAGACGACCTGGCGGCGATCCTCTACACCGGCGGCACCACCGACGAGCCAAAGGGCGTGATGCTCACCCACCTGAACCTGGCGAGCAACGCCCTCCAGACCCGCCACTGGATCGCCGATGCCCAGGACGGCCGCGAGGTGCTCCTGGCCGTGTTGCCGTTCTCCCACTCCTACGGCATGACGGCCTGTATGAACGTGGCCGTCTGCCTGGCCTCGGCGATGATCCTCATGCCCACGTTCGTCACGTCCAACGTGCTCAAGGTCATCGCCAAACACCGGCCCACCCTGTTCCCCGGCATCCCGACGATGTACGTCGCCATCAACAACCACCCCCAGGTCAAACGCTTCCGCACCTCCTCCATCCGGGCCTGCATCAGCGGGGCCGCACCGTTGCCGGTGGAGGTGCAGGAAGCCTTTGAGAAGCTGACCCACGGCAAGCTGGTGGAGGGCTACGGGCTGACGGAGGCCAGCCCGGTGACCCACGCCAATCCCCTGGGCGGCCGGCGCAAGGCCGGCACCATCGGCATCCCCTTCCCCTCCACAGAAGCCCGGATCGTGGACCTGGAGACGGGCGAGACCCTGCCCCCCGGCGAGATCGGTGAGCTGGCCGTGCGGGGGCCGCAGGTGATGCGCGGCTACTGGAACCAGCCGGAGGCCACCGCCGAGGTGCTATCGCCGGACGGCTGGCTGCGCACCGGCGACGTGGCCCGCATGGACGAGGACGGCTATTTCCAGATCATCAACCGCAAGAAGGACATGATCCTGGCCGGGAAATACAACATCTACCCCCGCGACGTGGAGGAGGTGCTCTATGAGCACCCGAAGGTGTTGGAGGCGGCAGTGGTGGGTATCCCCAACGAGGGCGGCGAGGGGGAAGAGGTCAAGGCGTTCATCGTCCTCAAGCGCGGCGAAATGGCGACGCCGGAGGAGATCATCGCCCTGTGCCAGGGCCGGCTGGAGGACTACAAAGTGCCCAAGGCCGTGGAGTTCCGGGTGGAGTTGCCCAAGACCATGGTGGGCAAGGTGCTGCGACGGGCGTTGGTGGAGGAAGAACGCAAGACCGCCGGCTGAAAGCCACCCCTACGCCGGTTCCACGTGCACCAGGAAGTGAGTCACCTGGGGCAGTTCCGCGCGCAGGCGATCTTCCAGCCGGGCTGAGCAGTGATGGGCCTCGGCCATGGACATGTTGCCCGGACAGAGGCAATGGAGCGAGATGTACAACTCGTCTCTCACCTGGCGCACGTGGATGTCATGGCCGGAGATAACCCCCGGCTGCGCTTCTATGATGGCTCGCGCGCGCTCCACCAGATCACTGTACCGGGCTGTGACATCCTGGCCCGGATCATCGCCAGGAGCTACGGCCACCTCGATATGGGTCGAGACCTCGGCCAGGTCTGGCAGATGGTGACGGAGCGTGTCCTCAAAGCGCGTGGCTACTTCATGGGCTTGATCCAATGTGAGGCCCGTGGGCACCTCCAGGTCCAGGTCCAGGTGATAACCATCCGTCAGGTGATGAACGTGCATGTCGTGCACGCTCAGGCCGGCCTGGGCGGCCAGACCCCGCACCTGGCCCGGCAGGTCATATTCTGCCGCTACTGCCGGCTCCACATGCACGGTGACATCGCTAGAGGGATGCACGGCTATCACCGCCTCTTCTACCCGCGTGGCAATCTCATGGGCCAGGCTGGCCGACACATAGGGGTCCACCCGGACGGTGACGCCCACGAAGGTGGTGGGGCCGGCCGTGCGCAGCCGCAGGGCGCCACACTCTCGCACATGTTCCACCTTACAGATGGCTGCCCGAACCTCGTCTGCCAGGCCCACCGGCGCCCGGTCCAACAAAGCATCCACCGTGCGTTTGCCCAATCGCAAACTGACCCAGATCACGATCCCGGCCACCACCAGGGCCGCCACCGCATCGGCCCGCAAGAGCCAGGCCCGGTATTGCGGCAGCCAGTCGGCCAGCACCACCAAAGCCAGACCCCCGATGACCACCGCGCTGCTCCAGATGTCAGTGGAAAAGTGCAAGGCATCGGCCTCCAGGGCCTGACTGCGATGTTTCCGGGCTGCCCGATACAACATCCGTGACCGGTTGATGTCCACGATGATAGACACCCCCATGATGACAAAGGCCCACCCGCTGGCTTCCACCGCGACCTCTTTGACCGTCAGTCGCTCCACCGCCTCGTAGATGATCCAGGCGCAGGTAGCTACCAATAACAGCGTCTCGAACAGGGCGGAGAGGTTTTCCACCTTGCCGTGACCAAAGTGATGGTCGCTGTCCGGGGGCCGATCCGCCACGCGCACCGCCAGGTAGGTCACCAGAGCCGCGACCAGGTCCAGCCCGGAGTGGGCTGCCTCGGCCAGGATGCCCAGGCTATTGGTCAGCAAGCCGATGATCAGCTTGAAGGTGGTCAAAAAGACCGCCGCCAGGACCGAGGTTAACGCCACGACACGCTTTTCGTGGGTCGCCGTGGGGGCAAGCCCGGGTGGCGTTACCTGGTCTCCTGCTTCAAACCCGGCGGGGTTCTGCGCACCCGGCGGTCGCAGACCGTCGAGGAGCACAAATTTCCATCTACTGAGACTGGTGCTCAGATTTCTTGGCATCACGCTCTCCTGCAAACATAACGGCCACTGGGGATGGTTCAATTTTCTGGGGAAATTGGTTTACACTTTGGACGGGCGTTAAAATCCTCACCTCTCCCCCTGCCCCTCCCCTCTCCCGCTCGCCTGGGGCGGCGGGCGAGGGGAGGGGGTGGGAAGCGAGGTTTTGCAGCGGGCGGCGAAGCCGGCCGCTGCAAAACCCCTTCCTTATCCCCCCTCTCCCCTGGCCGCAAGGCCAGGGGAGAGGGGGGACAAAGGGGGGTGA
>DAOTYG010000012.1:0-5715 GCA_034435155.1 Anaerolineae bacterium | reverse complement strand
CGGAAAGCGCGGACAGGCCGCCCAGGTCGTTGGAATAACGGATGAACACACATTCCGTCGGCAGGCCGCCGGATTGAGAGACCAGGTTGTTGCGGATGACAGGATTGACCGAGGGCGGACGCCCGGCGTTCGGGTCCCAATCCTGATAAGTGACGCCAAAATAGATCGGGCTGTGATACGCCTGCGCCGTATCCATGAGCGTGTTGTTCCAAATCTGCGCATCCTGCGCCGCGTACAAGCCAATGCCGGCCCCCTGGGTGTCGCGGATGATGTTGTTGCGCACTACCCCGCGAATGCTCTCGTAGTAGTCGGGATTAACGGTCAGGTCAAAGTATTCCGGGCTGGTGTCAAACCCCACCAGGATGCCTGCACCGCCGGTCCGTTCAATGCGATTGCGCTCGACAATACTGTCTATCGAACCGCCTTTGAAGTAAATCCCGTTGGTGGCAATATCATGCAGGTAACTATTCTGAACGATCATGCGGTCGCCGTTGACGTTATCAATGCCTTCGGCGTTCGAGTTGTCTCGTATGCCGGTGTTGAATATCTCGGCGCGGCGGATGGTGACATTATCACAACCGGGCGTGATTTTGATGGCATCGCGGCCGGTACCATGCACCTTGATATCTTCGAGCAGGATGTTCGACGCGCCGCTGCGGTCGTCCGGGTCGCCCCAGTCCCACCTGGTCTCCAGTTTGATGCCGTAGTAGTACCCACCGCTCACCTCGACGCGCTGCAGGCGGCTGCCGTCGCTATCCACGTCGAAACGCACGCATTGGGCAATATCTTCATCGTCCGTCGGGCATTGGATAATGGCCCACTCACCGGTTTGCGAGCGGATGGTGAGGTTGGGCTGCTGGATGCGGATGGATTCGGTGTAGACGTTGTCGGTCAGGGCCGGCGCGCCGCGCAGGATGATTTCGTCGCCCGACGCGGCAACCGTCAGCGCATGGCCGATTGTCCGGAACGGGTTGCCGAAGCTGCCGTCTCCGCTGGAATCATTCCCGGCGGTCGAGACGTAGAGGGTGGTGCCCGGCGACGCAGTGATCGCCGTACCCCGCAGGCATCCAAAGACCAGCATGATCGTGAACAGCAGGGCGTCTCTTGGGAGCTTCACTTGTTCTCCTTTCTTCCTCGGTGGAAGTGCTGCCCAACGGCGCGTCGGCTCGAACCGGTGAAATCCATCGGTGCTCCTTTCGGGTGGAACGTAGAGAATGAAGAAGTGGCCCCGCCGGAAGTTGGCGGGAGCCGCTTTCTGGGGTACACTTCAGGCGACCTCCGCGCCGCCCCAACCGGCGTGGAGACCGACCCTCTGTCGGTGCTGCTATCACCGCTGAGGGCGTTTTTGTTTAGAAAGGTGCGGCTCAGAGTATATCCCGGAGGGAGCGATTTGTCAAACGCGGCGGAAATCCCTGCATGGTTGGCAAGAAGGTGTGACGCACGGCAGCACAGAGAAGGCACAGACGTTGCGCCCTGCCCAGGTGGAGAAAAGGGCGCGGCGGCTGCGGTGGGGTAGGCGGCTCGGCGGGGAACGGCTGCTGCTTCTGGCCGGGCGCTTGCTGGCCCACCTGAAGATCGAGGGCGAGGAGCAGATCCCGGCCGAGGGTGCCTGTCTGTTCGCCTTCAACCACGTCTCGCAGCCGGCCGACCTGATGGTCAATGCCCTCATCCGCATCCACCGTCCCTCTGTCTACGTTTTTGGCCTGCAAGGCTTTCGGGGGGAGAATCCTCTGGCGTTGTTTCTGCGGGGCCTGGGAGAACACGATGCCGGGCAGCGGCTGCTGCGGGTGTACAAGGCGCGCGGTCTGTCTGCTGGCGAGCTGTTGCGGGCGCTGCGTCTGTTACGGGAGGGCGCGGCCATCTCGATTGCCCCCGAAGGAGAGTATAGCTGGGATGGTCGGCTGCAGTATCCGCTGCTGCCGGGCACAGCCTGGCTGGCGCTGCGCAGTGGCGCGCCGGTCGTGCCGGTCGTGTCCCGTGGCGGCTACGACATGCAGCCCCGCTGGCAACTGGAGCGGATGCGGCTGACCGGGCGGGTGACGATCCGCGTCGGCCGGCCGCTCATCCTGAGCGAAACCCCCATGCAGCGCCTGGACGACGAGACCCTGGCGGCGGCCAACGAGCGGCTGTGGCAGGCGATGGCCGCACTGTTGACACAGCACTAGACTGCTGCAGGCTACTCGCGGAACAGTCGGAACACCAGGGCCGTGTTGTGTCCACCAAAACCGAAGGAGTTGGATAGCACCACCTCCAGCGCAGCCCGGCGAGCCTGGTGGGGCACGTAATCCAGGTCGCAGGCCGGGTCGGGTGTGTCCAGGTTGATGGTCGGCGGGATGAGGCTGCTACGCAGCGCCTGGACGCAAATGGCCGCTTCCAGTGCCCCGGCCCCACCCATCAGGTGGCCGGTCATGGACTTGGTGGCGCTGACCGGCACCCGGCAGGCGTGCTCGCCCAGGGCGTGCTTGATGGCCCGAGTCTCGGCCGGGTCGCCCAGGGGCGTACCGGTGGCGTGGGCGTTGATGTACGACACCTGGGCGGGCGTGACGCCGGCGCGTTGCAGGGCCAGGGACATACAGCGGGCTGAGCCCAGGCCTTCGGCATCGGGTGCGGCGATGTGGGCGGCGTCGGAGGTGGCAGCATAGCCGGCCAGCTCGGCCAGCGGCTCGGCGCCCCGCGCCAGGGCAAACTCCAGCTCTTCCAGCACCAGCAGCGCCCCCCCCTCAGACACGACGAACCCGTCGCGGTCGGCGTCAAAGGGGCGGCTGGCCGCGGCCGGCTCGTCGTTGCGCCTCGACAGGGCACGCATCCGTTGCAAGACGGCCAGGGAGATGAGGGTAATACCCGCCTCGAACCCGCCGGCGAACATGGCCTGCGCCTGGCCCAGGCGGATGAGATTGTAAGCCTGGCCGATGGCATCGGCTCCGGTGGCGCAGGCCGACGAGACGCCCAGGTTCGGCCCGCGAGCGCCGGTGCGCAGCGCAATCTGGATGGCCGGCACGTCGGCGCTGATCATGGTCAGCAAGAAAGGGTTCACGTGGCGCGGCCCCTTCTCACGCAGCACGTCCAGGTCGCGGGTGTAGGTCGAGATGCCGCCGATGCCCGCGCCGACGATGGCCCCCACCTGGTCGGCGTTGTGCTCGCCGACGACCAGGCCCGATTGGGCCAGGGCCTGCTCCAGGGCGGCGATAGCGAACTGGGTGAAGCGGTCGGTGCGGCGCGCCTCCCTGGCCGGCATATAGTCCAGCGGGTCAAAGCCGTGGGCCTCGCCGGCAAAGCGCACCTCCAGGTCGGACGGGTCGAACAGGGTGATGGGCCGGATGCCCGACCGCCCGGCGATCAGGTTTTGCCACATTGTGTTCACGTCAAGACCCACCGGGGAGATGACGCCCATCCCGGTGACGACGACGCGCCTTTCGTTCATGGCGTCAGTCTCCCGTGTAGCGTTTCAACACCAGGCAGGCGTTCTGGCTGCCGATGCCGAACGAGTTCTTGAGCACCACCTCCACCGTCGCCGGGCGGGCGAGGCGCGGCACATAATCCAGGTCGCACTCGGGATCGGGGTGCTCCAGGTTGAGGGTCGGGGGGAGGATCTGGTCGCGGATGGCCAGCGCGCAGGCCAACACCTCCATCGCCCCGGCTGCGCCCATGGCATGGCCCAACATTGACTTGCAGGCGCTGACCGGCACCCGGTAGGCGTGCTCACCCAGGACGGTTTTGATGGCCTGCGTCTCGGCCACGTCACCTTGAGGGGTAGCCGCGCCATGGGCATTGACATAATCCACCTGCTCCGGCTCCAGGCCGGCGTCGGCCAGGGCCTGGCGCATGGCCTTGACCGGGCCGCACAGCGCAGGGTTGGGGGTGATGAGGTGGTAGCCGTCCGAGTTGGCAGCGTAGCCGGCGATCTCGGCATAGATGTGTGCTCCCCGCCGCCGGGCGTGCTCCAGCGTCTCCAGGACGAGGAGGGCAGCCCCTTCACTCAATACAAAGCCGTCACGTTGGGCGTCGAAAGGCCGGCTGGCCCCGGCGGGGTCGTCGTTGCGGGTCGAAAGCGCCCGGATCACGGCAAAGCCGGCAAAGGCCATGGGCGTCAGCGTGGCCTCGCTGCCGCCGCTGAGCATCACCTGGGCGCCTCCGCGGCGCAGTACCTCCACGGCCTCGCCGATGGCCTGTGTGCCGGCCGCGCAGGCGGTGACGTTGGTGCCGTTGTAGCCATGAAAGCCGGTGGCCCGCGCCACGTGAAAGGCGGCCATGTTGGCCGGTAGCATCGGCAGGAAGAGAGGGGAGATGTTCATCAGGCCCCGCTCGGCAACGCGACGATTGGAGGCCTCGATTTCGACCGCCGTGCCGCCGACGGCCGTGCCGAGCAGCACGCCGGCCGCTTCTTTTTCCTCGCCACCCAGCGCCAGGCCGGCATCGGCCAGGGCCATCTCGGCGGCGATGACCGCCATCTGGCTGAAGCGAGCCATGCGCCTGGCCTCCTTGAAGCCCAGGTAGGTGCCGGGATCAAAGCCCTTCAGCTCACCGCCGATCTGGCAAGGGCAGTCGCTTAGGTCAAGCGATGTGAGGCGGGCGATGCCCGACCGCCCGGCCAAAAGGCCCTGCCACGTGTCCGCGGCTGTCAGGCCGAGGGGTGTCAGGGCGCCCAGGCCGGTGATCACCACCCGCGGTCTGTCCCTGCCTGTGCGCGTCAGTCTGTCCATATCTTGCCCTCCCTTGGGGTAAATGGCACGCTGTCTGTGGTTGGCGCAGGTAACTGGCCATCCTGCCCGATGAACAGCTTTCCTCAGAGAATGAGCCAGGTCCCTGGCAATCATATCATACCACACCCCTGCTCGACTTTCAAATCGCCCGCATCCTGATCTGGCCAGAACAGAGCCGTACCTTGTTGGCGTTCAGATTGGCCCCGTTCACCATCTGCCGGATGACCCGCTCCTGGCAGGCCCAACGTTGCCGAAAGCAGGCCGGCACAGCCCCGGCCGACAGGTGTTCCGGGATACGGCCGCTGTAGACCCGCGTCGGGTTCGTATCGCCGCGCCGCCGCATCAGCACCAGATGGCGTGTGAATCGCTATCGCTGACTACACAACGGCGCCCATTTGTGCTATACTGGCAGCAGAGCTTTGCTGAAGCGCCTGGGCGCGCCCAGACTGCCAGAGTGGGATGGGCCGGGTTTTCGCGCCCAACTGACGCGGGTCTATGACGGCGTGACGCGGCGCGCCATCCAGATCGCTTTTGCCGAGGCTCCAGGAGGTGTTGGAGCGGGAGCATGACCCCGAGGTGGACCTGCGCAAGGCCCCTGGCTCCTACTATACGCCCCGGCCGGTGGGCACCTTTATGTGCCGCGAGGCATTGGCCGAGCCGGGACCTCCATCTGCCGGGTCTGGGCGAATGTGGGGGCATCCTCATCCGGGACCCCACCGCCTTCGCCCGCATCCTTGAGAAATGACCAATGACGAAATGAGCAATGCTCTGCAGTGAATTCCGGCCATCGGCGCAGAGCGCCCAAAGAGACCGATTTCAATCGGGCTGAATAGTTACACCATTCATACACACGGAGATGGCATGCTGGAGATTCAGCAACTGGAACCCTGGCTCTGGGATGCCGCCTGCGCCATCCGCGGCCCCGTGGACGCCCCCAAGTTCAAAGACTATATCCTGCCGCTGGTCTTTCTCAAGCGGCTTTCCGATGTCTTTGACGATGAACTGGAACAACTGG
>DAOTYG010000011.1:0-24696 GCA_034435155.1 Anaerolineae bacterium | reverse complement strand
TTCCCACCCCCTCCCCTCGCTCGCTGCCCCAGGCGAGCGGGAGAGGGGAAGGGACAGGGGAAGGGGTGAGGATTTTAACGCCCGTAAAGAGTGTAAACCAATTTTCCCAGAACATTGAACCATCCCGGGTAAAGAATGCCTCTTTGGGGGTTTTTGTGGCGGCGAAGCCGCCGCAAAAACCCCCAAAGATGTCTTCCCTTTCTCCTCTGCCTGGGGCGGATAAGGGGGCCGGAAGAGGGAGAAGATGCCCGGCTGACACGATAAATAAAATAGTTGTTGCACATAACATATGGTTTGCAACTTGAAATAACCCTGATGTCAATTCAGGGTTGTTGACAGAAAAAAAGACCCATGTTATAATTGTCGCTCAGTGTTCGGAAAGCCAGACCAGGAGCAAAGAGAAAAATTATGCCAACCATCAATCAATTGGTTCGTAAGGGGCGGCAGCCAGTGCGCAAAAAGACCGCCGCGCCGGCGTTGCGTTATAGTTACAATGCGCTCAAGAACCGCTCCCGGCGTGGCCCCGGCAACCCCCAACGCCGGGGTGTCTGCGTGCAGGTGCGCACCATGAGCCCCAAAAAGCCCAACTCGGCCATGCGCAAGATCGCCCGGGTACGCCTGACCAGCGGGATCGAGGTGACGGCCTATATCCCTGGCGAGGGTCATGATCTACAGGAACACTCGACGGTGTTGGTACGAGGAGGCCGGGTCAAAGACCTGCCGGGTGTGCGCTACCACGTGATCCGTGGCGCGTTGGAGAGCGGCGGCGTTCAGGATCGCAAGCGCGGGCGGTCCAAGTACGGGGCCCGGCGGCCAAAGAAGTAACCACGAATGGACGAATTTGCGAATAGGCGAATGTCAGGTAGATTCGTCAATTTGTAGATTAGTTGAGGGGACAGATGCCGAGACGAGAACGAGTGGTGAGAAGGCCCGTCGAGCCAGACCCCAAGTACAACAACCGCAATGTAGCCAGCTTCATCAACAAGGTGATGCAACGAGGTAAGAAAGAGCTGGCCCACCGGATCGTCTACGATGCTTTTGACATCGTGGAGGAACGGATGCGGCGTAACCCGGTGGAAGTGTTCGAGCAGGCCGTGCGCAACGTAACGCCGGTGTTGGAGGTGAAACCCCGGCGGGTGGGCGGGGCCACCTATCAGGTGCCGATGGAAGTCCCCAGCGAGCGGCGGTTGACCTTGGCGATGCGCTGGATCATCCAGGCCGCCCGGGCGCGTACCGGCCGGCCCATGGCTGAGCGACTGGCCGCCGAAATAATGGACGCCGCCAATAATACCGGCGTCGCCGTCAAGCGAAAAGAAGATACGCACAAGATGGCCGAGGCCAACCGCGCCTTTGCCCATTATCGGTGGTAGTCCGCCGGGCACCAGGCAACCTGGGATCGTGGTTCTCAGACACGCGGTTTGGCCCGCCAGCCCAGGGGTGACATGTGCCCAGAGCCTTTCCGCTGGAGCGGGTCCGCAACATCGGGATCATTGCCCATATTGACGCCGGCAAGACAACCACCACAGAGCGGGTGTTGTTCTATACCGGCCGGACCCATCGCCTGGGCAACGTGGATGAGGGGACCACGATCACCGACTGGATGGAGCAGGAGCGCGAACGCGGTATCACGATCACAGCCGCTGCCACTACCTGTTATTGGCTGGACCATCAGATCAACATCATAGATACACCGGGCCATATTGATTTCACCGTCGAAGTCCAGCGCAGTCTGCGCGTCCTCGACGGGGGCATCGTGGTCTTTGATGCGGTGGCCGGGGTAGAACCCCAATCGGAAACGGTCTGGCGGCAGGCAGATCGCTATCACGTCCCGCGTATCTGCTTCATCAACAAAATGGATCGCGTGGGGGCGGATTTCTGGCACACCGTGGAGATGATCCGCACGCGATTGAATGCCGCCCCCCTGGCCGTCCAGCTACCCCTGGGCAGCGAGGCTGATTTCCAGGGGGTCATAGACCTGATTGATAACCTGGCGATCCGCTACGTGGACGAGTTAGGGGCCAGGCCAGAAACCGGGGCTATCCCGGCGGAACTGCTGGACATGGCTCACTTCCACCGCGAGCGGCTGGTGGAACGGATCGCTGAAACAGATGACACGTTAACAACGAAATACCTGGAGGGCATAGATATCTCCCCAGCGGAACTGCGGGCCGCCTTACGCCGGGCCACCTTGCGACTGGAGTTGGTCCCGGTATTGTGCGGGTCGGCGTTGCGCAACAAAGGCATCCAGCCGCTGCTGGATGCTGTGGTGGACTATCTACCCTCACCCCTGGACGTTCCCCCCATCACGGGCCTTGACCCGCGCACGATGGCTGAGACTACCCGCCGGCCAGCCGATAACGCGCCTTTCGCTGCCCTGTGTTTCAAGATCCAATCAGACCCTTACGTGGGCCGCCTGGCTTACCTGCGGGTCTATGCCGGGCATCTGGTGGGCGGCCAGCGGGTGCAGAATACCACCCGGGAGCGGGTGGAGCGTATCGGGCGGCTGGTGCGTATGCACGCCAACCACCGGGAGGACGTGGACGAGGCCTTCGCCGGCGACATCGTGGCCGCCGTCGGGTTGAAGCAGACGTTCACCGGCGATACCCTCTGCGACCCCAACCAGCCGGTGGTCCTGGAATCCATCCGCTTCCCAGAGCCGGTGATCTCGGTGGCCATCGAGCCACGCACCAGGGTTGATCAGGAGCGCATGAGCGAGGCCCTGACGCGCCTGGCCGAGGAAGACCCGACTTTTCGGGTGCGCACAGATGAGAACACCGGGCAGATGTTGATCTCCGGGATGGGGGAATTGCACCTGGAGGTGTTGGTAGACCGGCTGCAACGTGAGTTTCGGGTGGGAGCACACGTGGGCCGGCCCCAGGTGGCCTATCGGGAGGCTATTACCCAGGCGGTGCGCAGCGAGGGGCGTTTTGTGCGCCAGACCGGCGGCCGGGGCATGTATGGGCATGTCTGGCTGGAGCTGGAGCCTTTGCCGCGTGGGTCGGGGATCGTGTTTCAGAACCGGGCCCGGCCCGAGGCGGTTCCCCAGGAGTTCGTCCCGGCCGTGGAGGTGGGGATTCGGGAGGCGGCCGAGACCGGACCGCTGGCCGGGTATCCATTGATGGATCTGCGGGCTACGCTGGTGGATGGCTCCTTTCACGAGGAGGATTCTTCCCCGCCGGCCTTCAAGATCGCTGCCTCCATGGCCCTGCGCGATGGGGTGCGCAGGGCCAATGCGGTTCTCTTGGAACCGGTGATGAAAGTGGAGATCGTGGCCCCAGCCGAGCATCTGGGTGAGGTGATCGGTGATCTGAACGCGCGTCGGGGCCAGATCCAACGGACGGAGGCGCGGGGTGAGGTGCAGATCGTCCAGGCGCTGGTCCCGCTGGGCAAGATGTTTGGCTACGCCACCGTCCTGCGCTCGATGACCCAGGGCCGGGGTAGCCACAATATGGAGTTCGCTTATTATGACCCGCTGCCAGAGAATCTGGCGGCGGCGATCATCGCCCGGGTACGGGGGTGGTAGGCCCACCAGGTAGTATAATAAGGTAACCAATCTGTAAGATGCCAGCTACTGAGAAAGTGTCTGGCTTCTAGACAGTTCAGGGGGCAGTTTCCCGCTTGGGGAGACCGCCAGACGGCAGCCGAAAAACTTTATCAGGAGGAGACGAACATGGCGAAGAAAAAGTTCGAGCGCACCAAGCCCCACGTGAACGTGGGGACCATCGGTCACATTGACCACGGCAAGACGACCCTGACGGCAGCCATCACCAAGACCCTGGCGCTGAAGGGCCTGGCCACCTACCAGAGCTATGATCAGGTGGCCAAGGCGGATGCCAAGATGTTCCGCCGCGATGCGACCAAGATCCTGACAGTGGCCATCGCCCATGTGGAGTATGAGACCGAGAACCGGCACTATGCCCACGTGGACTGCCCCGGCCACCATGACTACATCAAGAACATGATCACCGGCGCGGCCCAGATGGACGGGGCGATCCTGGTGGTGGACGCGGCGGAAGGCCCGATGCCGCAGACCCGCGAGCATATCCTGCTGGCGCGCCAGGTGGAAGTGCCGGCCATCGTGGTCTATTTGAACAAGGTGGATAAAGTGCCGCCCGGAGACGAGGATCTCCTGGATTTGGTGGAGCTGGAGCTGCGGGAACTGTTGGACAAGTACGAGTTCCCCGGCGACGAGACCCCCATCGTGCGCGGCAGTGCCCTGGAAGCCCTGCGGAGCGATAGCACCGATCCCAATGCGCCGGAATACGCCAGCATTTGGGAATTGATGCGCGTGGTGGATGAGTATATCCCCACCCCGATCCGCGACGTGGACAAGCCGTTTCTTATGCCCATTGAGGACGTCTTTGGCATCAAGGGCCGGGGCACAGTGGTGACCGGGCGCGTGGAACAGGGCCGGATCAACCGCATGGATACGGTAGAGATCGTCGGCAAGAGCCACGAGATCCGCAAGACCGTGGTTACCGACGTGGAGATGTTCAAAAAGAGCCTGGAGTTCGGCCAGGCCGGCGATAACATCGGCTGCCTGCTGCGCGGCATAGATCGGGATGAGGTCCAACGCGGCCAGGTCCTGGCAGCGCCGGGGACCATCAAGCCTCATACCACGTTCAAGGCCGAGGTTTATGTGCTGACCAAAGAAGAGGGTGGCCGGCACAAGGCCTTCTTCTCCGGGTATCGTCCTCAGTTCTATGTGCGTACTACCGATGTGACCGGTTCGATCAAACTGCCGCCGGACGTGGAGATGGTTCTGCCCGGCGATCACATCGAGATGGAAGTGGAGTTGATCGAGCCTATTGCCCTGGATAAAGGGGTGCGTTTTGCCATCCGCGAGGGCGGTCGGACCATCGGTGCCGGCACGGTGACTGAGATCCTGGCCTGATGTATCGGTAATAAGGGGTAGCTATGACCAAGCAACGCATTCGGATCCGGCTCCGGGCCTATGATCATCGCATCTTGGACCAATCAGCGATCCAGATCGTGGATACGGCTGAGCGTACCGGGGCCCGGGTAGTCGGGCCGGTGCCGCTGCCGACCCGGATCGAACGGTTTTCCGTGATCCGGTCGCCGTTCATTGACAAGGACTCGCAGGAGCAGTTCGAGATCCGGACCCACAAGCGGCTGATCGACATCGTGGAGCCGGCCCCCAAGACGGTGGATGCCCTGATGCGGCTCAACCTGCCGGCCGGGGTGGATATCGAGATCAAGCTCTAGCGTTGGTGAGTGACAACTGCAAGCACGTGGGGCAGACCGGCCGCCGGAAGAACGGGCCGGTCTGACCCGCAGGAGGGCAGGCGCACCGGGCCTGCTCTCTACGTGCCTTGATTGTGAGTGGATGGGAAGATGAAAGAGGGCATTCTAGGCCGCAAGGTGGGCATGACCCAGGTCTTTGACGCCCAGGGAACGGCGATCCCGGTCACGGTGATCGAGGCCGGCCCGTGTGTGGTGACGCAGGTCAAGACTCCCAAACGCGATGGCTACGCGGCAGTGCAATTGGGTTTTGGGGTCGCCCGGCGTCTGAACGAACCCCAGCGGGGACACCTTATGGGCCTGCCGCCGGTGCGTCATCTGCGCGAGATTCGCATCTCGCCGGATGAAGCGGTGGAGGTGGGCCAAAAGGTGGAAGTGGGCATCTTCAAGCCGGGCGATAGAGTGGATGTGACCGGCATCTCCAAAGGCAGAGGGTTCGCCGGCGTGGTCAGGCGCCATGGCTTTGCCGGCGGCCCGCGCACCCATGGGCAATCAGACCGCACCCGCGCACCAGGGGCGATCAGCTCCGGGACCACGCCAGGCCGTATCCTCAAGGGCAAGCGGATGGCCGGGCGCATGGGCGGTGAGCGTGTCACGGTGCAGAACCTGGAAGTGATCGTAGCCGATCCGGCCCGCAATCTGCTCCTGGTCCGGGGCGCAGTCCCAGGGGCCAGGAATGGGCTGTTGCTCATCCGGCGGGCAGTGAAGTCGTAATTGGCCACTGACCACGGACCGCAGACCCCCCTCAGACATTCGATGGCGGTCAGCGGTCGGCTGGCGGCGGTCAGATGTGCAGGCAGGAGAGAAGCGTGGAACTGGCAGTTTATAACGTGGCTGGCGAGGTGGTAGACCACGTTCGCGCCAGCGATTACATCTTTGCAGCTCCGATCAATATACCGGTGATGCACCAGGCCCTGGTGCGCCAGCAAGCGAACGCCCGGTTGGGGACCCATAAGACCAGGACCCGGGCCGACGTCAGCGGTGGCGGCTCTAAACCCTGGCGTCAAAAAGGCACCGGCCGGGCCAGGCAAGGCTCGCGGCGGGCACCCCACTGGCGCGGTGGGGGCACCGTCTTTGGACCGCAGCCCCGCAGCTACCGACAACGAATGCCCAGGCGGATGCGGCGCCTGGCCTTGCGTGCCGCCCTGTCCGTCAAAGCCCGCGATAACCAGATCGTCCTGGTGGACAACCTGGCCCTGGAGCAGCCGCGCACCAAAGATATGCTGGCGATTCTGGGGCGATTGCCCGTGGGAGACTCGGTACTCATCGCCTTACCGGCGGCCGACCTGGTGGTGGAGCGATCAGCGCGGAACATCGCCGGGGTCAAGATCTTGCGAGTTAACTACCTGAATATCCGGGACCTGTTGAGCTACGATACCTTGCTGATGCCGGTGGCAGCCCTGGAGGTGATCCATGCTCTCTGGGACGCCCCCGGGTTCACTGTGGCGGGGGATGAAGCATGAACGTCTATGATGTGCTCCGACGTCCTATCACTACTGAGCGGGCCTTGCGTCTGGCGGAGCAGGGGAAATATACCTTTGAGGTGGCCCCCACGGCCAACAAGATCCAGATCAAGCAGGCGGTAGAGACGATCTTTAAAGTGAACGTGGTCAGGGTGAACACCATCACCGTGCCGGGCAAAAAGCGTCGTGGCTGGCGGCGGCCTGTCTACGGCAGTACATCCAAATGGAAAAAGGCTATCGTGACCCTGCAAGAAGGCCAACGCATCGAGTTTTCTGTCGGCTAGGGCAAAAGGGATTTATAGCGGCTTCAGCCGGACGACTCAGGGTCCAGGAGGGGTAGTTCACGATATGGCAATCAAAATATACAAACCCACTTCGCCGGGACGGCGAGGGATGAGCGTCTCCACGTTTGAGGAGATCACACGCGAGGAGCCGGAAAGATCCCTGCTCCAGCCGTTGAAGAAGAAGGCCGGCCGCAATGTACGGGGCAAGGTTACGGTCCGCCATCATGGTGGGGGGCATAAACGTCGCTACCGCGTCATTGACTTTAAGCGAGATAAGGCCGGCGTGCCCGGCCGGGTGGCCGCCATCGAATACGACCCGAATCGCTCGGCCCGGATCGCGCTGATCAACTACGCAGACGGCGAAAAGCGCTATATCATCGCCCCGGTGGGCCTGAAAGTGGACGACCGGGTGATGGCCGGCCCGGCGGCCGATATTCGCGTGGGCAATGCCCTGCCTATTCAGAGCATCCCGGTGGGAACGATGATCCACAACATCGAGTTACAGCCGGGCCGGGGAGGGCAACTGGTGCGTTCAGCCGGCGCGGCGGCCCAGTTGATGGCCAAAGAAGGTCCCTATGCGCACGTGCGGTTGCCCTCTGGCGAGGTGCGGCTGATCAGTGTCCAGTGTATGGCGACCGTGGGCCAGGTGGGGAACCTGGACCATGCCCGGATCAAACTGGGCAAGGCCGGTCGGGCGCGCCATTTGGGTCGCCGGCCGGCGGTACGTGGCTCGGCCATGACCCCCCGAGACCATCCCCACGGCGGGGGTGAGGGTCGCCAGCCCATTGGGCTGCCAGGACCCAAGAGTCCCTGGGGCAAGCCTACTCTGGGTTACAAGACCCGGCGGCAGAACAAGCCGAGCAACAAATGGATCGTGCGCCGACGGAAGAAATAGGAGAGAGCAAGCCATGTCCAGATCGCTCAAAAAGGGACCTTATATAGAGGAACGGTTGCGGGCGCGAGTGCTCGAGATGAACCGCACCGGCCGCAAACGAGTGCTCAAGACCTGGTCGCGGGCCAGCACTATCTCGCCGGAGTTCGTCGGGCATACCATAGCCGTCCACGATGGCCGGCGCCATGTGCCGGTGTTCATCACCGAAAACATGGTGGGCCACAAGCTGGGCGAGTTCGCGCCCACCCGGTTCTATCGTGGCCATACGGCACGAGAGAAAAAGGCCCGGCGCCAATAACCGGGGGAGGGCAATATGGAAGCGAGTGCCGTGGCGAGGTACGTGCATACCTCACCAACCAAGATGCGCCGCATCGCCGATGCGATCCGCGGCCGACCCGTGCCTCTGGCGCTGGCGACCTTGCAGTATCTGCCGGGACCCTCAGCGCGCACGGTGTCCAAGGTGGTACGTTCGGCTGTGGCCAATGCCGATAACCTGCATGGCCTGGAACCAGACGAACTGTATATTGCCGCGATCATGGTGGATGGGGCCGGCTTTACGCGCAATACACGCCGTTGGCGACCCGGGGCGCGCGGTCGCTATAAGATGATGCGCCGCCGGGCCAGCCATATCAAGGTGGTGGTGCGCGCAGTCGAGGAGGAATAGAGGAGGTAGAGGGCTTTGGGACGCAAGGTACAACCTGTTGGCTTTCGACTGGGCCAAACGACAACCTGGCAATCGCGATGGTACGCGGACAAGGACGAGTATGCCGACCTGTTGCAGCAGGACCTGTGGATCCGCCAGCGGTTGATGGAGGAGCTGGATTCGGCCGGGCTGGCGCGGGTGGACATTGAGCGCTCGGGGCGACTTATTAACCTCACCCTGCACGCGGCCAAACCGGGCATGATCATCGGCAAAGGCGGGACCAAAGTGGAGACGTTGCGCCGGGAACTGGAAAACCAGACCGGCTCGCGGGTGCGCATTGACATCCAGGAGATTCGCCAGCCAGAGTTGAATGCCTATCTGGTGGCCCGCAATGTGGCCGAACAGATCGAACGCCGCATCTCCTATCGGCGGGCCATGAAGCAGGCGGTGGGGCGGGCGATGCGTTTTGGGGCCCAGGGAGCCAAGATACGGTGCAGCGGGCGGCTGGCCGGGGCCGAGATGAGCCGTTCCGAGTGGGTCCATGAGGGGCGGGTGCCGTTGCATACTTTGCGCTCCGATATAGACTATGCTCAGGCGGAAGCGCTGACCAAGTTGGGGCAGATCGGGGTCAAGGTCTGGATTTATAAAGGGGACATTATCCCGGCGAAAGCGGAGACGCCAGAACCCGGCGCCTCGCCGGCCGCCTGATCCTGGCCCGTACTCGCAGGAGAGAGCAAGATGTTAATGCCCAAGAAGTTCAAATACCGCAAGATGCATCGCGGGCGCATGAAGGGGCCGGCCTCGCGTGGCGCAACCATGGCCTTTGGGGAGTTCGGGTTGCAGGCCCTGGAACCGTGCTGGTTGACCAGTCGCCAGATCGAGGCCGCCCGCCGGGCAGCTACCCGCCACGTGCGACGCGGCGGCAAGATCTGGATCCGGGTATTCCCCGACAAGCCAGTGACGGCCAAGCCCGCCGAGACCCGTATGGGGAAGGGTAAGGGTGCGGTGGACCACTATGTGGCGGTGGTGAAGCCCGGTCGCATCCTGTTCGAGGTGGCCGGGGTCCGCGAGGACCTGGCCCGTGAGGCCCTGCGCCTGGCCAGCAACAAACTGCCCATCAAGACCCGCCTGATCGCGCGCTCGGATCTGCTGAGCGAGGAGGGTTAGAGATGAAGAGAGCCGAGGCACGCAAGGTAATGGCCGAGCTGCGCCAACGGGCCAGGACCTCGGACAGCGAGTTTGACCACGTGATGGCCGAGATCGAGGACCACATCCGGGATGGACACCAGGAGTTGTTCAACCTGCGCTTTCAACTGGCGACCCGCCAGCTCAAGAATTACAAGCGGTTGCGCGAGGTGCGGCACGAGATCGCCCGCTGGGAGACCCTGCGGCGAGAATTGGAGATCGAGGCCTGGGAACGTGCCTATGAGGAGGCGGCGGCGTGAGTGAGCAAGTCTCGGGTCTGACCCCGGCCGAGCAACGGCGGAAGACCAGGATCGGCCGTGTGGTCAGTGACAAGATGGACAAGACGGTTGTGGTGGCGGTGGAGACATTGTATCGCCACCCGCTATACCACAAGATCGTCAAGCGGACCAGACGCTTTATGGCCCACGACGAGCACCAGGTATGCCGGGTGGGGGATCGGGTGCGCATTGTGGAGACCCGCCCCCTGAGCCGTCGCAAACGCTGGCGGGTCGTGGAAGTCATTGGCCATGAACTGCTGGCGGAGATAGAGTTACCGACGGGCGAGGAGGAACTGGCCGAGATCCTGGCCGCAGTACCGCCAGCGGGTGAAGGTCCGGCGACGGCTGACATGCCGGGTGAAGCCCCCGTGGTTGCAGATAGTGAGGTGGAGCGATGATCCAGCAGGAGAGCCGGCTGCGGGTAGCCGACAACACCGGGGCCAAAGAATTGCTCTGTATTCGCGTCCTGGGTGGCTCACGGCGACGCTACGGTGGCGTGGGGGACATCATCATAGCCACGGTCAAGCAAGCTGCGCCCCAGGGTGCGGTGAAAAAGGCCGATGTCGTGCGGGCCGTGATCGTGCGCACGGCCAAAGAGTATCGCCGGGCCGATGGCAGCTATATCCGCTTTGACGATAACGCGGCCGTGATCCTGGACGAGCGTTTGAACCCCCGGGGCACGCGTGTCTTTGGGCCGGTGGCGCGCGAGTTGCGCGAGAAAGGCTTTATGAAGATCGTATCCCTGGCCCCGGAGGTGCTGTGACTGACATCCGTGCATAACTCCTGTTAGGATGGGAACAAGGGGGAGAAGGCCTTTCTGGGGGTTTTTGCGGCGGCGAAGCCGCCGCAAAAACCCCTATGAGGCATTCTTTCCCCTCCCCCGAAGGGATACGAAGTGGGGAGTGGAGCAGTATCCTCAGGCGTTTAAATTACGCCCGGATGTCAAGCTGTGAGGGACAAGCATGAAGATACGAAAAGGTGATAAGGTGCTGGTCCTGACGGGCAAGGACCGGGGCAAGACTGGTGAGGTCCGCCAGGTGATTCGGGCCAGGAAAAAACGCAGCGCAGAATGGGACCCCGATCACGATCGGGTCATCGTTGCCGGGCTGAACATCGTCAAACGACACTTGCGCCCCCGCCGGGTGCGAACCCAGGCCGGCATCGTAGACATCGAGGCGCCGATCCACATCTCTAACGTGGCCTTGATCTGCCCCCGGTGCAACAAGCCGGTGCGCGTGGGCTACCAGGTGATGGAGGATGGCAGCAAGTCGCGGGTCTGCCGCAAGTGCGGCGACTCGATTGACTAGGCGCCAGGCAACGGAGGAGATATGGCCAGGCAAATACCCCGGCTCAAACAACTCTACCGCGATGAAGTAGTGGCCGCCTTGATCCAGGAGTTCGGCTACCGTAACGTGATGGAAGTACCCCGCCTGCACAAGGTCACGGTCAACATCGGGTTAGGCGAGGCCCTTCGTGACGCCAAGGCTGTGGATAATGCCTCGCGTGACCTGGCTCTGATCACCGGCCAGCGGCCGGTGGTCACGCGAGCGCGCAAGTCCATCGCCGGGTTCAAGGTCCGCGCCGGGATGCCAGTGGGCCTCATGGTCACGCTACGGGGTGATCGGATGTATGACTTTCTGGATCGGTTATTCAACGTGGCCTTGCCGCGAATCCGGGACTTTAGGGGACTGTCCAGCAAGTCCTTCGATGGGCGCGGTAACTATAGCATCGGGCTACGTGAGCAGTTAGTCTTTCCAGAGATTGACTATGACACTATTGACCGCTTGCGGGGCCTGGAAGTGAACATCGTAACCACGGCCCGGAGTGACGCGGAGGGCAAAGCCCTGCTACGTCATCTGGGTTTGCCATTCCGGGATTAGTATACGGGAGGAAGCGGTGGCAAAGAAATCCATGATCGCACGGGAACAAAAACGCAAGTATCCCACACGGGTGCGGAATCGGTGTCGTGTCTGCGGCCGCCCACGGGCTTATATGCGCCGCTTTGGGCTGTGTCGCATCTGTTTCCGGGAGCGTGCGGGACAGGGTTTGATCCCCGGCGTGATCAAGTCCAGTTGGTGAGCCGGGTGGCCCCGACGGTAATGACGAGGAGTGTGTGATGACCACAAGTGATCCTATCGCCGATATGTTGACACGAATCCGCAATGCCCAGATGGCTCGTCATGAGAGCCTGGAGTTACCGGCCTCCCGGATCAAACTGGACATCCTGCGTATCCTGAAGGAAGAGGGCTATATCAAAGATTTCCGGGTCCGCCGGGAAGGAGCACGGCGCATAGTGAAGGTCTGGCTAAAATACGTGGACCGGAAACCCATGCTGTCGGGATTGCAACGAGTGAGCAAACCGGGCCGCCGGGTCTACGTGGGCAAAGACGAGATCCCGAAGGTTTTAAACGGGATGGGCGTGGCGGTGCTCTCCACTTCGCAAGGGGTGCTGCCAGACCGCCAGGCACGCCGCTTGGGCGTGGGTGGTGAAGTGTTGTGCTTCGTCTGGTAAGGAGGTTGCGGTGTCTCGAATCGGTAAACGGCCCATCCCCCTGCCCCCCAGGGTGGATGTGCATATTGAGGGGCAACATATCACGGTGCGCGGCCCGCTGGGCACGTTAGAACGAGACCTGGTGCCAGACATCCAGGTCCGACGTGAGGGGGATACCCTGGTAGTCACGCGCCCTTCGGATAGCCCGAGGCATAAAGCGCTGCACGGCCTCACGCGCACCCTGATCGCCAATATGGTGGTCGGCGTCAGCCAGGGGTATCGGAAAGACCTGGAGATCCAGGGGGTGGGCTATAAGGCGCAGATGGCCGGGGACACAGTGGTCTTGCAGGTGGGGTATTCGCATCCGGTCAGAGTCACACCCCCACCGGGGATCAAGTTTGTGGTGGAGAACCCCCAACTGGTGAGCGTGCGAGGCCTGGACAAGGAGCTGGTAGGCGAGGTGGCAGCGCGCATCCGTGCCATCCGCAAACCAGAGCCTTATCTGGGTAAAGGTATCCGGTATGCCGGCGAGGCGCTTCGTCGCAAGGCCGGCAAGTCTGGTAAGGTGGGCAAGTAAGAGGGGCATGGCATGATCAAACAATATGATCGCGCCGCCGCACGCCGACGGCGGCATCGGCGAGTGCGTATGACGGTGCGCGGTACGGCGGGCCGGCCGCGTCTGTGCGTGTTCCGCAGCTTGCAGCACATCTACGCCCAGATCATTGACGATGAACGGGGCCAGTCGCTGGTGGCTGTTTCCACCCTGGAACCGGCGATCCAGGCAGCGGTGAGGGGGCAGCCCAAGGCAGCCCAGGCGAGTGTGGTGGGCAAGGTTCTGGCGGAACGGGCCCGGCAGAAGGGGATCACCACCGTGGTGTTCGACCGGGGTGGCTATAAATATCACGGTCGCGTTCAGGCCCTGGCCGAAGCAGCTCGTGAAGGCGGGCTGCTGTTCTAGCGGGTAACCCGACAGGAGTGAGCATGGCGAAAAGAAGGGTGCGGGAACAACAAGACGAAGAGACTGTGGTCGAGGAGCTGGAGTTCGAGGAGCGCGTGGTCTCTATCAACCGCGTGGCGAAGGTCCAGAAGGGTGGCCGCCGCTTTGGGTTCAGCGCGATGGTCGTTGTGGGCGACCGGCAAGGTCGGGTCGGTGTGGGATTGGGCAAGGCCCGTGAGGTGCCGGATGCCATCCGCAAGGGCGTAGAGATCGCCCGGCGCAACATGATCACCGTCCCCCTGCTCGGTCACACCATCCCCCACGAGGTGATCGGCAAGTTCGGGGCCGCCCAGGTGTTGATCAAACCGGCCTCGCCAGGCACTGGCGTGATCGCCGGCAGCGGGGTGCGCGCGGTGGTGGAGGCCGCCGGTATCCGCGATATCCTGACCAAATCGCTGGGCAGCGCGAACGCCATCAACGTGGTCCACGCCACCATGGAGGCCCTGCGGGCATTAAAAGACCCGGAAGAAGAGGCCCGCCAGCGGGGGAAGCTCCTGTCTCAAGTCACCCCCGTATGGGCGCGGAAACGGGTAAGCGAGGAGCACGAGAATGGCTGAGCGGAAACTGCGCATTACCTGGGTCAAAAGTGCCATCGGTTATGGCCGGGACCAGAAGGCGACTATCCGGGCCTTGGGTTTGCACCATCTGAAAGAGACGGTGGAACACGCGGATACACCGGCGATCCGGGGCATGGTATTCAAAGTCCAACACCTGGTGCAGGTGGAGGAAGTGGAGGACATAGCCTGAGGCGGAGATGTTCGTGCTCATGCCCGGCCCAGGCCGGGCTGAGTCACTCACCGTTGATACGAGGAGAACGGAGATGAAGTTGCATGAATTGGGGCCGGCCCTGGGGAGCCGTAAACGACGGATCCGGGTAGGCCGTGGCGACGCCAGCCGGCGAGGCAAGACGGCCGGCCGGGGCACCAAGGGGCAGAACGCCCGCAGTGGCGGTGGGGTGCGCCCCTATTTTGAGGGTGGGCAGTTACCCCTGGTACGACGCCTGCCCCATCAGCGCGGCTTTACCAATATCTTTCGCGTGGAATACAGCGTCGTCAATGTGGGGCGGTTGGCGGACTTGCCGGCCGGCACCGAGGTGACCCCGGAGTTGTTGCGGGAAGCCGGTCTGGTCCGCAAGAACAGGCCGATCAAGATCCTGGGAGATGGCGACCTGACCCAGCCGCTCATCGTGCAGGCCCATAGTTTCTCGACCAGCGCCCGGCACAAGATCGAGGCGGCCGGGGGCAAGGTGGTCGAACTGAGCCAGCCGGTCCCCTAGAGCTGGCCGCGTGGTCACGGGACCGCAAGAGAAGTTACTGAGGAGGCCGCATAGCCCATGCTCCAAGCCATGATCAATGCCTTCCGGTTGCCAGACCTGCGCCGGCGATTGTTGGTCACTCTGATCATCCTGGTGATCTTTCGCCTGTTCGTGGCCGTGCCCATCCCGGGCGTGAACCAGGAGAAACTGGCAGACCTGTTCAAGGGTAACCAGTTCTTGAGCCTGCTGGACCTGTTCGCCGGGGGCGCCATGTCGCGGCTCTCCATCGCCATGATGGGTGTCTACCCGTATATCACGTCCACCATCATCATCCAGCTTCTCACCCCGATCATTCCCAAGTTCGAGGAGTGGTCTAAGGAAGGTGAGGCGGGACGCCGGCGCCTCAACCAGATCATGCATTGGTTGACGGTGCCATTGGCGATGTTGCAGGGGTTTGCCCAGATCTCGGCGTATGCCAGCCAGGGGATCATCACCAACTGGGGTTTCGATACCCTGGCGGCGTCTTTGTCCACGATCGCTATCCTGGTAACGGTGACGACAGGCACTATCGTGGCTGTCTGGTTGGGGGAGTTGATCTCGGAGGCTGGCATTGGCAATGGGGTCTCTATCATCATCCTGGCGAATATCGTGGCCCGCCTGCCCAGCCAGATCGGTAGCACGTTGATCCTGGGCCAGAACTGGCTGGGGATCATCGTCTTTTTCGCTATCGCCATCGTCACGGTGGCGGCCATTGTGCTGGTGCAGGAGGGCGAGCGCCGCATCCCGGTTCATTATGCCAAGCGCGTGCGGGGCCGGCGGGTTTATGGTGGCCAGAGCACCCATGTGCCGGTTAAGGTGCTGTCGGCCGGCATGATTCCTTTGATCTTTGCCCTGTCCATCCTGGCCTTTCCCACCATCATCGGCAGCTATATGCAGTACGGCGAAGGCTGGGTGGGGGACGTGGGCCGGACGCTGATGTCGGCCTTTGATCAGAGCAGCATCATCTACTGGGCCGCTTACTTTTTCATGACCATTGGTTTCACCTATTTTTACACCATGGTCATCTTTGAGCAGCAGAATCTGGCGGAAAATCTACAGAAGCAGGGCGGATTTATACCCGGTATCCGGCCGGGCCGGCCCACGCAGGACTATCTGACCCGGATACTGAACCGGGTGACCCTGTTCGGGGCGATATTCCTGGGAACCGTGGCGGTCTTGCCCTATTTTGCGCGCCTGATCACCAGCGTGCAGACCATGAGCCTGGAGAGCACCAGCGTGCTCATCGTGGTGGGTGTGGTATTGGATACCATGCGGCAACTTGAAGCCCAGTTGCTGATGCGGCATTACGAGGGCTTTATCAAGTAGTCCTGGCTGCCTGCCCGCCAGCAGGTTGGGTCAAATATTCCGCTGGTCGGAGAGTCGGGCGAAGGAAGGGGCGTTGAAGGTGGAGTCCAAAGGGCCGCGATACATCATCTTGTTGGGGCCGCCGGGCGTGGGCAAGGGCACGCAGGCGGAACGATTGATGGCGCGGCTGGGCCTGCCCCACGTGGCTTCCGGGGACCTGTTTCGGGAGCACCTCAAGGCCGGGACGCCGTTGGGCTTGAAGGCCAGGTCCTACATGGATCGCGGCGAGTTGGTGCCCGACGACATCACGATCGGCATGGTGATGGACCGGCTGGCGCAGCCGGATTGTGTGGCCGGGGCTATCCTGGACGGGTTTCCGCGCACAGTGGCCCAGGCGCAGGCGCTGGAGACGGCGTTGGCGCAGCAGGGGCGGGCGGTGGAGGCCGTGCTTTATATCCGGGCGCCAGCAGAGGTTTTATTGGCCCGCTTGAGTGGGCGGTGGACCTGTCAGCGGTGCGGGGCGGTTTATCACGTGTTGTTCAGCCCGCCCCGGGAGGCCGGACGTTGCGACGAGTGCGGTGGCGTGCTATATCAGCGTCCGGATGATACGCCGGAGACCCATCGGCGGCGTATTGATGTCTACCAACAGCAAACGGCACCGCTCATCGCCTGGTACCAGGCGCGTGGCCTGTTGCAGGAGATTGACGGCACTTTAGATATTGATGGGGTGACCACGGCCCTGCTGACTGCCTTGCGGTCCTGACACGCTATGGCCATCGTGATCAAGTCTCCCCACGAGATCCAGTTGATGCGCCGGGCCGGCCAGATCGTGGCCGAGGTGCTGGAGATCTTGCAGGCGGCGGTGCGGCCGGGACTGACCACCGGCGAATTGGATCTACTGGCGGACCAGCAGATTCGGGCGCGCGGGGCCATCCCTTCCTTCAAAGGGTATCGAGGGTTCCCGGCTTCGCTCTGCGTGGCGGTGAACGAGGAGATCGTGCATGGCATCCCTGGGCGGCGGGTCCTCCGCCCAGGCGACATCGTGAGCCTGGATGTGGGGGCCATTTACAAGGGCTATCAGGGCGATGCGGCCGTCACCGTACCGGTGGGAGACATCCCGCCGGCTGTGCAGCGGTTGTTGGATGTAACCCGGGAATCGTTGGCCGCGGCTATCGTCGCGGCAAGGCCCGGTAACCGCCTGGGCGACATCTCATGGGCCATCCAGCATTGCGCCGAAGCGGCCGGGCTGGGCGTGGTGCGCGAGTATGGGGGCCACGGGATCGGCCGGCAATTACACGAGGACCCGCATATCCCCAACGTGGGGACGCCGGGCCGGGGTCCCCGGCTGCGCCGGGGCATGACTCTGGCCCTGGAACCCATGTTGGTCTTGGGCCAGGCACAAACGCGCGTGTTAGCGGACAACTGGACCGTGGTAACCAGCGATGGCGCGTTGGCGGCCCATTTCGAGCACACCATTGCCATAACCAATGGCGAAGCGGAGATACTGACGCGGCTATAGGCGGCCGCCAGGAGGGAGCAAGATGAAAGTGGCAGCATCGGTCAAACGACGTTGTGAACACTGCAAGATCATCCGCCGCCGGGGGGTGGTGCGGGTGATCTGCAAGAATCCCAAGCACAAGCAGCGACAGGGTTAACAGTCGCCGGTCCTCAGTCGCCGGTCCTCAGTCGCCGGCCTTCAGTAACCGGTCTTCAGTCGCCAGTTCTTGCGTATATGACTCTAGACTGTAGACTGATGACTGAGGACTGATGACCGAGAACTGAGGACTGAGGACTGACGACCGAGGACTGAGGACTGATGGAGGTGGTACGTGGCGAGAATCGCGGGTGTGGATATTCCCCGGAACAAGCGTGTTGACATCGCGCTGACTTATATCTATGGGATAGGGCGAACCTCGGGCCAACGGATCGTGGAAGCCGCTGGCGTGGCCCCAGAGACGCGGGTCAAGGACCTGACCGAGGCTGAGGTGAGCCGGCTGCGCGAGATCATCGAGAGGAACTATCGCGTGGAGGGCGACTTGCGCCGGGAAGTGGATATGAACATCAAACGGCTGATGGAGATCGGGAGTTACCGTGGCCTGCGGCATCGGCATGGCCTGCCCGTTCGCGGTCAGCGCACGCGCACGAATGCCCGCACGCGCCGAGGGCCTAGAAAGACCGTGGCGGGACGGCGGCGGTCCCGGGCCAAGAAATAATCATCGAATAAGCGAATCGTACATTCGTATATTCGTAGATTCGTGCATTCACGTAGAGGAGTGGAGAATGCCAGCACCGAAAAAGGGAGGGCCGCGCACGCGGGCCAAACGGCGAGAACGCCGGATCGTGCCGCGGGCACAGGCGCATATCACTTCCACGTTCAACAACACCATCGTGACCATCACGGATCCGGGTGGGGATACGTTGACCTGGGCGAGTTGTGGGACGGCCGGGTTCAAGGGGGCTCGCAAGGGCACGCCCTTTGCCGCCCAACTGGCGGCCCAGCAGGCGGCCCGGCAGGCCACCGATTTCGGCGTGCGTGAGTTGGACGTGTTCGTGAAGGGGCCGGGCGCCGGCCGTGACGCTGCGATCCGGGCCTTACAGTCGTCGGGCCTGGCGGTGGTATCCATTACCGACAAGACGCCCATTCCCCACAATGGCTGTCGCCCGCGCAAGCGACGGCGGGTGTAGGGAGGATAGATGGCTAGATATACCGAGGCAGTCTGCAAACAATGTCGTCGGGAGGGGGTCAAGCTGTTCCTGAAAGGGGACCGCTGTATGACCTCCAGGTGTGCTATCGAGCGGCGGGGGTATCCGCCGGGAGAACACGGCAACCCCAAGGGACGTGGGCGACGGCGCAAGCCCTCAGATTATGCCCTGCAATTGCGCGAGAAACAAAAGATCCGGCGCATCTATGGGGTCCTGGAGCGGCAGTTCCGACGGTATTTTGCCGAAGCGGAACGGATGCCCGGTCGGGCTGGCGAGAACCTGTTGCAATTGCTGGAGCGACGGTTGGATAACGTGGTCTACCGGCTGGGGCTGGCCGATTCCCGGGCCCAGGCCCGGCAATTGGTCTCCCATGGTCATATCGCCGTCAATGGACACAAAGTAGACATCGCTTCCTATATAGTGAAACCGGGCGATGTGATCACCGTGCGAGAGCAGAGCAAAAAAAGCGTGTATTTCAAAGAGTGCGCCAAAGGGTTGGGGCGCAAGAGGATCCCAGCCTGGTTGACCCTGGATGCCCGGGCCTTAGAAGGCCGGGTCGTCGCTCTGCCAGCACGATCGGATGTGGACGTCACCCTGAATGAGCAGTTGGTTGTGGAGTACTACAGCCGCTAAGGGGGGTGGTTCGAGTCCCCCACCCGTGCCAGGAGGCGGAGCCTTGCTAGATATTGTATTACCCCAGATCACTGCCCTGGAGGAGACGCCGGAGTTTGGCCGGTTCTCCGTCGGTCCGATGGAAGGGGGCTATGGCATCACCGTCGGCAATGCCTTGCGCCGGGTGCTGTTGTCTTCGTTGCCCGGTGCGGCCGTGACCTCAGTCCGCATCATGGGAATCTGGCACGAGTTCTCGGCTATCCCTCACGTCCGCGAGGACGCGCTGGGTATCGTCTTGAACCTGAAACGGCTATATGTGCGATCGCGGGCCGATGAACCGGTGGTGCTCCGTTTGCAAGCCACCGGCGCGCGCGAGGTGACGGCGGCCGACATCCTGGCCCCGCCAGAAGTGGAGATCATCAACCCGCAACTACATATCGCCACGTTGGACAGCGAAGAGGCCGTGCTGGATATGGAGATGACGGTGGAGCGCGGCCGGGGTTACCAACCCGCCGAGGCGCACGAGGGCGAGTTGCCCATTGGCACCATGCCCGTGGATGCCATCTTTAGCCCGGTGCGCAAGGTCCAATATGACGTGGAACGGGCGCGGATCGGCCAGGCGACGGATTATGACCGGCTGGTGATGTCTATCTGGACCAACGGCACGATCACCCCGCGCGAGGCCTTTTCGCGGGCCGCGCAGATCCTGGTGCGACACTTTGGCCTGGTGATGGAGTTCGGCCTAGCTAACATCCTGCGGGTGGAGGAGGTAACGCCTTCACTGGCGATCCCGGCGGCCATCTATGATGCGCCCATTGAAGACCTGGATCTGTCGGTACGGGCCTATAATTGCCTCAAGCGGTCAGGGATCACCCGCGTGGGCCAGGTGCTGGAGATGAGTGAAGATGACCTGCTGGCGGTCTGGAACTTTGGTCGCAAATCATTGGAGGAGCTACGGGAACGTCTCCAGGCCAAAGGGTATATCGAGTATTCGATGTTAGCGCCGCCGGAGGAGGCATAGATGAGACATCGTGTTGCTGGTCGCCACCTCGGCCGGTCCACCGGCGAGCGGCGAGCTTTGTATCGCAATCTGGTCACTGACTTGTTGCGCCACGAGCGCATCGAGACTACGGAGGCCAAAGCCCGGGAGATTCGGCCCCAGGCCGAACGCCTGATCACCCTGGCCAAGCGGGGCCTGGCCGACGGCCGGCCGGAGCGTATCCTCCATGCCCGCCGCCTGGCGGCGGCCCGGCTGAATGATCCCTTGATCGCGCGCAAGTTGTTCGAGGTGTTGGCGCCCCGGTACCAGGCTCGCCCCGGCGGTTACACGCGGATCGTGAAGCTACACCGGCGCCTCGGCGACGGGGCCAAGATGGCGATCATCGAGCTGGTAGAGGAGTGACAGCAGGTGGGGCCGTGGGGGTGCGGGTGGTCTTTACCGTGGCCTATGATGGAACGCGGTATCAGGGCTTTCAGGTCCAGCGCACCGGCCCCACCGTGCAGGGGGAGTTGGAAGCGGCGTTATATCGCCTCACCGGCGAAACAGGCCGGGTGATCGGGGCTGGCCGCACGGATGCCGGCGTTCATGCGGCCGGCCAGGTAGCGGCCTGTACGATCCCCAAACCCTGGCCCCTGACCGAGTTGCGACGGGCGCTGAATGCGGTGTTGCCGCCAGACATCGCCGTGCTGGAGATGGTGAGCGCGCCGCCGGGTTTTCACCCCCGCTACAGCGCGTATAGCCGGACGTATCGCTACCGGATCTGGAATGCAGCGGTGCGTTCGCCCACCGAACGCCTGTATAGCCTGCACGTGGCGCAACCTTTAGACCTGGAAGCCATGAACGCGGCTTGTGCCGCTCTGATCGGGGAACACGATTTTGCCACCTTTGGCTCCCCGGTGGGCCGCTCGCGAAACACCGTTCGCCGCGTCTATCGCGCCGAATGGGGCCGGTATGGCTCACAGGTCTGGTTTGACGTGGAGGCGAATGCGTTTCTGCGGCGGATGATGCGCGGGTTGACCGGGACCCTGTTGCTCGTGGGGCAGGGGCGGCTGGCCCCGGCAGCAGTGGCCGATCTGTTAGCGTGGCGGACGCGTGCGCAGTCTGGCCCCAGCGTCCCGGCACATGGGCTATGGCTGATGCGGGTATCATATCCGGCGACGGTCTGGGCCGGTGGCCCGGGCCTGGGTGAGATCATGAGGAGTACGGAATGAAGACATATGCTACACGAGCGGCAGACATTAAACGCGAGTGGTGGGTGGTGGACGCCGAGGGCCAGAACCTGGGTCGGCTGGCGACCCGGATCGCCCACATCCTGCGCGGCAAACACAAGCCGTATTACAGTCCCCACCTGGACGTGGGTGATTTCGTGATCGTGGTCAATGCCGGCAAGGTCCAGGTGACCGGGCGCAAGTTGGACCAGAAGGCGTATTATCGGCACTCTGGTTATCCGGGTGGATTACGCCGGGTGACCCTGCGAGATCAACTCCAGCACCATCCAACCCGGGTGGTAGAGGCGGCCGTGCGAGGGATGTTGCCGCACAATCGCCTGGGGCGGCAGATGTTCAAGAAGCTCAAGGTCTATGCTGAGGGTGAGCATCCCCATCAGGCCCAGCAGCCCAGGCCATTGGAGATCAAATAGGAGACGAAGCGTATGACAGAAGCGCAGCGGTATTACTACGGGACCGGTCGCCGCAAGACTGCCGTAGCGCGGGTACGGCTGATCCCTGGCAGCGGTGAGATCATCGTTAATGACCGGCCGCTCCAGGAGTATTTCCCCGTGCTCCGGCATCAGACAGAGATCCTGAAACCCCTCCGTCTGGCTAACGTGTTGGGCCAGTACAGCGCCACGATCAAGGTCGGTGGGGGAGGACTGAGTGGCCAGGCTGATGCGGTCCGGCATGGGCTGGCCCGGGCCTTGATCGTGGCCGAGCCGACCCTGCGCCCCACGCTTAAAAAGGCTGGCTTGCTCACCCGTGACCCCCGGGTCAAGGAACGCAAGAAGGCCGGGTTACGCCGCGCCCGGCGGGCCAAGCAGTATACCAAGCGCTAAACCCGGCGAGGGCAGGCGGTGTGGTGAACAGAATCGCGGGCAGGACCTCCGGCGTGAGGTTCTGCCTGCGTTTGTCAGGAGGGGGTAGCGCCGTGCGCATCTTTCTGGACACAGCTAACATCGAGGAGATCCGGGCCGGGGTGCGATTGGGGGTGATCAGCGGGGTGACGACTAACCCCAGCCTCATGGCCCGGGAACAGGGTGCGGATTTCGGGGCGACGATCCGGGAGATCTGCGCCCTGGTGCGTGGTCCGGTGAGTGCTGAGGTCACGGCCCTGGATGCGGACGATATGGTGGATCAGGCCCACGTGATCGCTCGCTGGTCTGAGCACGTGGTCATCAAGATACCCCTCACCGCCGAGGGGCTGGTGGCTATCCATACCCTGGCGACCGATGGTATCCCCACCAACGCCACGCTGGTCTTTTCCCCCAATCAGGCCCTGCTCGCGGCCCGGGCCGGCGCCACTTACGTCTCCCCCTTTGTCGGCCGGCTGGATGATATAAACCACGATGGGATGCAGGTGGTGGCGGACACGGTGGCGATCTTTCAGCGACATGGCCTCGCCACCCAGGTCATCGCTGCCAGCATTCGACATCCCCTGCACGTGACCCAGGCTGCTTTGGCCGGGGCCCACATCGCCACTGTGCCCTATGCGGTGTTGCAGCAGATGATCCAGCACCCCCTCACTGAGCGCGGCCTCGAGCGGTTCCTGGCAGACTGGGCCAGGTTCCGGGCAACCTGGCGTTCTGACATCCGTGCATAACTTCTGTCAGGGAGGGAACAAGGAGAGAGAAAGCCTTTCTGGGGGTTTTTGCGGCGGCTTCGCCGCCGCAAAAACCCCTACCAGGCATTCTTTCCCCTCCCCGCACCGCGTAGTGGTGCCCTCATGCATTTAATTACGCACGGATGTCAGTAGAGTTTCCTTGACAGCTTGACCGAAAGCCGGTATACTCAAGTCCATTGTGAGTTGGACTTATGGGCCTCAGCCTGTCTCGCCTGAAGGCTCAACCCCAGGATTGTCCAGAGTCTGGGTGAGGACCGGTGAACTATATTGACCTGCACACTCACATCTTGCCTGGCTTTGATGACGGCGCGCGAGATGATGAACAGGCTCTGGCCATGGCTCGCATGGCCGTGGCTGACGGCGTGGGGTGCATCGTGGCGACCCCGCACAGCCTGGATAGAGGCTGGGGGCAGTTGCCCGCCGCCATCCGCGACCAGGTGGCCCGCCTGCAGGCGGTGTGTCGGGACCAGGGGTTAGACCTGGAGATCGTGCCGGGGCTGGAGGCCTACATCGCGCCGGACCTGCCCCGGCGCGTCACCCGCGAGCCAGGTTGTACCCTGGGGGGCACACGCTACCTGCTGGTCGAGTTCCCTTTGCAGCAGTATCCCCGTTATGTGGAGCAGACCGTCTTTGAGTTGCAGGTGGCCGGCTTCACGCCCATCATCGCCCATCCGGAGCGATATACGGAGGTCATCGCAGCCCCTTCGTTGATCTATACCCTGGTCGAGCGTGGGGTGCTGACCCAGGTTACGGCGGCCAGTCTGCTCGGTGTCTTTGGCCGCGAGATCCAGGAGGCGGCCCGATTATTCCTGACCCATGGCCTGGCCCACGTTATCGCCTCCGATGCCCACGGCCTTGGACAACGGCCGCCGGTCCTCTCTGAAGCGGTGGCCGTGGCCGCCGGTTGGATCGGCGAAGAGCAGGCGTTAAAGATGGTTACCACCACCCCAGCTCGCATCCTGGCCGATGAGCTTATCCCGGTGCCGCCGCCAGACCCCCTCCAGTCGCCGAAACGTCGCCTTTGGCGATTG
This sequence comes from Anaerolineae bacterium, assembly GCA_034435155.1. GTDB lineage: Bacteria > Chloroflexota > JAHJIN01 > JAHJIN01 > JAHJIN01 > DAOTYG01. The sequence goes on along the minus strand of DAOTYG010000011.1, from coordinate 421 downwards.
TGGTAGGAGTTGCCCACGCGCGGGGCGCACCCCGTAGAACGAAAATATGCTGCGCGACCGTGCTCGCGCGGGGTGTGCCACCCCGCGCCGGCGGCGGGTCACCCAGTCAGGCCTGGGCCTGGCAGACCCGCCGCGAGCAGTGGCCGGAGCGCTATTTACGAGAGAGGTGAACCCATGACTCCCGAAGAGCGCACGGAGCTAATTGCAGCCGTACAGGCCGCGCTGGTCCCGTTCAAAGAAGAGATCCGCACCGACCTGATCGAACCTCTGCGCGCCGAGATGCGCCAGGCCAATGACGACCTGCGCGCGGAGATGCGCCAGGCCAATGAGGCGCTCCGCCAGGACCTGCGCGCCGAGATGCGCCAGGCCAATGATGAGTTGCGTGCGGAGATGCGCCAGGCCAATGAGGCGCTCCGCCAGG
>DAOTYG010000010.1:0-20123 GCA_034435155.1 Anaerolineae bacterium | reverse complement strand
CCCCACGATCCCGCCCACCAAACCGCCTACAGTGCCCCCACTCGTCGGCAAGATCGCTTTCCCGGTGCGTAACGCCGATGATCCGGCAAAATACGACATCTGGGTCGTTAACGCCGATGGCACCAACGCGCGCCTGGTGGCGAACAAGATGCGCCAGCCCTGCTTCAACCCCGGCGGGACCTTGCTGGCAGTCAATGGAGAGGCGCGTTTCCAGGACCACCTCATCGTCATGAACGCCGACGGCTCGAACCAGCGAGAGGTCTCGAAGCATGTGGAGGATAGTCACCCTTCATGGTCGCCGGAGGGTACTCGTCTGGTCTACGATACCACGGCCGCGCCTGGCGGCGGCTGGCAGATCTGCATCGTGGACAACCTGGAAACCAGGTCCTGGCAGGCCCTGCCAGACCCGGGTGGCGGCCCGTTTGGACTGCGCGGCCAATACCCGGCCTGGATGCCCGACGGCCGCATCATCTTCAGGACCTCGAATTATTGGGCCAGTAATCTCGAGAGCGGACTATATATCACCACCGGCGGAGGGAGTCTGCCGTTGCGAGTCACTTCCTCTCCCCAGGATACTGCGCCGGCCGTCCATGGCGGCACACTGGCATTCATGTCCATCCGCCAGGGGAGCGACTATGAGATCTTTACCGCTCGCATCGGCGGGGAGATTGACGCTGGCCTCAAGCAATTAACCAATAACGAGGCCCAGGATGGCCTGCCAGCCTGGAGTCCAGACGGCAAGTATATCGCCTTCCTGTCTGATGAGGGGGGATCCTGGGGCCTATGGGTGATGCGCGCCGACGGCTCCGGCCGGCGCAAGCTGTTGAACCTGCCAGGGACCGGCACCGTGGGCGGAGACTGGCATACTGAGCGCGTCTCGTGGGCCCCGTGACAGGCTATACTTGACTATCACCTGCAGGACTGGTATACTTTGAGCCGGACACTGGACCTTAGCGCTGGTCAGTGAACCACATCAAACTAAAGGGGGACAATATGGACAGACAAGAAATATTTGAGCGAATCAAGGCTATTATCGTAGAGCAACTGGGAGTAGACCCAGACCTGGTGACGGAAGAGGCCGATTTTCGTGAGGATCTCAAGGCCGATTCCCTGGACCTGGTCGAGCTGATCATGAGCATGGAAGAAGAGTTCGGCGAGGAGATCTCCGACGAGGAGGCCCAACAGATTCATACTGTTGGGGAGGCAGTGGATTACGTGCTCAAGCGGGCCAAAGAAACCGGCCGTCTGTAGCCCGGGCTGTACGGGCGCAGGTTCCTGGAACCTGCGCCCCGTTGTATCTGCACCAGGGCATTGTTTGCTTCCAGCCCGGGTGCCCTCCTTGCTCCCTATCACCCACGGGGTGGGGTTTGGCGACGGCTCCGCCGTCGCCAAACCCCTAAAACCCCCTTTTTTCCCCCTGCTGTGGGGGCAGCAGCTCCCTCAGTCTCACGTCTTGCGCGAGCGCCGCGAGTGTAATTCATGAGGACTGATCGAGGCGGGTGAGAGAACATGCTTCAGATCTATCGCGAGCGTTGTGCTTATTGCGGCTGCTGTGTGGCCGTGTGTCCGGCAGATGCCTTGACCCTGGCCGAGACCTGTCTGGTGGTGGACGAAACACGCTGCACAGACTGCGGAACATGCCTGACAGCCTGTCCTACCGGGGCCTTGACCCTTGACCCGGCCTGGCCGCCTCTCGCAGCCGGGCCGACGCTCCCGACCTTTGACGTGGTGGTGATCGGTGCGGGGCCAGGAGGAGCCATCGCCGCGCGCACGGCGGCCCAGGCCGGCCTGCGGGTATTGCTCCTGGAAAAACGCCAGGAGATCGGCAGTCCGGTCCGGTGCGCCGAGGGCATCGCCCACGAGGCCCTGGCCCCCTTTATCACCCCCGACACCCGCTGGATCTGCGCCGCCATCCGGGCCGCCACCATCACCACGGTAGAGGGCGGTCGTTGGACAACAACCCGCTACGAGGGGCAGACCCATGGGTACGTGTTGGAGCGGCGCGTCTTTGACCGGCTCCTGGCTGAGGAAGCTGGCCGGGCCGGAGCCACCATCTGGGTCAAGTCGCCAGCCCTCGGTTTGCTCCAGGAAAACGGTCACGTCTGCGGCGTCGTCGCCCGCCATGGGAGCAGCGGCCAGCGCGTGGAGCTTCCCTGTCGGGTGGTCATCGCCGCCGATGGTGTGGAGAGCCAGGTAGGGCGATGGGCCGGGCTGGATACGGCCGTGCCGTTGCGTGACCAGATGAGTTGCGCCCAGTACCTGCTGGCCGGCGTCGAGATAGACCCCACCTGCACCGACTATTACCTGGGGCAGGAAGTGGCGCCTGGTGGCTATGCCTGGGTTTTCCCGAAGGGCGAGGGCCGGGCCAACGTGGGGCTGGGCGTGCAGGCCGATCTGGCCCGTGAGCCGGCCCGGGTCTGGCTGGATCGTTTTATAGAGCGCGTGCCCGGTCTGGCCCGGGGCCACCCGGTAACCTTTATCGCCGGGGGCGTGCCGGTCATGCCCGCCCTGCCGCGCCTGGTCACGGATGGGTTGCTGCTGGTGGGGGATGCTGCCCGGCAGGTTGATCCCCTGACCGGCGGCGGCATCGGCAATGCCATGGAGGCCGGTCGCCTGGCGGCCCAGGTGGTGGCGCAGGCCCTGGAGGAGGGTGACGTATCGGCCAGGCGGCTGGCGGTCTACCAGGAGCAATGGCAGGCCGGCACCGGCCGTAAGATGACCCGCAATTATCGCCTCAAGGAAAGATACGCGGCCCAGGCCCGGATCACCCCTGGCTTTCAGCGTGCCTTTGCCCTGGCCGTGGCCGGCTAGAGCCTGCCCTCCCGCAGGTTAGGGCGGTCTTTACCAAATTTGATGAAAGGAAATACGATGAAAGCAGGTGTTGTCACCGACAGTTGCGCCAGTATCCCTGAGGACCTCATTGCGGCTCTGGGGATCAATGTGGTGCCTTATAACGTTCACATCCAGGAGCGGGCATATAAAGACCTGGTGGACCTGCAACGTCGGGAGTTCTACGAATACCTGACCACCGCGACCGAGTTCCCCAAGACGGCCAACCCCGGCCCCGGCGACTTTTTGGCGGTCTACCAGAAGCTGGCCGAGACCACAACAGCGATCATCTCTATCCACATGACCTCTATCGGCAGCGCGGCCTATCAGGCGGCTCAACTGGCCGCCAGGATGCTTCAGGAAACTCATCCCCAGACGCGGGTGGAAGTCATTGACTCCCGCCAGACGGCCATGTGTTATGGCTGGATGGCTATCGAGGCGGCGCGGGCGGCTCAGGCCGGGCAGAAATTGGACCAGATCACCAGTCTGGTGAAGGATATGATCCCCCGCTCCCGCATGATCATGACCGCCGATACGCTCAAGTATCTGTACATGGGCGGCCGTATCGGGCGGGCCAGGCACCTGGTGGGCAGCCTGCTGAATATCAAACCACTCATCAGCATGGAAGATGGGGAGATCGTGGCCTTGGGACAGGCGCGCAGCCGCTGCAAGGTTTACCAGCGCATGGTGGAGATCATGCAGGAGATGAGCGATCCGCAGACCAGATTCCAGGTCGCCATCACCCATGCAGCAGCCCCGGCCGAGGCGGAAAAGCTGCGGGGCCTGGTAGAAGAGAACGTCCAGTGCCGGGAGATGCTCATCGCCGAGCTAAGTCCCGCTTTGGGAGTTCATACCGGGCCAGGTACAGTGGGCGTCTGTTTTGTAAAGGGATAGTATCTGACATCCAGGCGTAATTATAGGGGGGTTTTGCGGCGACGAAGCCGCCGCAATAACCCCTAAGGCGCAGTTTCAACCGCCCTATCTCATTAAGTTGACCCAGATGATTTGACCCTGCCCCCCTGTTTTTGCCCTCTCTTTACCCTTCCAGCCCGTTCTCCAATGGCCGGCCAAAATCCTGTAGATTCGAGCCGCCCACGAACTCGCGCAGGATCGAGTTGTCCGGCACGCGGTCAGACGGATAGGGCAGGAACCACTCCAGGAAGGCCAGGAGACGCCGGGCCTCCACATACTCCAACGTCCCCGGTTCAACCTCCCGCAATAACGGTTCCACCAGTGGTTTCAGGACCGCCAGCTCATACACCAACGCCGAGTTGAACATCACATCAGCATTTTCCTGATAGGGAAAGATCCAGCGGGCCTCGCCCCGCCGCACGCTGGCCCAGCGGGAGATGGTCTGCTGGGCTGTATAACCCCGATACTGGTCATCGCGGACGATGCGCCGCAGCAGGCGGGTGTCGGCTGTGGGGATGCGGTTGTGGTGGTCAATGTTCAGTTGGGTGAGGGCCGAGGCGTAGATGCGAAAGCAGACCGCCGGGGGGATATTGGGTACCAGGGCCGGGTTCAGCCCGTGCATACCCTCGGCCAGGATCACCCCATCTGGTTCCACGGACACTGTATCGCCCTCGATGCGCGTGCCAGCCAGGAAATCGTAGCGGGGCAGGGTCACCTCCCGACCCGCCATGAGGTCCAGCAATTGCTGGTTGAACAGCGGCAGGTCCAACGCCCCCAGGGCCTCAAAATCGTATTCCCCAAACTCGTCACGCGGCGTCTTATCGCGGTCCACGAAATAATCATCCAGACCCAGGGCGATGGGCCGGATGCCGTGGGTCAGCAACTGCACCATGAGCCGCCTGGCAAAGGTGGTCTTGCCGGAGGAGGAAGGCCCGGCGATGAGGACCAGGCGCACCCGGCCCCGTTGCTCCGCGATGCGCTGGGCGATGGCGCTGATGCGCTGCTCGTGCAGGGCCTCCGCCACCAGGATCACTTCGTCTATGCGGCCATCTTTGATGGCCTGGTTCAGCGATCCCACATCGGTGACTCGCATCACCTGCATCCAGTTGCTGTATTCGCGGAACATGTTGGCCAGGCCGGGGCTGTCCTGAAACGGGACCAGGCCGGCGGGTTGCGCCGGCGTGGGAAAGCGCAGGATAAAGCCCGGCGGGTAGTGGACCAGGCCGAAATGCCGCAGGTAACCGGTGGAAGGAACCATATAGCCATAAAAATAGTCCCGCATCCCGCGCAGAGTATAGATGGAGACATGGTTCTTTTGACGAAAGCTCAGCAGGCGGACCTTGTCCTGATAGCCCTGCTCCCGAAACAGGGCCTGGGCTTCGGCCACGGGCATCTGTTGTTTAATGATCGGCTCATCGCGGTCCACGATGTCGTGCATCCGGGCCTCGATCTCGGTCAGCTCAGCGGGGGTGAAGGGTTCGCGCCCCTCCACCTGGCAGAAAAAGCCGTCCGTCAGCGAGTGGTCAATCACGATGCGGGCCTGGGGGAACAGCTCGTGAGCCGCCGTGATCAGCAGGAACGACAGCGATCTCTGGTAGACGCGCAGGCCATCGCCGGATTCCATAAAGATGGGGCGCACCTTCGCATCGCCGGTGATAGGATACGAGAGTTCGCGGAGCGTATCGTTGACCAGGGCGGCGACCACCGGGTTAGTCACCTGGGGATAGGCGACCCTGACGAAAGCCTCCAGCGGGGTGCCAATAGGCCCCTGGAAGATGCGGTCGTCGGGGAAACACACCCGCACATCCCGGCGGGGCCGGCTGGGCCGCACAACAGCAGTATGACTTCTCATATAGCATCCTTTCGGTCTGGCTCCCCGCCGGTCGTCTGGAGGCCCGACCGGCGGGGTAAGAGTAGAAACACGGCCCCGCGCCGGGGCGCAGGACCGCACCGGGCTATTATACACAATCGGTTGACCGCTGACAAGCTGGCGAGGAGGGCCGCCTGTTAGTTTGTTGATCAAACAAACCACAAAACCTTAAAATTTCGCCGCAGGGGGTTGACTTGGGGCAGAAAATGGGTTATAATAGGCTTAGTTTGTTGGGTGCACAAACTAAGTGAAGGAGTTGCCGTGGTCAGAAAATCCTATCGCCCCGGCGACCAGACCCTCGTCCGCTCCATGAATCTCTCCACTGTCCTGCGCTGTGTTTGGGATGCGCGCCCCCTGTCCCGTGTCGCCATCGCCGCCGATACAGGTCTGAACAAGACAACCGTGTCCAGCCTGGTCAGCGAACTGGAGGAGCGGGGCTTGATCCGCGAGATCGGCCAGCACGAGTCCAGCGGGGGCCGCCCGGCCCGCCTGCTGGACCTGAACCCCGAGGCCGGGGTGATGATCGGCGTCGAGATCGGGGTGGATCGGATCCATGTGATCCTGACGGATTTCCTGGCCACCGTGCGCTGGCGGGCGCGCCATGAGATCGTGCCCACCGCCGGTCAGGAGGCCATCATTGCGACCGTGCTGGCGACACTCGATGACGCTGTGGCGTGGAGCCAGGTGAACGCCGGGACGCGACTGCTGGGCATCGGCCTGGCCCTGCCCGGCATGGTAGATGTGGCCGATGGTTTGCTGATCTTTTCCCCCAACCTGCAATGGCGCAACGTCCCGCTGCGGCAGATGATCGCCCAAAGATTTCAAGTGCCCGTCTTTGTGGACAATGACGCCAACGCTGCGGCCCTGGGCGAGCGGTTGTTCGGCGCGGCCCGCACCGTGGATGATTTCATCTATCTCATCGTCGGTGTGGGCATCGGCGCGGGTATCTGCATTAACGGCCAGCTCTACCGGGGGGCTGGGGGCTACGCCGGCGAAGTCGGCCACACTCGCCTGGCGCTCGAACACACCCGGCCCTGTCACTGCGGCAAACGCGGTTGCTGGGAGACGCTGGCCAATCAGTACGCCCTTATCGAGCGCGTGCGGGCTGCCCTGGCTGCCAGTCGCCCCTCGATATTGGCCGGTGATGTCGCCCTCACCGTCGAGCGGATCGGCCAGGCCGCCGCTGCCGGCGATGAGGTGGCCTGCCAGGCCCTGGCGGAGACCGGTGCGTTCGTTGGCCTGGGCATCGCCAATCTGGTTGACATATTTAACCCCAAGCTGGTGGTCGTGGGCGGAGCCATGTATGAGGTCATGGACCACCTCTTGCCGGCCATCCGGCAAAAGGTAGCCGAATGCGCGCTAAAGGAGACCCGCCACATGGTGACTGTGGAGCCGTCAGCGCATGGCCGGGATGCCTGCACCATCGGGGCGGTGGCCCTGATCACTCAGAGTATCCTGCAGGACCCCGTCAGTGTGCCCCGGCTGCGGGAAAGGAGGTGATACCGTCAGCAGAAGGATGAAACTCGAACGTCTTGTGGAAACCATCTGGCTCATCATTTAGCTCGCGCCAACCTCGACGTGGGCGCGCCGGGGTTGCTACCCCGGCGCCGCGCAGAGCGTGGCGGCGAGGAGGGGCAATCTCACCATATCGCTTACCATAAGGAGGAGAACCGATGACTCGCAAGACCCTGTTTGCTGTATTGGCACTGGTATCAGTCGTCGCCATGTTGGCGGCGCAGTGCCCGATGCCGGGCCAGCCGGCCGAGAACAAGCTGGAGATCTTTTCCTGGTGGACCGGCGGCGGCGAGGCCGATGGCCTGGCCCAGATGTTCAAGATCTACAGCCAGAAGTACCCCAACGTGGAGATCATCAACGCCACCGTGGCCGGCGGCGCCGGCTCTAATGCCAAGGCCGTGCTCAAGACCCGCATGTTGGGTGGCGACCCACCCGACTCGTTCCAGGTCCACGCCGGCATGGAGATCGCCGACTGGGTTAAAGCTGGCAAGATGGAGCCGCTGGATGACCTGTACAAGTCTGAGGGTTGGGACAAGGTCTTCCCCAAGGACCTGTTGGACATCCTGCTGGTAGACGGCCACTACTACAGTGTGCCGGTGAACATCCACCGCTCCAACGTGCTGTGGTACAACAAGAAGATCTTTGCCGCAAACAACCTGACCGCCCCCAAGACCTTTGACGATTTCTTCAAGGTGGCGGAGGCCCTCAAGGCCAAGGGCATCACCCCGCTGGCTCTGGGCGATAATGGCCCCTGGGCGGCGGCCCACCTGTTCGAGGACGTGCTGGCCGGGACCCTGGGCCAGGAAGGCTACAATGGCCTGTGGACCGGCAAGACCAGTTGGGCAGACCCCAAGGTGACCCAGGCCCTGGAGACCTTCAAGAAGATGCTGCAATACGTCAACGAGGACCACAGTGCGCTGTCATGGGACCAGGCCGCGCAATACGTGATTGATGGCAAGGCGGCCATGACCATCATGGGCGACTGGACCGATGGCTACTTTGTCTCCAAGAAGTTCACCGACTACGGTTGGGCACCCAGCCCGGGCACCGAGGGCATCTTTGTCATGCTGTCCGACTCCTTCGGCCTGCCCAAGGGCGCGCCGCATCGTGAGAACGCCATCAACTGGCTGAAGGTCTGCGGCTCGTTCGAGGGTCAGGAGGCCTTTAACCCGCTGAAGGGGTCCATCCCGGCCCGCACCGACGGCGGCAAGGCTCAGTATGATGACTATCTGAAGTCGGCCATGAAGGACTGGGCGACCAACAAGCTGTGCCCCAGCGTGGCGCACGGCGCGGCGGCTCCCGAGGGTTGGGCGACGGCTTACGTGGACGCCATCGGCGTGTTCGTGACCAAGCAAGACGTGGCGGCCACCCAGGCGGCCCTGGTGCAGGCGTGCAAGGACGCCGGCGTGTGCAAATAAGCCAGTGAATGCGTGCAGTGGGGCGGTCGGGCTTGCCCGGCTGCCCCACTTTTGCATAAAACGTGCGGGTGATGCGCGGCCTGTGATGATTACGTTTTACGTTTTACGACGGGGAGGGTTTCATGCGCCGACTGAACACCGACCGCCTCATCGCCTTCCTGCTCATCGTGCCCTCGATCTTTGCGGTGGCGCTGTTTGTGTATGGCTTCATCGGCTGGACGGGTTATGTCTCTTTGGTCAAGTGGAATACGTTGTTGCCAGATTTTACGTTCGTCGGCCTCGACAATTATGCCCGTCTGTTCGCCAACGAACGGTTCCAGATTGATATCCGCAACACGGTGGGCTTTACGCTCCTCTTTATCGCTGCCTGTCTGGTCCTGGGTTTTGGACTGGCAGTGCTCCTGGACCAACGCATCAAAGGCGAGGGTGTCTTTCGCAGTATCTTTTTGTTTCCCATGTCCATCTCGTTCATCGTCACCGGCGTGGTCTGGCGCTGGCTGCTCAACCCCAGCACCGGCGTCAACCTGCTGGTGCAGGCCCTGGGCTTCAAGGATTTTAAACCAGGCTGGTACACCGACCCCACGGTCTGGTTCGTGCCCGCCGATAGCCTGGTGGGACAGTTTTTGACCAACATTGGCCTGGGGGTGGTCGCCAGCGACAAGTTCGGCCTTTCTATGGGCGTCATCGCGCTGGTCATTGCCGCCACCTGGCAGATGTCGGGCTACACTATGGCCATGTATCTGGCCGGCTTGCGTGGTATCCCGGAGGAGTTGCGCGAGGCAGCGCGGATTGACGGGTGTAGCGAGTGGGGGGTCTACCGGCATATAGTCCTGCCCATGCTCCAACCCATCACCCTGAGTGCAGTTATCATCCTGGGTCATATCTCCCTGAAGATCTTTGACCTGGTGAGTGCGATGACCGGCCCCGGCCCGGCCTTCGCCTCCGACGTGCCGGCCTACTTCATGTTCGATACGACGTTCCGGGGCAACTTTTTCTCCCAGGGCGCGTCCATCGCCATCGTGTTGTTAACCCTGGTGGCCGTGCTGGTGGTGCCCTACCTGGTCTATAGCCGGCGGACGGAGGTAGAGCGATGAACAAGATGGTAACCCGGGCGATCATCTATCTCCTGTTGACAGCGGCCTCGATCATCTACCTGATCCCAGTCTACGTGCTGCTGGTCACCGGCCTCAAGAGTTTCACCGAGGTCAACCTGGATACCATGTGGAACCTCCCGGCGGGCCTGTCCTTTGATAGCTTTATCCGGGCCTGGGTGGGCGATCCGTTGAACGGTGTGCTGGGACTGTCGGGCAACTTTGCCAATAGCCTGATGCTGGTCATCCCGGCCACGATCATCTCGGCCATCCTGGGTTCCATGAACGGCTATGTGCTGAGCAAGTGGAAGTTCCGGGGCGCCGATACCCTGTTCACGCTGTTCCTGTTCGGCATGTTCATCCCCTATCAGAGTATCCTCATCCCGCTGGTGCAGACCATGCAGACGTTGGGGTTGTATGGCTCGATCCCCGGCCTGATCCTGGTGCATGTGATCTATGGCATCCCCATCACCACGTTGATCTTTCGCAATTACTACGCGGTGGTGCCCAACGAGTTGCTGGAAGCCGGCCGGATTGACGGGGCTGGCATCCTGGGCATCTACCGCCACATCATGTTCCCCATCTCGCTGCCGGGGTTCGTGGTGGTGATGATCTGGGAGTTCACGGCGGTGTGGAACGACTTTCTGTTCGCCGTGACTATCACCAGCAAGCCGGCCGTGCAACCGGTGACGGTGGCATTGAACAACCTGGCCGGCTCGTTTGTGGTGGAGTGGAACGTCCAGATGGCCGGGGCACTGATGGCAGCCCTGCCCACGTTGTTGGTCTATATCTTCCTGGGCCGGTTCTTCATGCGTGGCCTGCTGGCCGGCTCGGTCAAAGGTTAGGGCGAACCTCTTTCAGCCCCGGTAGCTGCCTGCCCTGTACCCTCCCGCAGGTCTCTGGCCTGCGGGAGGTTTTTCTTGGCTCCCGGGTGAGGGGGTGCGGGCTGCCCGACAAGAGACAGGTGCCGAGGGGCTTGGCAAAAGGCCCGTTCAGTGGTAAAATTGGTCTTGTTAGAGTTGGCATTCGGAACGAAAGGGGGTATAAAAGACATGTCTGGTCATTCAAAATGGGCCACCATCCGCCGGCAAAAGGCTGCCAACGATGCCCGGCGCGGTCAGTTGTTCACCAAGCTGGCTCGTGCCATCACCATTGCCGCACGAGAGGGTGGTGGAGACCCAGATACGAATTTTAAATTGCGATTGGCGATCCAAAAAGCCCGTGAGAACAACATGCCCCTGGATAACATCGAACGGGCTATTCAACGGGGTGTTGGTAGTGGTGAAGGCGACCAGTATGAGGAGGTCTTTTACGAGGGCTATGGACCGGGCGGCGTGGCCATGCTGATCCAGGCCACCACTGATAATCGCCGGCGCACCGTATCCGAGGTGCGCAGTGTCTTGACCCGCAGTGGTGGCAGCCTGGGCGCGACCGGCTGTGTGGCCTGGTTGTTCGATCCCAAGGGACTGATCATCCTGGATTCGCAGGGCCGGGATGCGGAAGAGTTGGCTTTGCGGGCAATTGATGCCGGCGCCGAAGATGTCAACATTGACGATGGGCAGGTTGAGGTTCGCACAGACCTGGCCACGTTCCAGATCGTCAAGGAAGCTCTGGAGAAGCAGGCCCCCATCATCTCGGCCGAGCTGTCCATGGTGCCCAAGACAATGGTCAGTCTGGACGAGAAAGACGCCCTCCGTTCCATGCGCCTGATGGAGCAGTTGGAAGACCTGGATGATGTGCAGGCGGTTTTCACCAACCTGGACATCTCAGACGCGCTGATCGCCCAGGCAACGGCTTGAGTGGGGTTTAGTCCCCTACACATGATGCCTAATTCTTTGTTCCGGCCCGTGAGCTGGCCGGAACAATCATGTGGAGAGATAAATTGGCATACACCAGGACGACCAAGCGCGATTATTATGAGGTTTTGGGCGTAAGCCGCACGGCCACCGAAGACGAGATCAAGCGCAGCTTTCGTCGCCTGGCGCGCCAATGCCACCCGGATGTCAACAAAGAACCCGGCGCTGAGGAACGGTTCAAAGAGATCAGCGAGGCCTATGAGATACTGAGCGACCCGGAGAAGCGAGCGGCGTATGACCGCTTTGGGCACGCCGCCTTTCAACCGGGTGGTATGGGCAGCGCGGCCTTTGACCCCTTTACTGATCTGGGGTTCGGCGACATCTTTGAGAGCTTTTTCGGCCTGGGCCGGCGACCGCGCCCCGGTCCGCAGCCGGGCCGTGATCTGCGTTATACCCTGACTATCGAGTTCGAGGAGGCGGTCTTTGGCTGCGAGAAGGAGATCGAGGTCCCCCGGCTGGAGGTATGTAGTGCCTGTCGTGGCTCTGGGGCTGAGCCGGGGACGCCGCCGATGCGCTGCCCGGTCTGCCACGGCACCGGCGAGGTGCGGCGGGTGCGGCAGAGCCTCTTCGGTCAGTTCGTGAACGTGGCGCCCTGTGACCGCTGCGGCGGGCGCGGCGAGATCGTCACCACGCCGTGCCGCCAATGTCAGGGCGATGGTCGCTGCCGCGTGAGCCGGCGCCTGATGGTCAAGATCCCGGCCGGGGTGGAAAACGGGATGCAGATCCGACTGGCCGGCGAGGGCGAGGTGGGCGTGCAAGGGGGGCCGCCAGGCCACCTCTATGTGGCGCTCCAGGTGAAAGAACATCGCTATTTCCAGCGCCAGGGAGACACGATCCTGCTGGAGTGGCCGCTGAACTTTGCCCAGGCGGCCTTAGGGGACGAGATCGAGGTGCCCACGGTGGACGGCCCGACGACATTGGTGATCCCGGCCGGCACCCAGACCGGCACCACATTCCGCCTGAAAGGGCGGGGCGTGCCCCGGTTGCATGGCTCCGGTCGCGGCGATCAACTCGTCGTCACCCATGTGGTTACCCCCACCAACCTCACCGATGAGCAACGCGAGTTGCTCACCCGCCTGGGCAAGACCCTGGGCAAAGAGCTATCCCCTCAACGCGGCCGCAATATCCTGGACAAGATGAAAGATGCCCTGGGCGTGTGATCCCCCCCTGCGTGACCGGGGGCGGTGGGCCGGGCGTTGGCTGCCACTCCATAGCGACCGTATTTTGGATGTGGGCTGCGCCAGTGGCTACTTTACCGTTCACTTTGCCCGCCGGGCCGGCCAGACCTGGGCGATAGACGTGAATGAAGCGGCTCTGCGGGAGGCTCGCCGGACCTGCCCGGCCATCGGCTTCCAGGTGGCCAGTGTCACCGCACTCCCTTTTCCCCCGGCCATTTTCGAGGCCGTGACCATGCTGGACGTACTGGAGCACGTGCCTGTGGCGCACCAGGTTGCCGCCCTGGTCGAGGTGGGCCGGGTCATGCGCCCCGGTGGAGTGTTGATCTTGAGCGTGCCTCACCGGGGGCTGTTCACCATCGCCGACCCGGATAACCTGGAGTATCGCTTCCCCCGGCTTTACCGCTGGCTCACCGGCCAGCGGGCGTCACCAGATACCCCCGAACATCTCCATTATACCCAGGCGCAGGTGGTACGTTTGCTGACCCAGGCCGGGTTTCAGGTACGGCGGACGCATCGCAGCAGTCTGTTCCTTTATCCCCTGGCTCTCTGGCTCGAGGCCGCCGCCGTGCGCCTGTGGGGTTCCAGACACCCGTTGAGCGCACTGCTGGCCTGGCTACGCGACCTGAGCTATGCCATACCCTGTGGTCCGGCCGCCTATAATCTCATGGTCTGTGCTGTCAGACAGCCGGATGGTTGACCACATGACTGCCTGGCGTAACGCAACTTACCTGTCCCAAGACATAAAGAGCCTGGCCTGGCTGCTCATTGCGCTCGTGGCCGGGGTCGCCATCGGCTGGTTGCCGCAGACAGAGGCCCTGCTGGTGGTAGCCGGTGTGCTCTTTGGCGGGGCGGCGCTCGTCCGGCCGCACCTGGCCCTGTATGCGCTGGTCTTTAGCGTGCCCTATGAGACCATCCGGCAGGTGGAACTGGGCGGGTTCGCCGTCAGCAGTACCGAGGTGCTGGTGGCCTTGTTGCTGGCAGCCTGGCTGGCCCGGGTCGCGGCACGCTGGGAACAACCCCGCCCGACTGCGCTCCTGATCCCGGTCTTGCTCCTGCTCTGGGCCTATGGCCTGGCCCTCCTGTCAGCCTGGGATTCGATCCTGGCTCTCAAGGAGACGTTCAAGTGGCTGGAGGTGGCGGCTGTCCTGGTCGTGGCGGCCCCCGCCCTGACCGACCGGCGGCGGGTGCTGATTTTGCTGCTGTGTTTATTCGCGGCCGGGTGGGCACAGAGTGCTCTGGGCGCGTATCAGTTCTGGCGGCGGGAAGGGCCGGCGAGCTTTGCCTTTGGCCCGTATCTGCGGGCGCATGGGACCTTTGGGCAACCCAACGCCCTGGGCGGCTACCTGGGGTTGATCCTGCCGCTGGCGGTCAGCATGGCCTTGCTCTGGTGGCCCCTTTTGACGGCCTGGTGGCACCGGAACTGCTCTGGCCGGCTGGTCCCTTGCCGGGCTGAGTGGATATTGGCGTTGGCCGGCGCCGTATCCGTCCCGATACTGGGAGCCGGCTTGGTGATGACCTATTCGCGGGGGGCCTGGCTGGCCTGCGGCGCGGCCCTGGTCGCCGTGTGGAGCCTGCGGGGTCGGCGGGCCCTGGTCCTGTTGCTAATCCTGGCGCTGGTTGGTTTATTAGCCCTGGCGCTGGGGGCCATAGACCTGCTACCCTCCTTCATCACCGAACGGCTGGGCAGTATCGTCGAAAGCCTGGCTCTCTTTGATGCCCGTACTGTCTTGGTCACCGACGAGAACTTTGCAGCCGTGCAACGCATGGCCTTCTGGCAAACGGCCCTGGCGATGTGGGAGGCGCACCCGTGGGTGGGGGTGGGGCCGGGCAACTACCCGGTGGCCTATGGGCGGTACTATGTCCATCCGACTTTCTCTGAACCGCTGGCCGGCCATCCCCATAATTTCTATCTGCAACTCCTGGCCGAGGTGGGCATCATCGGGCTGGTCGCCTATTTGCTGTTGTGGGTCTGGGCGTTTGTGGTGGCTCTGCGCGCGCTCCGGCGCCTCCCGTCCGCAGCTCATTTCTGGCGGGCGGTGACCATCGGCGTTATCGGCGTCTTTGTCGCCGTGCTGGTCCATACCCTGTTCGACAACCTTTACGTCCACGGCATGAACGTCTATCTGGGCCTGACGTTGGGTCTCATCGCCGCTTCCTGGGAGGTCAGTCATGTTCACCACGCCGTTGTTCTATCTGAAAAGGATCCCTCTATTCCAGAACCTGTCTGATGATGAGCTAGAGATGCTGTCCGTTCGCCTGGGCAAGCGGGTGTTGAGATCGGGCGAGCAGCTCTTTGTCCAGGGCGAGCCGGGCGATACCATTTATATCATCCACTCTGGCCGGGTCAAGGTGTTTATCGTGGACGAACAAGGCCGCGAGATCGTCTTTAACACCTATGGACCAGGCGAGTTCTTTGGCGAGTTATCCATGTTGGACGAGCAGCCGCGCTCGGCTGGGGCCACGGCCACGGAACCGACGCAGCTTTTTAGCTTGAGTCGGCCGGACTTTCTGGCCGCCGTGCAGCAGTGCCCGGCGATCGCCATCGGCGTCATGCAGGTTTTGGCCGGTCGCCTGCGCCACACCACCGAGTATGCGGAAAGCCTGGCCTTCCTGAACGTCTTTGGCCGGGTCGCCCTGCGCCTGCTGGAGCTTGCCGACCGCTACGGCCGGCCGGTGAGCGAGGGCATTCTCATAGACATTCCCTTGCCGCCGGGGGAACTGGCGGGCCTGGCCGGGATCGAGGCGCGCAGCGTGGACAATGTCCTCAAGTCCTACACAAACAGCGGCCTGATTCGGCTAGACGGCGACCGCGTCACCATCCTGGACGCGGAGGCTCTCCAGCGACGGGTGGGGCTGCACCGTAAAAAGCTGGTGTGAGCACTTGCGCCGACCCTGCAAGTGGGGTATAATCCGATCAGATATGGGCGGATAGCTCAGCCGGATAGAGCGCCTCGCTTACACCGAGGAGGTCACGGGTTCGAATCCTGTTCCGCCCACCAGGTTGCCGGGGATACAAGGGGGTGAGCTTAGGCTCACCCCCTTAATAACCCCAGGTTCGTAGTCGCTCGCGGCGGGTCTGCCAGGCTCACCCGGTCCAGCCTGGGCCGGCGGCCTGACTGGGTGACCCGCCGCCGGCGCGGGTTGGCACACCCCGCGCGAGCACAACGGGTGGTCGTAGTCGTAGGGTGCGTTTCCATACGCGCTGCCAGCCAGCGGGCGGCTATCCCTACGATTTTCTTGTCCACGGGGTGCGCCCGGCGCGTGAAAGTATCCTCCTTGTTCCCTCCCTGACAGAAGTTATGCACGGATGTTAAGTTGGCTTGACATTAGCCCCTGGCGTGATATATAATAAGCCCGCCGGATGTGCGCCTGTAGCTCAGTGGACAGAGCAACTGCCTTCTAAGCAGTGGGGCGGGGGTTCGAATCCCCCCAGGCGTGCCAGGGTAGGGTGGTGAGCGTGGCCAAGCGGTTCAAGGCGCCAGGTTGTGGCCCTGGAGATCGTGGGTTCGAATCCCATCGCTCACCCCAATCGTAAACCAGCCCGAACCCGAGGGCCTGCGGGTCCGGGCCTTTTCGTTGATCAGCCTCGTTCAGGTGGGGATGGTTCAGGAGAGTACAATTTTTGCTCGCACCCACGCTCTGCACGGGTGCGAAACGCCGGGTCGCGCGGTCAGGAACGCCTGGCTGTGGCCAAATCCCTGCTGCGTGCCCACATGAAGCGTGGGCACGAGGGAAAGAGTCCATGAACCTGCGCTATGTCCAGATGTGAAACCGTGAACGAATTGTCTCTGGTGATCCTGGCTCGTAATGAGGAGCGTCATATCGCTGCTTGCCTGGACACGTTGCAATGGGGCGATGAATTGCTGGTGATAGACGATCTCAGCACCGATGGCACGGCCAGGCTGGCTCAGGAACGCGGCGCCCGGGTGGTGCAACATGCGTTGGTGAACTTTGCCGCCCAGCGAGATTTTGCCCTGTCTGTGGCGCGGGGCCGGTGGGTTTTTTTTGTGGATGCTGACGAGCGGGCGACACCAGAGCTGGCTGCTGAGATCCGCACCGTGATCCAGCACGACTCGCCGGTTGGCTGGTGGGTGCCCCGCCGTAACATCATCATGGGCCGCTGGATGCGTGGTGCCGGCTGGTCGCCGGATTATCAACTCCGACTGATGCAGAGGGAGAAGGCCCGTTACGACCCGACCCGGCCAGTCCATGAACTGGTGCTCTTCCCGGCGGGCGGCGAGGTCGGCTATCTGCAAAACCCGCTCATCCACTACAACTATGACCACCTGAACGAGTTTATTGCCCGGAACGACCGCTACGCCACGCTAGAGGCCGAGGCTCGCTGGCGGCAGGGTTGGCGCACCCGGCCCCACAATCTGGTATTGCAGCCCCTCCGCGAGTTTCGGCGGCGGTACTTCTACCTTAAAGGCTATCAGGATGGGGCCTGGGGCCTGCTCCTCTGCCTGCTCCTGGCGTACTTTGACGGGGTGGCCTACTGGCGACTGTGGCGGCTGGCCCGGGACCGACGGGGGGACTATGACCGCTGATCTATTCGTGGGCATTGATCTGGGTGGCACCAAGATCAATACGGCTTTGGTGGATACAACCGGCCGGATCGTCAGTCAGGATTATCGGGAGACCCGCGCGGCTGAGGGGCCGACAGCGGTTGTTGAGCGGATGGTAGATGCTGCGTGCCAGGTGATGGCCCAGGCCGATATCGCGCCGGCCCGGGTGCGCGCTGTGGGTGTGGGGGCACCTGGACCCATAGATAGCCGGGTGGGCCTGGTCGTGGCCCCGCCTAATTTGCCCGGCTGGGTCAATATCCCCCTGGGCGAACGAATCGGCCAGGCATTGGAGTTGCCCACCTTCCTGGAGAACGATGCCAATGCGGCCGCCCTGGGCGAACACCGCTTTGGAGCCGGCCGGGGCAGCCGGCACATGGTCTATGTCACTGTCAGCACTGGCATCGGTGGCGGGTTCATCCTGGATGGCAGGCTCTATAGTGGGGCCACTGGCGGGGCGGCGGAGGTGGGCCACATAACCATATTGCCGCAAGGTCCGCGTTGTGGCTGCGGGCGCCTGGGGTGTCTGGAAGCCCTGGCCTCCGGCACGGCCATCGCCCGCGAGGGCCGGGCACTACTGGCGCAGGGACTGTCCCCACGCCTGGCCGAACTGAGCAACGGGGACCCGGCCCGTTTGACGGCTCGCCTGGTGACTCAGGCAGCGGCGGCCGGTGACGTCAAGGCGCAGGAGATCATTGACCAGGCCATGTTCTATCTGGGTTTGGGGATGGCGAACCTGGTGAATCTGCTTAACCCAGAGGTGTTGGTCATCGGCGGGGGATTGGCCAATATGGGGGAGAGCCTGTTCGCCCCAGTGCGACGTATCGTGCAGGAACAGGCCTTTCGCACGGCTGCTGAAGCTGTACGCATCGTGCCGGCGGAGCTGGGGGATAATGCCGGCGTATTGGGCGCGGCGGCTGTGGCGATGATCGCCGCCGGGTGAAGACAAGCCCATTTCAGCTTTTGGGGTAACTACTCAGCCTTTACCCTCCCGCAGAGTCGAAAGTATCCGGCAACGGGTCAAACAAGTCATAATGGAAATAGAAGGCGTCGTAACGCGCATCTATCGCGGTCACTACTATGTGGAGCTTGCCGACGGAGAGGTGCTGTGTTGCCGCCTGCGAAGCCGGCTCCGCAAGCATCTGGTCTACCCACAGAGCCGGCAACGTCGCCAGCGCGTGCTCCAGATCCGGCGCGGTGACCCCGGCGGTCCGGTGGCTGTTGGAGATCGCGTGCGTGTGGCCCGGCTGGACGTTCAAACCGGGGTCATCGAAGAGGTCTTGCCGCCGGAGACCGAGCTGGTCCGCCGGGCGGCCGGTGCGGAGGACCGGCACTGGCGGCGGCAACGCCTGGTGGCGAACGTGGACCAGATCATGCCCATGTTTGCCGTGCAGGAACCACCACCCAACTTTCGACTCCTGGATCGCTATCTGGTCATGGTCGAGGCAGCCGAACTGCCGGCGATCATCTGCCTGAACAAGGTGGACCTGGGTCTCCCGGACGACGTGGTCACGATGGCCCGCATCTACCAGGTCATCGGCTACCCGGTGTTGTTCACCAGCGCGGTCACCGGCCAGGGCCTGGACGATCTGCGCGCCGCGCTCCAGGGGCATACCACGGCCTTCTGCGGGCCATCCGGGGTGGGCAAGTCAAGCCTGCTGAACGCCATGCAGCCGGGCCTGGGCCTGGCGATCCGGGAAGTGAGCGCGGCCACCGGCAAAGGACGACATACGACCAGCAGCGTCACCCGGTTCTCCCTGGACGTAGGGGGCTATGTCGTGGATACGCCAGGCCTGCGCGAGCTGGGTCTATGGGACGTGGCCCCAGAGGATATGGACGTCTATTTTCGGGAGCTGGCCCCATACATAGACCACTGCCGATTCCCCGACTGTATCCACCTGACAGAGCCGGGCTGCGCGGTGCTGGCGGCCCTGGAACGAGGGGAGATCAGCCCAGAACGCTACGAAAGCTACCTGCGGCTGCGAGGGTTGTAGCCGGCGGGCCGATAGAACGCAGGTAACTGCCGCGACCAGCCGGCCAGGCCCGGGTTCAACCGCCGGGCCTTTGATCCCCATGTTCTTCTAACCACAACGTTTTTCGTCCCCCGCCTGCCCACACTCCCCCCTCATGCTCACGCTCCGCATGGGGCAATGGCATCAACTTTGGAACAGCCATCCCCGTTTGCCCCAGAGATAGGCGACAACGAAAGGCCCAAAGGTCAAACACCACCCATGTATGATTAGCTCAATGATCCAGTTCGTCGTCAAAGGGCTATAGAGGCCGTGTTGCAAGAAGAACAATACGCTGGTCAACCCCAGGAAGACCAGCGCACTACCAGCCAGGCACCCGAAGAGCAGACCCCAGTCTCTCATCCACAGCAGGCCAATAGCTGCCGTGATCGCGGTCAGCACCATCCAGGCTTCGGCCAGGGGGAACGAGCGTTTCCAGACCAGGTATAACGCCGCCGGATCAGTGGGCGCATTGGGGGTACTGTCGGCGGGTAACAGGGACCAGAAAAGCACTACCCCAACAGCGGTGAGGGTCAGCAAGCCGGCCAGGATAGAGAAGCCCACTGGTCGCTCCAGTTTTACCAGGTCGGCAGATGAAAAAGGGCGTTCAGTGTCGTCTGTTACCACGGGGGTTGGCTGGTCGGTACGCGACCGGGGGCGAGTGGACTGGCTGGTGGACTTGTATCGAGCACGCTTGCGGTTCCGGATGTTCATAAAAGTCGCCAGCTCCTTACAATCAGGGCCTTAAAGTTCTCGTCCCGTGAACTATAACGCTTGGTGTGAATTAGCGACCGAGGTCGCGCCTGGCTGTCCTGGCGGCCGGGCGTCCCCCTACGGGGACGCTCAAACCGACCGCGTAGGCGGTCGGTCGGCGGTTTACGCC
>DAOTYG010000009.1:0-12942 GCA_034435155.1 Anaerolineae bacterium | reverse complement strand
GGGCGACGGGGGGCGGTTGAATCGGCGGCGTGACAGCCGGCCGCATCACCCCGGCCTGCTGTTCGGCCAACCGCTGCTTGACCGTGGCCAGCAGGGCTTCCGTGTCCCGGTAGTTCGGCAACAGAGTCATCACCTCTTCTAACAGAGCCTGGGCCTGCACCCATTCCCGGGCCCCGTAGTGCATCAAGGCCCGGCCATAGAGGACAACCGCTCGCTCCTGCCGGCGGCGCACTTCTGTGTCGTCTATGCTGGTGCCGAGTCCTTCCAGCAATTCCCTCACATCGCTATAATCGGGATCAGTGGCCGCGATCTCGATCAACAGCTCGGTAGCCTTTTTCTGCTCCTGGTTACGCAGCAGGCGTTGGGCCTCCGTGTATAGTGTCTCCAGGCGCGCCTGTTGCATGGCTGCGGCCAGGCGGTCCGCCACATCCTCATAGTTGGGGTCCTGAGCCAGGATCTGCCCAAACAGGTCAATGGCCTGCTGCCATCGGCCGGCCTCGGTCAATTCCACGGCCCGGTGGTATAACCGGTCTAGCGACTGCGTGGCGGGGAAAGCCGCGCGCCGGGCCCCACGTGGGCGTGCCGTTTGTGCCCCTTCCATGACCCACTGGACGGCCTCCAATAACTCGGTGGGGGTCTGGAAGCGGTCCTGGGGGTCCTTGGCCATGCACTTGCTGATGAGCCATTCCACATCCTCCGGCACATCCGGGCGGCGTTGCGTCAAGGGGATGGATTGGCCGGAGATGTGCATGTTCACGATCATCCACGGCGTGTCGGCGGAGAAGGGCGGCGCACCAGCCAACATCTCGTACATGACAATGCCCAACGAGTAGATGTCGGAGCGGATGTCGGTGCGGCCGCCCATGGCCTGCTCCGGCGAGATGTAGTACAGGGAACCGACAAAGCCGGACTGAGTGAGGGATGGCAGTGAATGTACCCGGGCGATACCCAGGTCTAACAACTTGACCATCCCGGCCGGCGTGATCATGAGGTTCTGGGGTTTGATGTCCCGGTGAACGATGCCATGCTCGTCGGCGTGCTGCAAAGCCAGGGCCACCTGGGCTGCCACATCCAAAACCTGCTCCACAGAGAACGGCCCATCTTCTTGCAGGATGCGCTTGACGTCCCGCCCCTCGATATACTCCATAACCAGATAATGGGTATCCCGGTCGGCGCCATAATCCAGCACCTTGACGATGTGCGGTTCCGACAGGCTCAAGGCTACCTTTGCTTCCCGAATGAAACGCTGGGTATAGGCGATGTCCTCAGAATATTGTGGGAACAGGACTTTGATGGCGACGCGCGCGCCAGTGCTGGTATCCTCGGCCAGGTAGACCCAGGCCATGCCTCCGCTACCAATCTGCTGCAGGATCTTGTAGCGATTGCCGATGATCTGACCGATCAACGTCATCCTCCAGGCAATTAGCCTTCCAGATTCACTTCTCTGCCAGTCGTTCTTTGATCAAAGCCAGGAGCCGGTCGGTATCCTGATAACCGGGCACCAACTCGGCCACCTCCGTCAGCAGGGTCTGGGCCGCCGCCCATTCGCGGGCACCGAAATGCAGTAGCCCCTGACCATACAAGGCCATGGCTCGTTCTTGGCGGCGACGCAACTCCTGATCTTCTCCCGTGATGGGCCTGGGTTTGGCTGGCGTGCTGGCCGGGCCGGTTGGTCGCCCCAGGGCAGCGCGTCGTTCATTGGCGATCCAGGCCGCTGCCTCCCGCAATTCGGTCGGGGTTTGAAAGCGATCCTGCGCAGACCGGGCCGCCGCTTTCTCGATCAGCCAGCTCACATCCTCCGAAACCTCGGCCCGTCGTTGCCGTAGCGGGATAAACTGCCCCGAGATGTGCATGTTCACGATGGCCCAGGGGGTGGTGGCACTGAAAGGCGGTACCCCGGCCAGCATCTCGTAAAGGATGATGCCCAGCGAATAGATGCTCGACCGGATGTCGGTATTTATCCCCATGGCCTGTTCCGGGGAGATATAATACAAAGAACCGACGATGCCGGTCTGGGTGAGGGACGGCAAGGCATCAGATCGAGCCAGGCCCAGATCGGTCAACTGGACCAGACCGGTCGGCCCGATGATGAGATTTTGAGGTTTGAGGTCACAATGAACCACGCCCTGTTTAGCCAGGTGCTCCAACGCCTCTGCCACCTGCACGGCCACGTCCAGTATCTGCTCTTCGCCAAAGGGGCCATTTTCCGCCAGGAGGCGTTTGACATCCCGGCCCTCGACGTAGAGTACGACCAGATAGCGGATATCCTGGTCCGAACCGTAACCCAGCACCCGGACAATGTGTGGTTCCGGGGGCAGGCTCATGGCCAGCCGGGCCTCTCGGATAAAGCGCTGCGCGTAGGCCATATCCTCCGCATACTGCGGATATAGCACCTTGATCACCACCGGCACACCGGTGGTGAGGTCATCGGCCAGATAACTCCAGGCAATCGTCCCACTACCCAGCTTCTGTCGGATCTTGTACCGGTTGCCGATGATTCGCCCGATCACTGCTCCTCTCCGTTGCATCCAACCCCACGTCAACCCTGCCGGTAACGGGTATTGACGCGGCTTCCGATGCCCATCCCCGCCTAAAGTTTAGCAAACAGGCGAATTGCTCTGACAGCTACATTATAGCAAAAAAGACGCTAAAAGGAAACCCACCGGGTTTGACATCCGTACGTAATTGAACGCACGAGAGCACAGCCCCACTCCCCACTTCGCGTCCCTTCAGAGTGGGGAAAGAATGCCTGGTAGGGGGTTTTTGCGGCGGCGAAGCCGCCGCAAAAACCCCCAGATCAGGGCTTCCACTCCCGCCATGTACTAATTGGTCTGGGCACGCAGCCGGGCCATGATCGCGGCGGCGATGTCATCCAGGGAGACCACCTCGTCCACGCACCCACTCTCGATGGCCGCTTTGGGCATCCCAAAGACCACGCTGCTGGCCTGATCCTGGGCGATGACGTGGCCGCCACGTGCTTTGATGAGCTTGACCCCCTCGCGGCCATCGGTCCCCATGCCGGTGAGGATAACCCCTATGGCGCGTGGACCATAGACCTCGGCGAGGGAGCGCAAGGTCACGTTAGCTGAGGGGCGCAACCCACCGATGGGGGGTGATTCGTCCAGGTAGATGATCCCTTCGCCGGGGGCGTCTGGGTGGGGGCGCAGGATGAGATGATAGCCGCCGGGGGCGATGTAGGCCTGGCCCACTTCGACGCGTTCCCGATGCCGGGCCTCTTTGACGGTGATAGCGCAGTAACGGTTCATGCGTTGAGCCAGGGAATAGGTAAAGCCCGGGGGCATGTGCTGGATGATGATCAGGGCGGCGGGCAAGTCGGCCGACAGACGCGGGAGGAGTCGCTCCAGAGCCTGGGGTCCACCAGTGGAAGCAGCGATGCCGACAATGGTACGGCTGGCCAGGGCCGGGCGGGCGATCTTGACGGCCGATGGAGGAGGTGACAAGGGGATTGTTGGCGGTCGCGCCAGGCGGGCCAGAGGGGCCATCTTGACCTTGGCCAACAAGTCTTCCTGAATCTTGTAGAGGTCAATGGAGATAGGGCCGGATGGTTTCAGGACAAAGTCTATGGCGCCCAGTTGCAGGCATTGGATGGCAACCTCCGGCGCGGAGAGGCCGCTGACGACGATCACCGGCGTCGGCAGTTCGCTCATCAAGTAGCCCAGCACTTCCAGGCCATTCATGCCGGGCATCTCGATGTCCAGGGTGATGACGTCTGGGTGCAGAGCCGTGGCCATCTGGATGGCCGTGAGGCCATCATGGGCGACCCCGATCACCTGGATGCCGGGGTCACTGGACAGGATATCTGTCAGGAGCTTGCACATCAGGCGCGAGTCGTCCACTACCAGCACGCGCAGCCGGCCGGTCATCTCACACCTCGTCGGTGAGACGCGACTCTGCCAGAGCTTTGCTCACCGTCTCCATCACCTTGGCGGGATGAAAGGGTTTGACGATGAAATCCCGCGCACCAGCTTCCAGGGACTCGAGCACCAGGGCCTGCTGGCCCAGGGCACTGCACATCACGATCCGTGCCTCTGGATCCGTGGCGATGATCCGGCGCACGGCCTCAATGCCGTTCATACCGGGCATGGTGATGTCCATCAGCACCAGATCAGGCCGCACTTTGTTATAGAGGGCGATGGCCGATTCGCCGTCGGCGGCCTCGCCGGCGATCTCTAACCCATGGCGGACCAATATGTCGCCCAGCATGCGCCGCATAAAGGCGGCATCATCCACGACCAGAACACGTGCGCCGGCCATGCTCCTTCTCCCCTAACCGGCCTGCGAAAGTTCCGCCACTTCCTGAACCGTGAGCACCTGAGCCAGACTTAACAGGATGATCAATCTTTCTCCTAACCGCCCCACACCGGTCAGGTAGACCCCATTGATCTCCGCTATCATCTCTGGTGGTGGCTCGATCTGGTTCACCGGGAGCCACAGGATCTCGCGCACGGCATCTACCATCATGCCCACCACCTGCTCCCCCAGGTTCACCACCACGAGCCGGGCCTGGTCATCGTAGGGACCGACTGACAGGGCAAGTCGCTTTTTCAGGTCCACCACCGGCACGATCTCACCCTGGATATTGGTCACCCCCTCCAGGAAACGGGGCGCACGGGGCACCCGGGTGACCGGCTTCAGCCGCTCGATACGGCGCACCTGTTCCACCGGCACACCGAATTCGGTCTCGCCCAGGCGAAAGATGACAAGTTGCACACGGTCTAACGGAGGTTGTGCCGCCACAGGACCACCATTGATTTAGCGCGCGATGTTATAGAACGCGCCGGGACCGGCGTAGATGGCCGCCGTCCCTAACTCCTCCTCGATCCGCAAGAGCTGGTTATACTTGACCACCCGGTCGGTGCGGCAGGGCGCGCCGCTCTTGATCTGCCCGGCGTTAATCGCCACCACCAGGTCAGCGATGGTGCTGTCCTCTGTCTCGCCGGAGCGATGGCTGACCACAGCGGTCCACCCGGCTCGCTTGGCCATCTCGATAGTTTCCAACGTCTCGGTCAGGGTGCCGATCTGGTTGAGCTTGATCAGGATGCTGTTGGCGGACCCCTCTTCGATGCCCCGGGCCAGCCGGGTCACATTGGTGACCAACAGGTCATCTCCCACGATCTGCACCCGGTCACCCAGGCGCTCAGTGAGCAAGGCCCAGTTCTCCCAATCGTCCTCGGCCAGGCCATCTTCGAGGGAGATGATGGGGTATTTCTCAACCCAGGTGGCATAGAACTCGACCATCTCCGGGCCGGTGAGGGAGCGACCTTCCTTGCGCAGCAGGTACTTGCCGTTCTCGAATATCTCAGAGGCGGCCGGGTCCAGGGCGATAAAGACCTGCTCGCCGGGCCGATAGCCGGCCGCTTCGATGGCGGCCAGGATGACCTCGATGGCCTCCTCGTTGGATCTCAGGGCCGGGGCAAAGCCACCCTCATCGCCTACCAGGGTGGTATAGCCGCGTTTCTTGAGCACCGCGCCCAGGTGATGGTAGATCTCGGCCCCCCAACGCAGGGCCTCGGCAAAGCTCTCGGCGCCCACGGGCATGACCATGAACTCCTGCAAGTCTGTGCTCTGCCAGCCGGTGTGTTTGCCGCCGTTCAGGATGTTGAACTGGGGCACCGGCAGGGTACGGGCATTCACCCCGCCGATATAGCGGTACAGGGGCAGTTCCAGGGTCAACGCGGCCGCCTTGGCCACGGCCAGCGAAGTGCCCAAGATGGCGTTGGCGCCCAGCCGGCTCTTGTTCTCCGTGCCATCCAGGCCGATGAGCACCTCGTCAATCCCCACCTGGTCCAGCGCATCCAGGCCGATCAACTCATCCGCGATGATGGTGTTCACGTTTTCCACGGCCTGAAGCACACCCTTGCCCAGGTAGCGGCTTTTATCGCCATCCCGTAGCTCCACGGCCTCATGGGTGCCGGTGGAGGCGCCAGAGGGAATGGCAGCCCGGCCCACCGCGCCGCTCGCCAGGCTCACTTCCACTTCTACGGTGGGATTACCCCGTGAGTCCAATATCTCCCGCCCTATGACTTCCTCGATGATGGTCATTGTTTCCTCCCCATGTGTCATTCGTCAAACGTCAGGCGTCATCCGTCATTCGTCATCCGTCAAACGTCAGGCGTCATCCGTCATTCGTCATCCGTCATTCGTCATGATCACGTACACATTTGACGTTTTGACGTTTTACGTTTTGACGTTTGACGTTTGACGTTTTACTTCTGTAGTCCCAACGCTGCATACAGCACGTCGAAATCGAACCGCTCGCTCAACAGGCCCACGAATTTTTTGATCTTTTTGGGCTGGTGGAAGCGGATGCGCCCAAAGAATTGCTCGGTGATCTGGACGGCGGTCAACGTATCATGCTTGACCAGGATCATGGGCACCTCCAGTTCCTCAGCCCGGGCCAGGATGATGGGGTTGGGCTGGAGATTGCCGGTGAGGATCAGGCACTTGGTGGAGGTTTCCAGAGCCGCAAGCTGGATGTCGGGCCGGTCGCCGCCGGTAAAGACGGCCTTGTTGGGCTTGCGGCGGAAATAGCTCAATGCGCTGTCCACGCTCATGGCCCCCACCATCAGGTTCTCCACCAGTTCGTCTTTGCGCTCCGGGCTGTTCAGGATCTCGCCGCCCAGGGCTTCGGCCAGCTCGCCCACGCTGATGCTCAACAGCACCCGGTCCTGGGGCAACACAGCCAATGTGGCGATGCCGCGCCGCTTCAGGAAGGGCACCATGCTCTCCTCCACAAAGCTGATGCGCCCATGCGGCACGGCGTTGATCACCACGCCGATCAGCCGGTCGTCCAACATCTTCTTCCAGGCCAAAGGGCCGTCTACCACCAGATCGTTCTCATATCGTGAGATGAGTACCACCTGGGCCTCCAACAAGTGGATGACCTCCATAGCCGGCAGGCCCACGATGGAACCCTCACTGATGCCGCTGGTGCCTTCCAGGATCACCACATCCTTGTTCTTGCTGACCCGGCCAAAGGCATCGCGAAGTCGGGTGGCGTAATCCACCTGTTCGCCGGTCAGGATTTGCTCCACGTGGCGGATGGTCAGGCCGACTGGGGTTATGTCATCGCTGGCCTCCCGCAAGGCAAACGCCTGCCGCATGAACTCAGCGTCTTCATCCACCACGGCTCCCCGCACGTATTTGGCGGTGGTACTCACCGGTTTCATATAGCCGATACTGAATCCATCGTCAATTAGCCGATGGCCCAGACCGGCGCACAGCGCGCTCTTGCCTGAAAACGTTTCCCGCGAAGCGATATAAAGGGCCTTCATGCACGATCCTCCTCGATAGAGTGCTGGCGGGGACTCATCCCCGCTTAGATGGCGGAATGCACTCCGCCTGGGGACAATATCACCTCTCTGCATGCTCTGGGCAAAGTCGTATTCCTATCGCGCCAGGCCCACGGGCCGGCCGTCACAAGCCTCGACCCGCGTAGCCTCGAAGGCGCAGGCCGCGGAGCAATAGATGAACCTGCCCTGTCGCACCGGCTCATCGGTAAAGATCTCGCCGCAATTTTGACAGCGGTATTGTTTCCGGGCCGCCACCACCATGCGCATATCTACCGCCACTGCCCGGTCTTCCAGGGCCATCAGCGGGTTGATGTCCAGCTCCACGATCTCTGGGAAATCCATGACCAATTGGGAGACGCGGAGCAGTACCTCGGTGAGGGCCTGGAAATCCACCGGCGGCTCGCCGCGCACGCCGCGCAAGAGCCGATAGGTGCGGATCTCGCGGATCATCTCCTCGGCGTCCTGGCGGGAGAGGGGGGCCAGGCGGAAAGTCACGTCCTTGAGCACCTCGACGTAGATGCCCCCCATGCCGAACATGATCAGCGGGCCAAACTGCGGATCGCGGTTCACGCCGATGATGATCTCTTTGCCAGTCGGGACCATCTGCTGTACGGACACCCCCCAGATGTCCGCGTCGGGCATGAAACGGCGGGCGCGATAGGTGATCAGGTCGTAGGCATCACGCACCTCAGTGGGATTCATGATCCCCACTTTGACCCCGCCCACGTCGGACTTGTGCAGGATGTCTGGCGAGATGATCTTCATGACCACCGGGTAGCCGATGGCGTTTGCCAGTTTCACGGCCTCATCCGGTGAGCAAGCCAGTTGGCTTTCCGGCACCGGGATGCCATAGGCGGCGATGACCTCCCGCGCCTCCATGTCACCCAGGGTCAGCCGGTTATCGTCACGGGCGGTCTCGATGGTCCTGTAAGCCCGTTCCGGGTCCACGGCAAAGCGCGGTATGTCCGGCTCTGGCCGTTCTAACCATTGGTGGTAGCGGTAAAGTGCCCCCAGCGCGTTGATCGCCTGCTCCGGGAAGCTATAGTTGGGGAGGTGATGTTCGCGCAGGGTCTCATAGGCCTGGCTGACCTTCTCCTCGCCCATGAAACAACTCACCACCGGCTTGTCATATTGGGCGGCAATCTTGCCGATGACCTGGGCTGTTTCCACGATCTGGGTCATGGCCTGGGGGGTGAGGATCACCACGGCGCCGTCCACCTGCTCATCGGTGAGGACGGCAGACAAGGCCGCCCCATAGCGATCCGCCAGGGCGTCTCCCAGCACGTCCACCGGGTTGTAAAAGTTGGCCGCGGGCGGCAAGTGCTTTTGTAGAAACTCTACCGTCTCCCGGGCCAGGCTGGCCAGTTGCAAACCGGCGATCTCCAGCGCGTCGGTAGCCATGATGCCGGGACCACCGGCGTTGGTGACGATAGCCACGCGGTTGCCCCGCAGCGGGGGCTGGTGGGCAAAGGCCAGGGACAGGTTAAATAGCTCCTGGACGCTGCTGGCACGGATGACACCGCTTTGCCGAAAGGCCGTGTCATAGGCCTGCTCGGAGCCGGCCAGGCTGCCGGTGTGGGAGGAGACGGCCTTGGAGCCGGCACTGGTGATCCCGGACTTGAGGGCGATGACCGGTTTGCGCCGGGTCACGCTGCGGGCCATCTTCATAAAGCGCACGCCGTTGGTGATGGCCTCCAGATAGGCGATGATGACCCGGGTATGGGGGTCTTCGCACCAGGCCTGGAGCAGGTCCACCTCGTCCACGTCGGCCTTGTTGCCAAAGCTGACGAAACGCGAGAAGCCGATATGCGTCGCCAAAGCCCAGTCCAGGATGGCCGTGCATAGGGCGCCGCTCTGGGACATGAAGGCGATCTCACCCTGTTGCGGCATCCCGGCCGCGAACGAGGCGTTCAGGGAGCAGACCGTATCAATGAGGCCCAGGCAATTGGGGCCGATGATCCGCATGTTGTATTGCCTGGCGATTTCCACCAGTTCTTGTTCGGCTTTAAGGCCCGCCGTCCCTGTCTCGCGAAAGCCAGCGGAGATGATGATGACGCCACGCACGCCTTTTTGACCACATTCGCGCAGGACGGGGGCCACGAACCGGGCCGGCACCACGATGACGGCCAGCTCTACCGGGCCGGGGACATCCATGATGGAGGGGTAAGCCTTCAGGCCCAGGATCTCCTCGGCCTGGGGGTTAATCGGATAGATAGGGCCGGCGTACCCATATTGGATGATATTTTGCAGGACCCCATACCCCAGCTTATGGGGTTCCCGCGCCGCGCCGATGACGGCCACGGAGCCAGGGTTGAAGAACATATCCAATGAGGCCAACTTTCTCTCCGATCCGTTACGTGATACGGCGTCTGATGACCATCGTACCCCAACCTGCGGGAGGGTGGGCGGTTACCATGTCTGTATAATACACCAAAAGCGGCTAAAACTCAAGGGCACGTCTCCCCCCTGAGCGTGTCACTTTGCTGGAGTCGAAGCTTTAGCTGGAACCTGTCCCCTGCAGGCTCGATCCCAGGAATCGTAATCGTTCTGCCACTCCTATGCCCCATGTTCCAAACTCATGACGGTCGCCCACCACTTCGTTGCGCTGTCCCACGGCTCATGGTATAATAGCCGACGTTTGACCGTCAACCGGGGGCTGCATGGAAGAGATCGCGATCCCGCTGGAACGCCAGGTGGAAATGTTGGGCCGGCTCATGCTGGCCTGGGATGGGCAGTGGTTCCTCAAGGTGGTGGAAAGATTTGGCCTGGAGGCGGGCATCGAGACCAATGCCCGGGTCCGGGCGGCCTTTGGCCGTATCGAGATGCGCGAGACCTTGCGCGCCCTGGGCCGCCGCCAGGCTGAGAGCCTGGCCGATGCTGCTGCCATCCTCCTGGCTTATATGCGGGCTTTCATGGGCCGCCGGATGCAGGCGGAGTTGACCGTCCACGATGACTGCCTGGAAGTGGTGGTCCACAAGTGCGCGGCTTACCAGGGGGCGCGGCTGGCCGGATTGGCCCGCGTGGACCAGGCTTGCGTGGCCTGTGAGGCTTTGTGGCCGGCCTATATGGAATCCCTGTTGCCAGACACGCCGGTCACCATCGAAATGCCCCGCCGCCAGGGCTGGGGTGACGAGACCTGCCTTATTCTCGTCACGGTCGCCGACGAGAAGTGATCATGCCAGAGACTTTATACTGCGTCAACCATCCGACCACCGAGACTCTGCTGCGGTGTAACAAGTGCGGCAAGCCCATCTGTACCCGCTGCGTCATCCAGACCCCAGTGGGTGGTCGTTGCCGCGAGTGTGCCAACCTCCAACGCCTGCCCATCTATCAGGTGGGGGTCGCCTCCCTGCTCAAGGCCCTGGTGGGCGGGACTGTTGTAGCCTTTGTCGTGGGCGGGCTGATCCTGAACGTGGGTGGCTTTTTCCTGCTGATCCTGTCCTTCATTCCCGGCATCGCCGTGGCTGAAGCCATCAACTGGGCCACCGGGCACAAGCGGGGTCGCCAGGTGCAGGTCGTGGCCGGCATAAGCCTGGCCCTGGGCACGATCCTGGGCGGGGCCACGCTAGGCTCGCTGTTAATGCTGCTCCAGATACCGGTGGGTGCAGATTGGCTCGCCTATTACCTGATGATCCTGGCCTATCGCGCCCTTGACCCCTGGGCCTGGATATTCATCGCCCTGGCCATCATGTCGGCGGCGGTCCGCCTGCGGTAAGCACAATACAGGCATCATGCAATAAGCGTCGAGCTTTCTCGTAAAGTCTGCCTGGCTTCCAGGGGGGCTACAACGAATGGGGAGACCAAAACGAATCTGTGCCCCACCGTGCCTTTCCCAGTTCGCTGTTGTGTCCCATAGCCACCACTTTCCGAGGTAGCTCCATCACTTTAAGGAGGTGTCCATGAACAAACGAAGACGAGTAGCCGCACGCAAGCATCGCAATCGCCAGAAAAAGCTGCGCGAGCGCCGCAAGGCCGCGCGGCAGACGGAGAAGCGCCGCTGATGTGGGAAGACCGGCGTTGGACCGTGCGGGAGAGCCACACAATATACGAGACGCGCTGGCTGCGGCTGCGCGAGGATTGGTGCACACTACCGGATGGCACCGAGTTATCTGCCCCGTGGTACGTGCTGGAAAAGGACGATTACGCGCTTATTGTGGCGGTGACGGCCGCACGCGAGGCGGTGTTGGTGCGGCTGTACAAGCACGGGGCCGGCACTGTGGTGACCGAGTTTCCGGCCGGCTTCATTGACCCCGGCGAAGACCCGGTCCATGCCGTGCGCCGGGAGCTGCGCGAGGAGACTGGCTTCCTGGCCGACCAGGTCATCCCCATCGGCACGCTCTACGCCTCCCCCAGCGTCCTCACCAACCGCTGCCATATCTACTGGTGCCCGGACCTGGTGGACCGGGTTCCGCCCAGCCCGGAACCCAGTGAGCGCATCGAGGTGCTCCTGAGGCCCTGGGATGAGTTGCTGCACGAGGTGCTGCAAGGTCGGGGTTTCAGCGACGTGAGCAGCACGGCCGCGTTCTTGCTGGTCCATCAGCTTATGCAAGGTTCTGGACGTGACCACTCGCAGGTTGTCGGACCCGGGGGTGACTGGAAGGAGCTCCCCACGCGCGGGGCACACCCCGTGGCACGAAAATACGCCGGTGTGCTCGCGCGGGGTCTGCGACCCCGCGCCGGCGGCGGGTGGCACACCCGCCGCGAACGGGATCTATTTTCGGAGGAGTAAGGATCATGCAACCACAACCTCGTAGCCCGGCGGAGACCTATGGCCCGGCCCTGGAGACGGCCCGACGCGAATTCCGGCAATTGGACCCGCTGGTAACATCGTGGAAGGCCGATGTGCGGTACGAGGACGGCATATTCCATGTACCCTTTTTCGGTGTGGTATACCAGGTGAGGTGGCCGGACGGCCTGGTACATCAAATCATCCCCGGCAACGAACGGGAAGCCCCCATCACCATCGCCATCATCCTCTTGCACTATCTCATCCACGCCGATGGTACGCCGGTCCAGGGTGACTGGATCACCTTTCGGGAGTTGCCGGATGGCCTGACCTACTTCTCGGCGTTCCAGAATCGGGGGCCGCTGGCTTTGCTGCGGGCCTTTGGGCACGACCTGGCCGGGTTCCGGCGGGCGGCCCAGGCCCTGGGCGGCGACCCCTTGAGCTTTGGCGATGCCTCGTATGCCTTCTGGGTCTTGCCCCGACTGCCGCTGGCCGTGGTGCTCCACGCCGGCGACGACGAGTTCCCGCCGGCCCTCAACGTGCTCTACGACCGGGCGGCCGGTCATTACCTGCCCACCGAAGACCTGGCGGCCGTGGGCGGGATGCTCACCGGCCACCTCCGGCGTGCGTCGGCTGAAGGGGGTGAACCAGCCAGTTGCTGCCCAGAATGAACATGAACAACAGGCCTTTTCCAGGGTTGACATCCGTGCGTAATAAACGCATGAGGGCCTTGTCCCACTCCCCACTTCGCGTCCCTTCGCCGCTACGCGATGCGGTGTGGGTAAAGGGGATGGTCCAAAATTGGTTGACACCTTTGTGACCGAAGGCCTTAATTGCCCCTCAC
Organism: Anaerolineae bacterium; assembly: GCA_034435155.1. Taxonomy (GTDB): domain Bacteria; phylum Chloroflexota; class JAHJIN01; order JAHJIN01; family JAHJIN01; genus DAOTYG01. The sequence goes on along the minus strand of DAOTYG010000009.1, from coordinate 59 downwards.
CCCCCTTTGTCCCCCCTCTCCCCTGGCCGCAAGGCCAGGGGAGAGGGGGGATAAGGAAG
>DAOTYG010000008.1:0-2641 GCA_034435155.1 Anaerolineae bacterium | reverse complement strand
TGGAAGCCCTGGCCGCCCAGGCGGCCATCGCCATCCAGAACGCCCGGCAATACGAGGAACTGAAGCGCACCAAAGGGCTGGTTGGCGCGCGGACCGCCCTGGCCTGGATGGGGATGGCCAGCAGCGCCTGGGGGCATGGAGTAAGAACCCTGGCCGCGACCATCCGGGGCCAGGTTAAACTCCTGCGCCTGGATCTGCAGCGTTCCCTCTCCCCGGAACAGTTCACGAGGGTCGAGAACCGCCTGTCCATGATCGAAAACGCTGCGCACGAGATCTCAACCAGGCCGATCACGCCCCCACTTTCGGCGGAGGAAGGCGCCAGCCTGGTAGCCGTGAACGACCTGATCGGCGAGCGGGTCGGGCAATTGTGGCAGAAAGAGCCATACCAGGCCGCCCATCTTCAGTTGGATCTGCGCCTGGACGATGCCGCCGCCGTATGGGCCAGCCGGGAGTGGTTGCGTCGGGCTTTCGACATCGTGGTGGACAACGCGGTGGAGGCGGTAGCGGATCGCGAGGTTCGCCAGGTGACCATCACCACGCGGCAGGTGGGCAACGATATAGAGATCGTCATCTCCGATACCGGCCCCGGGATCGCAGAAGATGTACTTCCCAGGTTGTTCCAGGAGCCGATTCAAAGGCCAGACCAGACAAAGGGCTGGGGAATGGGCCTGCTGATGGCCCAGGCAATCGTTCAGACGTATGAGGGCGAAATCCGCATCGGCCACACCGGACCCATGGGCACCACGATGATCCTCTGCCTGCCACGGGCAGCGTAGAGGCTACGAGTGGCTGGAGGACAGTGCCTGTGGTTGCGACTTTTCTGCTGATCGGTCACAAGGGAGAATCTCACTGGTCGCTGGTCTTGAGTCAGGCCCTGGCCCCGTTGGGCAACCTGGAGATCGCATCAGAAGAGGAAATAGACGAGAGATTCCAAAACCAATACGAGGCCATCATCATAGATGCTGGAGCGGTGGACGAGGTCCCCTCTCTGGTCTCTCATCTCCGGGTGCGATGCCCGGCGACCCCCATCGTCGTCGCCACCGCCTCGCCCACCTGGCAGCTGGCCAGGGAGGCCTACCAGGCCGGAGCAACGGACTATATCCGCAAGACGGTGGACCAGGAAGAACTATACGCCATCCTGGCCGACATCCTGAGCAGGGCCTTGCCTCCCCGGCCAGGAGAGACGATCTGAGCGGACCGCGAGCACATGAGCTTTCTTAAAAGTCTCAGTACATAGAAAAAGTTGCTCAAAGCGGGTCTGCGACCCGCGTTTCTCGGCGGTCACAGACCGCCGAGGAGCACAAATTTCCATCTGACTTGAAAATGGACTTCAGGAAGGCACGGCTATTGCCTGCTGCCTATCACATTTTCATACGTTGTGGCGAACGCAGTTCATGATGACTACTGAGCCTGTTTGGTCTCCAGAACACTACAACAAATGGGGAAACCAACGAATTTGTGCCCCACTCGGGGCCATTCGTTCCCTTCCCAATTCGTTGTTGTGTCCCACAGCCACCACTTTCCGAGATAGCTCCACATATAACAGCGAGGTGTGCGATGTTCATGCTCGCGGCGGGTGTGTCACCCACCGCCTAGCGCGGGGTCTGCGACCCCGCACGAGCACATATTATACCAGGAGGTATCACCATGGCAAAAGCCACCATCCTTTTCGCGGACAATGATCCTGGTTTTCTCAAGACCATGTCCGACTTCCTGAAGCAAGAAAGTTATGAGGTTGTAACTGCTACTAACCCTACAGAGGCCAGGAGGATACTGGAGGCAGGGGAGATAGACCTGGCTATCCTGGACATCCGTCTGGTAGACGACAAAGATGGAAAAGATACCAGTGGATTGGATTTGGCCAGAGAATCAGGCCGTTTCGTGCCCAAGATCATACTCACGGCCTTCCCCAATGTGGAAATGGCACGAGAATCTTTGGAGCTGCAACTAGATGGTTTGCCAGCAGCTATCGGGTTTGTGAGAAAAGATGAGGGAGAGAAGACCTTATTGCAAGCCGTTGATAGAGTGTTGGGATTTGGAGGTGATTGGATCAGAAAAGTCGAAGAAGCCATTAAGGGGACGGACAGGGAGTTGAAAGAGGATTATGATGATGCACAAGAGCAAGCCAGGTTGAACTACATGGCCTCTTTCATAGTGGCCCTTGTTGGTCTCATCGTCATTTTTCTGGGCGTGGCGCTTGCCTTGCTAAACCTCTTGGCGATAGGAATCGTCGCTACAGCCGCGGGTATTATCACTGAAGCGATCGGCTACCTGTTTTTCAAACGAGTAGACGTTGCTAACGAGCGGATGGATCGGTATCACAATGAGCGCATGGAAGGGCGGCATTTGGAAATGTTACTGCAGGCATGCAGAGGGCTGACTTTCAAGAAGCGCGAGCAATGTAGAGAACGGATCATCATTGCCGCTACCGAGAGATGGTTAGGATCGCCCAAAGCGGTCCCGAATGCGCTAGGATCGGATAGTCTGCAAAAAGATGTGGAGGTATCAAGTAGTGAAAAAAGTCCTCGTGGTTGACAATGTACCAGATTTTTCCCCTTGTGCTCACGCTCCGCGTGGGCACGCAAAGGGAGTAGACGGTTTCCCCTCGTGCCCACGCTCCGCGTGGGCACGCAAAGGGAGT
>DAOTYG010000007.1:0-34356 GCA_034435155.1 Anaerolineae bacterium | reverse complement strand
CACGAAGGACACGAAGGTTACTACCACAAAGGGCACGAAGGACACGAAGGTTACTACCACAAAGGGCACGAAGGACACAAAGGACACGAAGGAATCATATGTTCCTTTGTGTACTTCGTGTCCTTTGTGGTTTTAAAGCACGATGCGACGGATGCCTTCTCTCAGGTGGGGGACGTTGAAGTTGATGAGAAACCCCAATCTCAGGCCGGTGGCCTTGAGATAGGACATCAACTGGGCCTGATGAACCGGGTGGATCTCATCCACCGCCTTGATCTCGGCGATGACCAGACCACCTACCAACAAGTCCAGGCGCTGTCCCTCAATCATATGGTCCTTGTAAGGTACCACGATCTCCTTCTGCCGCTCAAACGGCGCACGCCGCAACATGAGTTCATAGCATAGAGCCTCCTCATAGACGCGCTCCAGGAAGCCGGCTCCCAGAATCGTGTGCACCTCAAAGGCCGCGTCCAGTAGCGATTTTCCCCAATGTTCTACTTCTGCCGGTATAGGTTCGTGTTTTGCCATTTTACCCTCCCATAAGCCCTATTCTTTGTGTCCTTCATGTCCTTATATCCTTCGTGTCCTTTATCCTTCGTGTCCTTTGTGTCCTTTGTGGTTTAATCCAACGCGGATTTCAGTCCCCTGCCCCGGCGCGCTGTGCAGTGAGAACGTGCCCTTGAGCCGGGCCACGCGCTCGCGCATCTGTTGCAGCCCCAGATGGCCGCGCCGGACTTTTTCTTCCAGGCCGGCCGGGTCGAACCCCACCCCATCGTCCCGGATCGTCAGGTCTATCTCGGCCTCGTCCAGGCGCAGCTCGATCCAGACCGTTTGGGCCTGGGCGTGTTGGCCCACGTTGTGTAACGCCTCCTGGATGATGCGAAAGAGCACCGGCTCCAAGTGGGCCGGCAGGCGTTCCGGCGGCCCGACGATGCGCAGGTCCACGTAGACCTGGCTCTGTTCCCCGAACTCCTCGACGAACTGGCGGAGGGCCGGATAAAAACCCAGCTCGTCCAGGGCGGCCGGGCGCAGGGCCAGGATGGCCCGCCGTGCCTCGCGGATGTTCTGGCGCAACAGGTCGCGCAGGGCCTCGATCTCTGCGTGCATCTGTTGGGGGGCTTCGTCCACCAGTTGATGCCACAGGCGCGCCCTCAGGCGCAGCGAGGCCAGGTCTTGGGCCAGGCCGTCGTGGATCTCGCGGGCGATGCGGCGGCGCTCCTCGGCGATGGCCTCTTCTTCGGAGCGCCAGGCCCGTTCGGCGGTGATGTCTTCCACCAGGATGATGGCCGCCCGGCCCCGGCCGGGCAACGGCGCCACGCTGAGCCGCGCCGGGAACTCGCTCCCGTCGCGCCGCCGGTGGGTCGTTTCCAGGGTGAGGGGCGCGCCGTCGGCCAGGCTACGCCAGAGTCGCTCCCGGTCCGCAGGCGCGTCGGCCGGGAGATCGTCCAGCGGCAGGGAGGCGAGATCAGCGGCCGGCCGACCATAGATGCGTTCGGCCTGCCGGTTGGCGCGCCGGATGCGCGGCGGCTCGGCCGTCAGGTCTACTTCCAGGACGCCCAGGGGCGCGTTCTCGAACAGGGCGCGGAACCGCTCCTCACGCTCGCGCAAGGCGGCGATGTTCCTGGCCCGCGCCGTGTAGACCCCGGCGCCGATGAGGACCAGGGCCGCCACGACCAGGAGCCGGAACCACGCCGTCTCCCAGAACGGCGGCGTGATGACCACCCGTATCGCCAGTCCCGCCTGGTTCCAGACGCCGTCGTTGTTGCTGCCCTTGACGCGGAAGGTGTAGGTCCCCGGCGGGACGTTGGTGTAGGCGGCGTAGCGCCGCGGGCCACAATAGACCCAGTCTGGGTCAAACCCGTCCAACTGATAGGCATATTGGTTCTTGGTCGGATCGGTATAATCCAGGGCGGCGAACTCGAAGGCGAAAAAGTTGTCCTGGTACGACAGCGTGATCTCGCGCACGTCGGCCAGGGGCGTGTCAAAGGTCACCACCTGGTCAAACCGGCGGAACGCGGTCAGGACGACCGGCGGGACGTGGGGGTTATCCTGGATCTGCGCCGGGAAGAAGGCGTTGAAGCCATGGGGGCCGCCCAGCAGGATCTCCCCGTCCTGGCTCTGACCGTAGGCCCCGATGATGAACTGGTTGCTTTGCAGGCCGTCGCTCATATCATAGTTGCGGAACGCGCCGGTGCGCGGGTCGAAGCGGGAGATGCCGCCGCCGATGGTCGCCAGCCACAGGCGGCCTTGCGCATCGCCGAGGACGGCGACCACCGCGTCGTTGGGCAGGCCGTCCTCCACGGTGTAGACGGTGAACTGGCCGGTGGCCCGGTCAAGGCGATTCAGCCCGGCCTGGGTCCCAACCCAGAGGACGCCGGCCTGGTCCTGGTAGATGCTCCAAACAAAATCGTGGCTCAGGCTGTGCGGATCGGCGGGATCGGACCGATACACGGTGAAAGTCCCGGTCTGAAGGTCAAAATGCACCAGGCCATTGTACGTGCCCAACCATAGAGCCTGCCCTGAGCCGGTCGAAGGGCCGCCGGCCCGGTCCTCACAGATGGCCCGAATCCCGTAGGTATGGGGCAGGCTGTGCGGGTTGGTCGGGTCGTGTTCGTACCGGGTAAAGACGCCGGTGGTCAGATCCAGGCGATTGAGCGCGCCGGGGTCTTCCGTGGCGATCCAGAGGGCCTGCCCGACCTGGTCGGCGACGATGACCTTGACGCCGCCCGGGCTGATGCTGTGGGGGTCTTGGGGGTCGTGGACGTAGTGGGTGAATCGCCCGCTGGCCGGGTCCAGCCGATCCAGGCCCCGGCTATGCCCCACCCACACCCGGCCTTCGTGGTCCACGCAGAGGGCGGTGACGTGGTTGTGGCCCAGGCTATGGGGGTTTTGGGGATCGTGGGTGTAGTGGGTGAACTGGCCGGTGGCCCGGTCCAGCCCTTCGACTTCGCTCAGGACAAGCCGGTCCAACCCGCCCTGGTGGAGGCCGATCCACAGGGTATGGCCCGGGCCGGCGCAGAGCGCGCCGACCTTGGGGGCGCCCAGGCTGTTCGGCTCGCGGGGGTCATGCTGGTAGCGTGGGAACCTGTCTTTGGCCCGGGCGTATTGGTTGACGCCGCCGCCCTGGGTCGCCACCCACAGCGCGCCGGTGCGGTCCTCGTAGATGGCGGTGATGGAGGCCGCACTCAGGCTATAGGGGTCCAGGGGATCGGGGTTGTAGCGGGTGAAGCGACCGGTGGCCCGGTCCTCCAGGACGTTCAGGCCGTCCGCGGTGCCCACCCAGAGCCGGCCCGTCTGGTCCTCGTGGATGGCCTGGACGCAGTTATGGCTCAGGCTGTGACGGTCGGCCGGGTCGTGGCGATAGGCGGTGAAACGGCCGGTGGCCCGGTCGAAGGCGCACAGGCCGCCGGCCTGGGCCTCGGTGAGGCTGCCGATGCCGACCCACAGGGTGCCGGCGCGGTCTTCGTAGAGGGCCAGCACCTGGCCCGCGCTCGGGCTGTCCGGCCGGGCCGGGTCGTGCTGGTAGCGGGTGAAGCGGCCGGTGGCGCGGTCCAGGGCGTTCAGGCCGCCGTAGGCTGTGCCCACCCAGAGCGTGCCGGCGCGGTCCTGGTAGAGCGCGGTCACCCAGTTGTGGCTCAGGCTGTACGGATCGGCCGGGTCAGGCTGATAGGACGTGGCCTGGCCGGTGGCCGGGTCATAGCGGAACAGGCCGGCGCCGGCGGTGCCGACCCAGAGCGCGCCAGCGGCGTCGGCATAGAGGGCGCTGATGGATTCGGTGGGGATGGCGGCGTGGTGGATGAAACGTCCGGCGACGCCGGTGTAGCTGTCCAGGCCGCCGGCCGTGCCCACCCACAGCGTGCCGGCGGCGTCCACGACCAGGACCTGGACAATGTTGTTCACCAGCGAGGCCGGGTCGGAACGGCGGTGCCGGTAGACGGTGCAGGCATAGCCATCGTAGCGGCTCAGGCCGTCCTGGGTCCCGAACCACAGGAAGCCCTGCCGATCCTGGGCGATGCCCCAGACGATGTTATGGGCCAGGCCGTGGTCCGTGGTGAGGTGGGTGAAGCGGGGCGAGAGGGGGCCGGCGCGGGCCGGGGCTGGCATCGTGGTGGCCGGGCTGGCGAGAAGATGACCGAGCAACAGGCAAACCAGTAGGAGCAGGGGCTTTTTCATCAGGGCACTCCTGAGCGCGCGTTTTGCCGGTTAGCAAAATGACACGACCCTGCCTGGCGGATTTCGGCGGCGTGCCCACGCGGAGCGTGGGCACGAGGCAAAACTTGTTGGCGGTGTAGTCACCTCTAAAACAAAACCGACTAGCGGCAGCCAGTCGGCATCAAGGTAGCAGTGGATGGCGGAAGCGACGGGATTCGAACCCGCGATCTCCGGCTTGACAGGCCGGTATGTTAGGCCGCTACACCACGCCTCCGCGTCGGGCCAATAATAACAAATAAAAGACGATTCGTCAAGCGCATATCCCCGGTCAGCCAAACAGTGCCCGGTTAGCCTGGACCCAGTCCACCAGCCGTCGCAGCCCCTCGGCAAAGCTCACCCGGGGCTGCCAGCCCAGTTCCCGCTCTGCCTTGCGAATGTCCATGATGCACACCTTCTGGTCTCCCGGCCGCCAGTCTCCGTAACGCACCGGGATGGCCCGGCCCAGGTATTTTTCCAGCAACGGCGCGAACTCGGCCCACACCGAGATCGTGCGCTCCACGGCCGGCCCCCCGCCGATGTTGTAGATACGCCCGGCCACCTGATCAATCCGGGCCACCGCTGCCTCGTAAGCCTCCAGCAGATCGTCCACGTAGAGCATATCGCGCACCTGCTTGCCATCGCCATAGATGGTGATGGGCCGGCCGGTTACGGCAGCGATGACGAACCAGGCGGCCCAGCCCTGGTCCTCTTCCCCGAACTGGCGAGGCCCATAGATGGCCGACTGGCGAAAGACCACCGTGCGCAGGCCATAGATGCGGGCATAGTCATGCACGTACTGGTCACCGGTGCCTTTGGACACTCCATAGGGCGAGTGGAAGTCCAGCGGATAGGTTTCCGGGACACCATAGGGCAGGTCGCGGTAAGCATACCGGGTGGGTTCCTCCACGATGACCACGTCCTCCATCCCCCCATAGACCTTGTTCGTGGAGGCATAGAGCACGATGGGCTGACGGGGCGAGTGGCGGGCAGCTTCCACCACATTGAACGTGCCCAGGGCGTTGATCTCAAAATCCTCCCTGGGGTTCGTAACCGAGGTGGTCACCGCTACCTGCGAGGCCAGATGCACGATCACGTCGGCCTGGCTGGCGGCCCGTTGGAGCGATTCAAAGTCGCGCACGTCGGCCACCAGCCAGCGTAGCGTCGGGTGACGTTCGCGGAGCCAGGCGGCATTGATCTGCGCCCCCCGGCGCGACAGGTTGTCATAAATAGTGACCTCATGCCCCTGCCTCAGCAGGCGTTCCACCAGGTTCGTGCCGATAAAGCCGGCGCCCCCGGTCACCAGATAGTGTTGGCGATCCATTATCCCTCCGTTCTCGTCATATTCGACCCCGGCCGAATCCGCCGGGTGATCTCGGCATAGCTCAGGCTTTCCGCCCACATGCAGACCAGACCGATCACGCTGGTCAGGCCAAAGGAATAGAGGTGCATTACCACGGCTATGGTCAAAGCCCGGTTGTAGCTCACACCAAAGAGGCTCAGGGCCAGGATAGCCGCCCAGTGGAATGTGCCGATCCCGCTGGGGGCCGGGACAAGCATCCCCAGCCCGGTGACGCACAAGGCTACGGCGGCCGCCACCAACGACAGGCGTGGCTCAAAGGCCATGATGACCAGGTAATCTTGCAGTATCGCCAAAGCCCAGATGACGGCCGTCCAGGCCAGCAACCCCAGCCCCGGCCACGGCGCCCGCAGCACAGCCAGGCTGTCCACGACAGCATCATAAGAGTTCGAGACAAGGGGGTGATTGAACCACCGTATCCGCCGGGCCAGCCCACTCAGTAGCCACCGACCCCGCTCCCGTTGGAACGACAACAATACCAGGACCACCGTCAGGGCGAGGAGGGCCAGGGCCACACCGATCCCACCATAACGCAAGTCGGTTGGCAACGGGACCAGGGGCAGCAAGCCGAATAACAACACCACGATGGTCATGGTATCCAGCAGCCGCTCCACCAGGATGGCGGATAGGCCGCCGGCCACGTTCGTGCCCTCAGCATAACCCAGGAGGATGGGCCGGGCCAGGTCGCCAGCCCGACCCGGCAGCAAGTTGTTCAGCAGATAACCGATGCTCATGATATTAAAGAGGCGGCCCATCCGCAGACCCCGTCGGGGGTAGAGCAACAATCGCCAGCGATAGGCCCGGGCTACCTGGGATACCAGGACGACCAGGACTGCCGGGGCCAGATACCACCCGTTCGCCTGGCGCACGGCCTCCCAGACCTCAGCCACGTCTACGTTGAGCACCAACAGCACTACCAGCACCAGGCTGATACCCAGGCCCAGCCAGAATTGCCAATATCGGCGGACGTGTTTCAAGCGTTTTCACTCCAATAGTGCAGTCAGTTTTGGCTCGCGCCCACGCTCCGCGTGGGCGCGCCAGAGGTCGGGCTGCGTCGTCGTTGCCATGCAGTACCCTGAACCCTCCCGCAGGTTAGAAAGGGGCTGGCAACCGATGCAGCCGGACCTGGGCGCGCCTGCGGCGTCTGGTCTGGTCATTGCGCCCAAACCTGCGGGAGGGTAGATAGTTACTACGAGAGAGCAAAATCAGCGGCCGGCTGCGTCCGAAGATTGCAGGAGCCGGTCTAGTTGCGCCAGCGACAGGGGCCGAACCCGGCGAAAGACCAGGGGCAGGGGATGATCATAGACTACCAGGCTCTCGTCAGCCAGGGGCAACTGTAGTACACCCTCGCCGGGCCGGGCCAGGCTGGGCAGGGGGGGCAATCCGGCTGCCGCCACCGGGTCATCGGCCAGGAGCAGGTCGCCCAGAGCCGGGCCGGTGCGCGCCCAGGTCGCCAGCTCGAACCCCAGGTCGCCGTGGAACAGGCGGGTATAGAACCGCGCCGCCAGGGGGTAGGCAGTCGCCTGGCGGGTCAGCGGCAGATAGCCGCGCCGGCTCGCCAGGATCATCACATCGCACGCGGCCAGGGTCTCTGCCAGTTGCGCGCGGGCAGTCTCATCCTGTGCGCCGTGCAGGTCTAGCTCGTAGATCGTGTACTCGCCCGGCAGGTGGTGTTGGCCGTCTATGGTCATCTCCACCGGCAGGCCATGCTCCCAGGTCTCCACGGCGATGGTGGCCCCGGCCGGCACATGGCGGTAGACCCAGGCCGAAACCGTGAGCCAGGGATGCTCGCGGCCATAAACGCCGGCGACAAACGCCAGCGCGTAGAGCGCAGTCAGCCCAATGATGATCGCAGTGACCAGACGAGAGATGAGACCGGCGACCTGGTTTGGGGGCGCCAGGAGTTGGGCTGGGGGCTTTACCAGCAGGCTCGCCCCGGCCAGACACAGGAATGGCGTCAGCGGCAACATATAGCGCACCGGCTTGGCGAACGAAGCGCCCATAATGGCGAAATAGACCAGCACCCAGGTCCACAGCACCATAGCAGCCCGATGCCCCCGCCAGGCCCGCATCGCCAGGCCAACCAACCCACCCCAGGCCACCAGGCCCAGCGGCAGACCCAGGCCCCACCAGGCTGTCTGCCAGATGAAATAGAGCCAGGGGATCGTGCCCTGGTATTGCACCGTGTAAGGGAAGATCACTGTTCCCCGGCCTACGGCGATCTCGTTCAGCGTCTGCTGCACAAAGGTCGGGGCATCAATGAGGGCGTAAGGCTCTGTCGCCAGAAAGACGCCCAGGGCCACGCCAGCGGTGAGCATCAGGCCGATGAGGCCCTGCCGCAGTCGTAGTGTGCCCAGCACCCAGGCCCCGGCCAGCGGCACCACCAGCAACACCGCGTTGACCTTGGTGGCCAGGGCCAGCCCCCAGGTGCCGCCAGCCATGATCCCCCACCGCCGCTCTCCCCGCTCCGCCACCGGCCCGGCCAACAGCACGGTGAGTACAACCAGGAAGGTCAGGATCGGATCCACCGTGTAAAAATGCGCGGCCTGCACGTGCAGCACGGTCAGGGCCAGGAACAGGGCCGCCAGCAGGCCCGTCGCTGAACCGTGCAACCGGCGACCCAGCAGAAACACCAGCAGCACGGTGCCGGTATCGCTCACGGCCACCAGCCCCCGGCCGATGAGACACAGCTGGTCTGGGTCAGCCCAATCACCGCCTAAAAGGGCCAGGGCCGCGCTCACGGCCTTGAGCAGGTACAGCGGAAGCGAGCCGTAGGCAAAAAAGCCGGGATTAAGGGGACTGGCCGGGGTCAATAGCAGGGACCATGTGGGCAGTGCCAGCCGGTCCACCACCGCGAGCACCTGGCGTTCGTCCGGGTGAAACAGCCCGCGCGCGTCCCATTCCAGGCCATACAGGCGCAGGGCCAGGGCCAGGACCAGGATGGCGACCAGGGCGGCTGCCACAACCATCCCCCGCCGGTTGGCTGCGATCCATGGCGTGTTCACCACACCTCCACGCAAAAGGGCTGGCGACGGGACACCAGCCCTCATCGGCGCACAATTGTACCACCGGCCAGGTGTTCTGGCAAGCACGGAGCACAGAGATGTGGCGGTTGAAACCGCACCTGCGGGGCGTAAACCGCCAGCCGCCCGCTTCGCGGCGGTCGGTTTGAGCGTCCCCCACGTAGCGGTGGGACGCCCGGCCGCCAGGCCCAGGCGCGACCCCGGTCACTAATTCACTGGATTTGGGACAATTCTGGAGTCGAGCTTTCAGGCGGGGCGTATCTTGTGGGCACAACCGGCTAAAGCCTCTACTCCTTGTGGTGTGCGACCAAAGTTCAATAATTCACACCAAGCGTTTCTGACAGCAGGGCTACCGCAGGTACAGCATGGGATTCACCCGCACCCCGTTCTTGATGATCTCAAAGTGCAGGTGGATGCCGGTGATGCCGCGCACCTTGCCGGTGTTCCCCATGCGGCCCAAGATCGCCCCCTTGCCCACGGAATCCCCCACGTTCACCAGGATGGTATCCAGGTGCGCGTAAAGGGTCACGAACCCATTGCGGTGGTCCACCATGACATAGTTGCCATAGCCGGTGTCCCCGGTGTTCCGCGCCACCTTGATCACAAAGCCGGAATCCGCCGCCCGAATCCAGGGCATACCGGGATTGGCGATGTCTATGGCCGGGTGGCCGTAACCGCCTTCTACCGTCCAATAGCCCTGGGTGATCACGCCAGACGTGGGCCAGCCAAACACGCCGGTGCCCCGTTTGGCATCCTTGGGCACCGGGCCGCTATACACGTAGACCGGCCGGGGTACATAGGGCTTTTTGCCGCCGGGCACGATGATCTTCTGGCCGGCCGGCAGGGTCTCTAACACCTGCTGGTCATTGAACTCGCAGTCCCAGATCGCCTGAGGTTCCACGCCATACTTTTGGGCGATAGCCGCGATGGTATCTCCCTGCTTGATCGTGTGCAGCACCCCGTTGACGGGCAGGATGAGCAATTCCTGGCCGATGATCAGGAGGTCGGGGTTCATCTCCAGCTCGGGGTTGGCCCACATGAGGGTCCCCACCGAGACCTCGAACTTGTGGGCGATGGAGTGGATCACGTCGCCCGGCTGCACCACGTAGGTGACGATGCCGCGCCGGCTGCGCTTGGGGATGATGGTGTTGGGCAGAGTCAACGGCACCATGAAGGTAGGAGCCTCGCCGGGTCGCTGCGGGAAGACGACCGGCTCAGCCCCGCCGTTTTTCTCGTCCCGGGTCATACCGACTGTCGTCCAGCCGCCGGCCGTCCAGGCCGGCAACCCGGCCCCGGCCACACTCAGGGCCAGGGTGATGACCAGCAGGTGTGCCCCGTAACGTGTCGCCACGGGTAGCCAATCCTCGCCGGTCAGTCCTCGCCAGCGAGTCCACACCCGTTGCACCCGCTGCCAGGTTTGGCCCGCGTGCGTTCTCCAGAACTCTGCCACCCTCTGTCTCGTCAACATCCTGTTCCTGCTGGCTGGCGGCGTCTCCCGCCGCCAGGGTGGGCTTTTCACTAGGGCAAGTAGGCCAGGGGGTTGCGCCGCACGCCGTCCTTGATGATCTCCAGATGCAGGTGGGGCCCGGTGGACTTGCCGGTGTTGCCCATGAAGCCGATGACCTGGCCTTTTTTGACCGAGTCGCCCACATTCACCACATAAGATTCCAGGTGGGCATAGAGCGTCTTGAAGCCGTTGCGATGGTCAATGATGATGTGATTGCCATACCCGACATCGCTCCAGCCGGCCTTGATGACGAACCCGGAATCGGCGGCCTTGATCGGCGTCCCCTTGTACCCGGCGATGTCCACCGCCTGATGGCCGGACCAGTAGCGCTGCGAGATCCAGCCGGTGGTGGGCCAGCCGAAGGACCCGGTGCCGGTCTTGGCATCGGCCGGGATGGGGCCATCGTAGACATAGACGGCGCGGGGCGTGTAGGGTTTGGTGCCGCCGGGCACGATGAGTCTCTGGCCCGCCTGGAGCCTGACCGGCTCGGCCAGGTTATTGTAGGGGCATTCCAGGATCGTGCGCGGCTCCACCTTGTAGGTCTTGGCGATGGATTCCAACGTCTCGCCGCCCTGCACGGTGTGGTAGACGCCGGAGACCGGCAGGATGGTCAATTCCTGGCCGATGACCAGCAGATCGGGGGTTTTCTCCAGGCTGCCGTTGGCCCAGACGATGGTCTCTGGGGTGATCTCGAACTTTTCGGCGATGCTGGAGACGGAATCGCCGGCCTGGACCACATAGGTGATGATCCCCCGGCGCGGTCGCTTGGGGATGATGGTGTAAGGCTGGATGCTCGGCACCATGAACCCGCTGGGGGCAGAGCCGGCTCCTGCGCCAAAAACCACCGCCGGGTCCTCATCCGGCGCGCCGGTCGCGGCTCGCCCGGGGGCCGGGATGTAGAACGAGCTGCTCAGAGCTACGGCCCCGGCCAACAACACCACCAGCACATGGGCGGCATAGCGGGTCAGGATGGGCAAGAGCGGCGACCGGCTGTGCAACCCCACCTGTTGCCAGCGCCGGTACAAATGGGTTAGCTGCTCCCACCGGCGCTTCAGGGCCTCCCAGGCCCAGGGGACCAGGGCCAGTTCGGTCGTCTCTGTCTCTGGCCGCGCTTCTGGCCGCCTGATCATAGGGTTGCCCCTTCAGCCACGCGCATCGCGCAGGTAGCGCAGGGTTTCGCGCAGCGTAGCCAGCACACTGCTCTTGCTGCGGGCATCGCAGGTCAACACCGGCACGCCTGGGGGCAGGTTCAACCCGGCGATCAACTCGTCCACCGGGTGCGGGGATGGCTGATCGGTCTTGGTGATCACCACCACATAAGGCCGGCGCCGCCGCCGAAACGCTTGCAAGACCGGCCGGGTCTCGGCCACAGCCTGGGGTTGGGAGCCATCTACCAGGACAACGTACCCATCCATGCCTACCGCCAGGGCCTCCCACATGAAATCGAACCGGGTCTGGCCGGGCGTGCCAAACAGACGCACCGGCGTGCCGTCTACCCTGACCAGGCCGAAATCCAGGGCTACCGTGGTGTGTTTTTTGGCCAGGCGTTCACCTGATGACCGCAACCGGGCCTCAGTGGTCACCGGTTCGATCTCGCTGATAGTCTTGATGAACTGGGTCTTGCCGGTATTGAACGCGCCGGTGACCACGAGCTTGATGGGTTTGACCACTTCCCTCATACACGCTCCACTCCAGCTAATCCCGGCCTATGGCAGTTCAAACGACTGGTGCACGGCAACCAGGGCGTCTTCCAGCCGGTCATTATCTATGATACAGCTTACGGTAGAGATGGACGTGCTGATGGCCCGGATGTTGATGTCAGCCTGGGCCAGGGCCTCGAACAGGCTCGCGGCGACGGCCGGGCGCTGGCGAAAGTCGGGGCCAAAGATAGCCACACTGGCCACGTTCTCGATGAATACGATGGCCTCCACCTCCGCAGCCACATCCTGACGCAGGGCATCCAGGGCATCCTTGAAATTGTCCTTGCTTACGCAGAAGGTGAGATTGGCCCGGTCTTGCTCGCCGATGCCCTGGGCGATGAACTCCACATTGATGCCTCGGCGCCCCATGGCGTTCATGACCAGCCGGGCTGAACCGGGGCGGTCAGGCAGTCCGATGACTCCGAGCAATGATAGGTTCGCGTTGCGGATGATACCGCCGATCTGGATCTTGTCCGTCATTATCAGCCTCCTTATCAGTTCGGTTAGCTCCCTGGCCTGGCTCGCGGCAGCGACCGTAGGTAGTCTGGACATCATCCCGCCGATCTATTGGGCCTGCCCTCGCAGCTTTGCTTTGAGTATACCCCCAAACGCTCACTTCGTCAACCCGATGATTTGACATCCGGGCGTAATTAAACGCATGAGGGCACTGCCTCGCTCCCACTTTGTCCCTTCGGGGAGGGGAAATAAGGCCTGGTATGGGTTTTTGCGGCAGCGAAGCCGCCGCAAGAACCCCAGAAAGGCTTTCTTGTGCTCCTCGGCGGTCTGCCAGGCCCACCCAGTCCGGCCTGGGCCGGGGGCCTGACTGGGAGACCGCCGGGCGCGAGGCGGCGGGTCACATTCCCTGCGGCCTGCCAGGTCGCAGACGTGGTCGCCGCTTTGAGCAACCTTTTCCATCTACTGATGATGGATATGCCCCACATTTACTCGCACTCCAGGCCCTTGACAAATGAACGGTTATTCAGTATAATGTCTGTACAATCATTCAGTAAGAAGGATATATATTCATTCATCTAACCGGAGAATGACATGGATGCTCTTTTTGAACGCGTTGCCACCCTGCCAGACGGTCCCGGCGTCTACATGCTCAAGGACCGGGCCGGCAAAGTCCTCTACGTGGGTCATGCCGCCGGCCTGCGTGCGGCCGTCACCGCCCTGGCTACCTCCCGCCGGGACCGGCCGCCCGGCCTTACCCCCCTGCTCTCCCGCGTGGAGGACGTGGAGGCAGTGACCATGCCCTCCCCGGTCGAGGCCGAGCGGCTGGCCCAGGTGCTCATCCAGCAGTTAGCCCCAGAGGGGAACGACCCGGCGAAAAGCCAGCGGCTCATGGAACGCCGCGAGCAGATCCTGGAAGCCGCCATCGCCATCCTGGTCAAAAAGGGTCTCCACGATACCTCGATCCGTGACATAGCCCAACAGGCTGGCGTGGCCGACGGCACCGTTTATCTCTATTTCAGGGACAAGGATGACCTGTTGCGCGAGGTGCTGATCCGGCTGCCCCTGATGATGTTCACCGTCGCCCTGGGCACGGAGATCGATCTGGCCGACCAGGATATTGATGATCAGGCCCTCCTCTCCGGCATCCTGCGGGCCGGCTTTGCCCTGGGGGAGCATTATGCCGATCACCTGCGCTTCTATTTTGCCGCCATGCAGGCGGTCAGCCCGGACCTGCGCCGCACCGTCTTTCGCAGCCTGAACGAGCAGGTATTTCCCATCTTCCAGATATACGTGGAACGCCGGATAGGGCAAGGCATCTTTCGGGACCTGAATCCCCTGGTCCTCAGTCGGATTCTATTGGGCATGGCTCTGATCTTTATCCTGGGGCAGGAGGTTTTCAGCATGAAGGAAGAGCTACCCTTTGACTACGATGAGTTGGCGCCCATCCTGGCGGACGTGTTCTTGCATGGGGTTGTGAAACGTGAAACGTAAAACGTGAAACGTGAAACGTAAAACGTGACGCATGACGAATGACGTTTGACGTATGACGAATGACGTGTTAACGCCAAAACCAATACCAAATCTGAGGAGGAGCACATGAAGACCTACCGCACCCTGGTCATCATCCTGCTGGCAACGATGAGCACCCTGGCCTGCACCATCACTATCGAGGGGCCGACGCTGATCGGCTCACCGGTATCTATCGCACCCAGTCCCACTTCCCAGCCGGTCCAGCCCACGCCGGCTGCGACCGCGACCGGGCAGCCGCCCCAGCCCACGCCGGCTACGACCGCGACCGGGCAGCCGCCCCAGCCCACGCCAGCACCCACCACGGCCCCGGCCAGCCCGGTGCCTCCCACCGCTGCGCCGGATACCGGTCCAGCGGTCTCGGCCGGCGCGATGAACCCCACCGGTGAAGCCCTGAACACGCTGGGCACCTTCCGCCAGCGCATGACCGTCAGTTTCAAGGAAGCCTCGACCGGCGCCACCGGCACCTATCACTACCAGGCCGACGTGAACACTACCCAGCAGGCCATCCATGCCACCGTCAGCGCGGAGGGGGCCGGCGTGCAGTATCTACCCAGCAACAAGGCCGAGGCCATCTGGATCGGCGAGCAACTCTGGGTCAAGATCGGCAACCAGCCCTGGGTCCTGGTGCCGGAGAGCGGCGCCATCGCGCTGTTCGAGGAGCAGATCTACCCGGCCAGCAAGTTCATCCCCTACATCCCTGGGGTCCAGAAGGCCGGGCCGGATGAAACCATCAACGGCATCCTCTGTCACCACTACCGGTACAACATCCAGAACGTGCCCATCGAAGACGGCACGGTCAGCGGCACCGGCGAGCTGTATACGGCGGTGCAGGGCGGCTACGTGGTGCGCTACACCCTGAACGGCACGGCCACCTTCACCGGCGGCGGCCTGTCTGGCACCGGCGCGCTGAACGTGGTCTACGATACCTACGACGTGGGGGCCGCCATCAACATCCAGCCGCCGAGGGGCCGGTAAACCCGGTCATTGGTAGATTGGTCAAGTACCAACCTGCCAACCTGCCGATGTCCCAACTCACCAACCTGCTAAAAAGGATCGCCCTGTGGCGGGTCTGGCCGCTGATGCGCAAGGAGTTCATCCAGGCCCGGCGCGACCGGCGCACCCTGGCCATGATCTTTGTCCAGCCCATCATCTCGCTGACGCTGCTGGGCTATGCGTTGAACACCGACGTCAAGAACCTGGCGACGGCCGTCTATGACCAGAGCCGCAGCCCGGAGAGCCGCGCCCTGATCAATGCCTTCAGTGCCTCCGGCTACTTTGTCGTATCCGAGTACGCCGCGAGCTATGACCAGGTGCGCCGGCTCCTGGATGCCGGGCAGGTCAAGGCGGCCCTCATCATCCCGCCGCACTATGCGCCGTCCATCCAGGCCGGCCAGAAGACCCCGGTCCAGTTCTTTGTGGATGGCGCGGACCCGGCCGTGGCCCTGCCGGCCCTGAGCTATGCCAGTCTCATCGCCAACGAGCACTCGACGGCCCTGATCGCCGGGTCACTCAAGGGCTTTTCCTTCGCCCTGCCCATAGATTTTCGACCGCGCATCCTGTATAACCCGGACCTGAGCGTGACCATCCTGCGCGTGCCGGGCCTGGTGGGCACCGTGCTCCAATGGATCAGCCTGGCCCTGGTGGCCCTCTCCATCGTCCGGGAACGGGAGCAGGGGACCATGGAACAGCTTATGGTGACCCCCCTGCGGTCCATAGAACTGATGTTGGGCAAGATGCTGCCCTTTGTGGTCATCTCCCTGGCGGACGTGACCCTGGCCTTGCTGGTAGCGATCCTGGTCTTTGGGATGCCCATGAACGGCAGCGCGCTATTGCTCTATACCCTGAGTGTGGTGTTCCTGATCTTCTCTTTGGGCATTGGCCTGTTCATCTCCACCGTGGCCCAGACGCAAGACCAGGCGCAGCAACTCATGGGGGCTATCATCCTGCCCACGATCCTACTGAGCGGATTCATGTTCCCGCTGGAGTCCATGCCCGGCCCGGCCCAGACCTTTGCCCGGTTTCTGCCCCTGACCCACTTTTTGGTCATCGTGCGGGGCATCGTGGTCAAGGGCGTGGGGTTGGAAGCCCTCTGGTCGCAGACGGCCATGCTGGCGGCGATGGGCCTGGTCACTCTGGTCGTCAGTGCCCTGCGTTTCCAAAAGCGGGTGGGATAGAGACCGCCGACTGCGGACCGCCGACCGCCGTTGCGAAATGTCGGCGGTCGGCCGTCGGCGGTCGGTCGTCGATTATGGTTGATGCTTTGTCTGGACTGGTTTGCCATGCTTGACTTGAATCGGTTATACCGTACTCTAGCCATCGCCCGCAAGGAGACATTGGTGCTCTTGCGGGACCGGATGCGCGTTGTCATCATGTTGGGCACGCCGATGCTGATCCTGGCGATATTCGGCTATGCCCTCAGCGGCGAGGTCAAGAACCTGCCCATCGCCGTCTGGGACCAGGACCGCACCGCCGCGAGCCGGGCCTTGATTGACGCCTATCAGGTCAGCGGATACTTTGTGGCCCGCGAGCACGTAGAGAGCTATGCGGAACTCCAACGCCTGGTGGACCGGGGGGTGGTGCGGGGCGCGCTGGTCATCCCAGCCGGCTACGCCATCGCCATGGAACGCCTGGAACCCATCGGCGTGCAGTTCTTGCTGGACGGCAGCGACCCGGCCACCTCTGGCGCGATCATGAGCTACGCCACCGTCATCGCTCAGCAGCACGCGGCCAACATCCTGCTGGCCCGGGTACCCCTGCAGAGCGGCATCCCGTCGCTGGACTTTCGGGCGCGGGCCTGGTACAACCCGGACATGAGCGCCCTGGACTTTAACATCCCCGGCCTGATCGGTGTGGTCTTGCAGTGGACGACGCTGACGCTGACGGCTCTGGCCATTACCAAAGAACGCGAGGATGGCACCATCGAGCAACTCATCGCCACGCCGTTGTCGCAGATGGAGCTGATGGCCGGCAAGCTCCTGCCCTACGTGGCTGTGGCGATGTTGCAGGTGACGGTGTCGTTGCTGGTGGGCGTGATCTGGTTCGGGACCCGGGTCGCTGGCAGCCTGCTCCTGTTCTATGCCCTGGCCGCGCTGTTCCTGTTCGTGACCCTGGGGATGGGTCTGCTCATCTCCACCATCTCGCGGACGCAACGTGAGGCGCAGCAGCTCACGGCGCTGATCATGCTGCCCACGTTTATGCTCTGTGGGTTCGCCTTTCCCATTGATCCCATGCCAGCGTTCATCCAGGTCATCGCCAATATCCTGCCCCTGACGCACTTTCTGCGGATCATCCGGGGCATCTTCCTCAAGGGCGTGGGGCTGGAAGTGCTGTGGCCCCAGGCGGCATATCTGGCGTTTTTCGGGATCGTGATGGTGGTGCTGAGCGCCGGGCGGTTCAAGAAAAAGCTCGATTAGACGAATGGACGAATGGACGAATGGACGAATGGACGAATGGACGAACGACGTTTGGCGCAAGAGGCAGGAGGCAGGATAAATGAGTGGGGAAGGGCGATGCTGAAAGGGATGCTGGCGCGACACAAGAAAGCATTGGCGATGGTGGGCGCGGTCATCGTGGGGGCCGTGGTATGGTTCCTTGGCACGCAGCCGGGCACGACGCTCGTGGCCCCCTGGACCTCGCCGGAGGACGAGGCTCTCACCGCCTCCGGCGTCATCGAGGCCTATACGGTGGCCGTGGTGGCCGAAACGCCAGGCACCATCCAGGAGTTTGTCGCCCGTGAGGGGGATGAGGTTCAGCAGGGCGAGGTGGTGATCCGTCTGGACGACGACCTGTACCGCGCCAACCTGGAGCGCACCGCCAGCTACGTGGCCCTGGCGAAGGCGAACCTGGCGGTGTTGGAGGCCGGCCCCCGCCCGGAGGAGATCGCCGCCGCCCAGGCCCAGCTCCGTATGGCCGAAGCGAAACGCGACGCGGCCAAGACTGCCTGGGAGAACGCCATCATCGCCCGTGACCATCCCCAGGAGCTGGATGTGCAGATCACGGCGGCAAAGGCCCAGGTGGAGATCGCCGAGGGGCAGCTCAAGGCGGCCCTGGGCACCAAAGATAGCACAGAGGCCGGCTGGGGCTATGCCGTGCGCTTGAGGGATCGCCTGCCGGACACCTGGAGCTACACCTTCAACCCGGCCGATCTGGGCATTGACATCGTCTTTGGGACACCGTGGGGATCATGGGACCCCACGATCCCGGATTTTCTCAAGTTCGACATCACCGTAAGCGGGAATACGCCGGAGGGGGTGAAAAGGGCCGTGGACACTCAGGCCCGGCTGGCCGATTTCGGTCGCTGGCTGGCCTGGGAGGACGTACACATCGCCCAGGCCGAACTGGACGGCGCGAAGGCCCGGTTGCGCATCCTGCAAGACATCAAGGCCCACCCGCTGGAGGCCAATCTCCAGGTGAACGCGGCCAAAGCCCAGTACGACCTGGCCGAGACCGAGGTGGCGTCGGCCAGGGCCAGGCTGGACGGGCTGCTGGCCGGCACGCCCAAAGAGCAGATTGACGCGGCCAAAGCCCAGGTGAAGCAGGCCGAGGCTGCCCACGAAGCCTTGCAGGTGCAGGTGGACAAGATGACCCTGCGCGCGCCCACGTCTGGGATCGTGCTGAGTCGGGCCGCCCGCGCGGGCGAGGTCGCCATCGCCGGGCGCACCCTCATGACCATCGGTGACCTGGACCGCATGACCCTGGTCGTCTATGTGCGAGCGGCGGACCTGGGCCGGGTGCGTCTGGACCAGCCGGTGGCCGTGACCGTGGATAGCTACCCCGGTCGCATTTTCACCGGCCGGGTGGTCCACATCGCCGACCAGGCCGAGTTCACGCCGCGCAGCGTGGAGACAAAGGACAGCCGGGCCGAGACCGTCTTTGCCGTCCGGATCGCGCTGGACAACCCGGATCACGCCCTCAAGCCTGGGATGCCCGCCGATGCTCAACTCTCAAACCCCAAAGCCCAAGTCCCAAGTCCCAAGTCCCAAGTCCCAAGTCCCCAATTTGGGGTTTGGGCTTGGGGGCTTGGGGTTTCGACTTCGCCGGACATCGCCGGTTCCGGCACCATCGAGGGCGAGGAGATCGTGGTGACGACGCTGGTGGCCGGGCGGGTGGTGGCCGTTCACGCTCACCAGGGGGACCGGGTGCAGGCCGGCGACGTGCTGGCCCAACTCGACACGGCCCTCATAGATGCGCAGATCAGGCAGGCAGAGGCGGCCGTGGCGGCAGCGGAGGCCCAACTGGCCCAGGTACGGGCCGGGGCCACCCCGGCCCAGGTCGCCGAGATGGAGGCCCGGCTGGCGCAGGCCCAGGCCGCCCAGGCCGGCGCCAGGCAGGCCCTGGCCGACGCCCAGGCCATCCGCGCCAATCCCCAGGAGCTGGACCTCAAGATCGCCGAGGTGCGGGCGCAGTGGTACAAGGCCCAACGCCAGGTGCAACAGGCCCGGGCCAACATGCTCGCGGCCGAGGCCCTGCGCGACCGGGCCCAAGAGCTGGCCTATTACCCCGGCACCGACGCGGCCAAGTCGTTGTACGAATCGGCCCAGGCGCGTTACACCGCGGCCGTCTCCACCTACGAGACCGCCGTGGCCGGGGAGAAAGCGGCCCGGACCGCGCTGGATCAACTGCTCGCCATGCGGGCCAATCCCCAGAGCATAGACGCCGAGATTGACAAGGTGAAGGGCCAGTATGCCCAGGCCACAGCGGCGGTGGAGGCAGCGCAGGCCGGCGTAAAGGCGGTCAAGGCCGGGGCTACCCCGGAGCAGATCGCCCTGGCCGAAGCCAACCTGCGCCAGAAGCAGGCCGACGTGAAGGCCCTCCAGGCCCAACGCGACAAGATGACCCTCAAGGCCCCCACGAACGGCGTGGTGCTCAAGCAGGTGTTGCATCTGGGCGAGATGGCCGCCGCCGGCAACACGGTGCTCACCCTGGCAGATTTGGAAGAGTTGACGTTGACCGTCTATGTGCCGGAGGATCAGGTGGGCCGGGTACGGGTGGGCCAGCCAGCCGAGGTGCGCGTGGACGGTTTCCCCGGCCGCACGTTCGAGGGCCGGGTCACCTTCATCGCCAGCCAGGCCGAGTTCACCCCCAAAGGCACCGCCTCAAAGGCGGACCGGGTGGGCATGGTCTTTGCCGTGCGCATTCGCCTGCCCAATCCAGATGGCGCGCTCAAGCCCGGCTTCCCGGCCGACGCCCGGATCATCGCAGGTCCCCAGTGACAGCTCATACAGACCGCCGACTACTGACCGCAGACCGCTGGAAACCTTGGCGGTCGGTGGTCAGCCGTCAGCGGTCAACGGTAGCGGGAGCCAAGATGACCAACTTGTGCTCCTCGGCGGTCTGCGACCGCCGAGCGCGAAGCGGCGGGTCGCACCCCTTACGGTCGCCGCTTGGGGCAACTTTTTCCATGTACTGAGTCCACCCATGTCCCGATCTACCGATCTACCACCATACGTCATCGAGACCCACGACCTGACCAAGATCTTCAGGGCCGCAGGCGGCGGGCAGAACGTGGCTGTGGACCGCATGAACCTGGCCGTGCGGCGTGGCGAACTGTTCGGGCTGGTGGGACCGGATGGGGCCGGCAAGACTACCACCATCCGCATGTTGTGTGCCATCATGGAACCGACGGCTGGCTCCGCTACCGTCCTGGGCTATGACATCCTGCGCCAGGCCGAAACCATCAAGGAACGCATCGGCTACATGAGCCAGCGGTTCAACCTGTATACCGAACTGACAGTGGCAGAGAACATCCGGCTCTTTGCGGACCTGTTCGGGGTGGCGCGCCAGGAACGGGAAGAGCGGCTGCTGCGTCTGTTGGAGTTCAGCCGGCTGGGGCCGTTCCAGGACCGGCGGGCCGGACAGCTCTCCGGCGGCATGAAGCAGAAGCTGGCCCTCTCCTGCACCCTCATTCATGAGCCGCTGCTCCTCCTCCTGGACGAACCGACCACCGGCGTGGACCCGGTCTCGCGGCGGGAGTTCTGGAAGATCCTGTACGAGTTGCTGAGCGGTGGGGTGACCATCCTGGTCAGCACCTCGTACATGGACGAGGCGGAAAGGTGTAACCGGGTGGCTTTTCTTTATGCCGGCCGGGTGCTGGCCGTGGGCACGCCCAACGAACTCAAGGCCATGATAAAGACGCAGATTTTGGAGCTGAAGGGCCGGCCCCGGGGCCGCACCCAGCAGATCGTGCGGGGGCTGGATTTTGTGCGCGATGTGCAGATCTTTGGCGACTTGCTGCACCTGGGCGTAGCTGACGCGGAGGCTGCCATGCCGGCCCTGCGCAGTGCATTGGAGTCGCAGGGCGTAGAGATCGCCATGCTGCGGCCCATCGCGCCGAGCATGGAGGACGTGTTCATGGAGTTGAGCGGCGGTGGGCGGGTGGGACAGTCGCCGGGCAGCGACCTGTAGGCTCATCTATCGCCCCAGCCAGGTCTCTATCTCGGCTAATATCTGGTTTAAGCTGGGCTGGTCAGCAGGGACCAGACGGTCAGTTGGCCCGACGTGCTTATGGTGGGGATGGGTGACGATCTCCGGGTGATGGGGTGCGTTATCGTAGCGAAAGACACGCTGCCCGGCGCGAACGTAGGTATAAGCGTAATGCACGCGGATGGGGTAGCCCAGCTCGGTGCTGACCACCTCGTAGAGGTCCAGATATGAGCCGTCCCAGAAAACGATCCGACAACGGATCAACCCGTTGTAGTCATCCGAAACCAGGCAGGTCAGTGGTTCCTCAACCTGCCCAACATGGACGTTTTGCCGCAGGCCACGCTCGAGGGCGGCGAAATAGTCAGAGATGATCATGCCACTACGAACTCGCGCTGCATGAACTGGCGGATCGGTAGCGAGGTCAGATAGAGGTGGTACAGACCGGCCCACATCATCAGATCATCGTCGTCACCCAACTCGCCGTTTTCGAACCGGCGGTAGAACTCGATGGTCGAATAACCGTATTTGCGCTCGTATGTGCGCAGGCGGTCGCTTAACTCGTCAAAGCTCACGTGCCTTGGTTTGAACATGCTCTTGCTCCTCATAGCCTCTGTGCGTCGAGTCGCTTCGTGCCAAATTATAGCATTTCTGCGCTGGTCCGGCAATAGCTACCGCCAGGCCCAAGATCGCCGTGCTCCGGCCCATCGCGCCGAGCATGGAGGATGTGTTCATGGAGCTGGCAGTCACCGCTGACAGGCGTCGAACTGCTCTCCGAAATGCCCCGTCAGAGCAGCAACCATGACCGAAAAGAAACACGCCGTCCAAGTCTTTGACCTGACCCGTAAATTCGGCGACTTTGTGGCCGTTGACAGGGTCACGTTCCAGGTGGAAGAGGGCGAGATCTATGGTTTCCTGGGTCCCAATGGCTCCGGCAAGACCACTACCATCCGCATGTTGTGTGGCCTGTTGCTGCCCACTTCCGGCTCGGCCACCGTCCTGGGCTATGACATCCGCACACAACCGGAGGAGATCAAGAAGCGCATCGGCTATATGAGCCAAAAGTTTTCCCTGTACGAGGACCTGACGGTGCAGGAGAACCTGGAGTTCTACGCCGGCATCTATCAGGTGCCGTTGCGAATGCGTCGCCAGCGCATCGCCACCCTCATCGAGATGGCAAACCTGGTCGGCCGCGAGCGAGAGCTGGTGGCGAACCTCTCTGGGGCCTGGAAACAACGCCTGGCCCTGAGCTGCGCCATCGTCCATCAGCCACCCATGCTCTTCCTGGACGAGCCGACCGGCGGGGTGGACCCGGCCTCGCGTCGCGCCTTCTGGGAGCTGATCTATACCCTGGCCGGCCAGGGCGTCACGGTCTTTGTCACCACTCACTACATGGACGAGGCCGAGCACTGCAACACCATCGCCATGATGCACAATGGTCGCCTCATCGCCATGGGCAGCCCGGACGAATTGAAGGCCACCCGGATGCCGGGCACGCTGTTGGAACTGGATTGCGACCCACTGATGCGGACTTTGGACGTGCTGCCGGGCCAGCCCGGCATCCGCGAGGTGGCGGTTTATGGCGTCCTGCTCCATGTGGTTACGGACGACCCGGCGCAACAGGCTATCCCCCGGCTCCGGACTCTCCTGGAATCCCAGGGCATCACGGTACGACATCTGGAGCCGATCCTGCCCTCCCTGGAGGATGTATTCGTGAGCATGGTGGAGGGGGCGACCGTACCGCAGAGCACGCAGAGGGCGCAGAGACTTTAACTCCCGGTGTGCCCGGCGGGTAGTCACTCCAGAGAGGGGTTTTGCGGCGAGCGGCGAAGCCGCCGCCGCAAAACCCCGCTTTTATCGCGGGGTCAGACGTTGCAGAGACTGTATCTCCCGTCTGGTCAGGTAACGCCATTGGCCGGGGGCCAGATTGCCGAGATGCACCGGGCCGATGCGCAACCGGATGAGCCGCCGGACGGGATGACCCAGGGCCTCCATCATCTGTCGAATCTGGCGTTTGCGCCCCTCTCGTAATACCACCACCAGCCACCAGGTGTTTTGGTCCTCCTGTTGCAGCAGCCGCACCCGGGCCGGGGCTGTGCGCCTTCCATCCAGGACAAGGCCCTGACTCCACCGGTCCAACGTGGCCTGGTCCGGCTTGTGGACCACCAGGACGCGGTACTCTTTTTCATGCCCAAAGCGGGGATGAGTCAGTTGGTGGGTCAGCGCCCCGTCATCGGTCAGCAAGACCAGACCCTCGCTGTCGGTATCCAGGCGTCCGGCCGGCCAGAGACGGACGCCGGGCCGGGCCGGCACCAGGTCCAAAACCGTCGGTCGGCCCTGGGGGTCCCGGACGGTACACACCACGCCGGCCGGCTTGTGCAGGGCGATGTAGGTGTGCTGCTGCCGCAGCCGTACCGGTTGACCGTCCACGGTGATGCGGTCGCGCGCTGGATCGGCCTTTTGGCCCAGCCGTGCGGTCTGCCCGTTGACCGCTACCCGGCCCTGCTGGATCAGTTCCTCACAGGCGCGCCGGGAGCCCAGGCCGGCACGGGCCAGAATCTTTTGCAGTCGTTCTTCCATAGCAGTTATGTCTTCCGTTTGTCTGGTCTGGGGGCCAGCAGCGCCGGCGCGGCCAGCAGGATCAGCGGCCAGCCCACGGTCAGGTTGAACGTGGGCCACGGCGAAAAGGGCGGATAGGGGCTGTAGACCAGCGCCCACGGGTCCAGGGCCTTGACCGCCAGGATCGCCAGGGCCGGGACCAGGCTGGCGAGGACCAGGGCCGTGTCGCGGGGTCGCCAGCGGGGCCGCCGATACCGCGTCCGTTGCACGCGCCGGCCCTGGAGCCAGAACACGCCGGCCAGCACGAGCGCGCCCAGCCCCACGACGCCCCAGCCCAGGGCCGCCCATGTCGGCCAGTAGGCCATGACGAACAGGCCCAGCAGCAGTCCCAGCAGCCCGGCCAGGGTGAGCGTCTGCACGAGCACTCGCCGGGCCGCCGTCAGTGGCCGCGCGGCCCGCGCGAACCCCCGCGACTCCATGGCCTCGGCCAACTGGATGGCCCGCTCCAGGCTGGTGGTGAGCAGGGGCATGAGCAGGGGTAGCAGGTCGCGCCAGCTTCGGAAGCGATGGCCCCGGATGCGCTGCGCCTGGCGGATGTCCCGCGCGGCGATGGTCATCTGCGGCACAAAGGTGATGGCGATGGTGACCATGATGCCGGCCTCGAAGAGAAAGGCCGGCGTGGCCCGCAGCAGTTGATAGTGGTCGGCCGCCGCGTTGAACGCGGCAAAGACCACCAGGATGGTGAGCAGTTGCAACGCGCGGGCCAGCCCGCCCAGGAACGACTCGAACGTGATCGGTCCGCCGACCAGGGGCCAGTCCCGGGGCAGCGCGAACAGCACCACGTCGCCGGCGTGGACGAAGGCCATGTTGAACGGCACGGCCACCAACGCCAGCGCCAGCCCGATCCGGACGAACACGGCCCAGCTACGCCCGGTGGGCGCATGGCGGCCCAGGGCTAGGTAGATGACGCCGCCGGCCCCCAGGATCAGGAGTGCGTACAGGGGGTGGCTCACGACCAGGGCCAGCGCGCCGGCGCAGGCCAGCCAGATCAGCCAGGCTATGGTGTGGAACATACGCTTATGTCTCCCCTGAATATAAACCCCGGTAGGGGCGACCCTCGCGGTCGCCCTGGGCCTTGCGGTCGCCCTGGGCCTTGCGGTCGCCCTGGTTCGCGGCCATCCTGGGCCGGGGCAAGCCCGGCCCCTACGCCGCGATTTTCATTCCACCATCACCAGAGGCAAAAAGACGTGGCGCCACGGCGCGCACAGGTCGCCAAAGGCCAGGCAGGGCGGCGACGCACCCGTGCTCCAGCTCCAGCCGTCCACGGCTCTGTCCGACAGGCGGCGGCCGGCCGCGCCCACAGCGGAGAACGTCCAGGTGATGGCCCCGGGCTCTTGAGTCCAGTAGCGCCAGTAGAGGCACGGGGGCGGCGACATGCAGGCGCAGAAACAAGGCGCGCCGGCCGGACAGCCGGTATCCCCGATCCGGCAGACGGCCCCGCCGTCCGTGACCAGGGGCAGCCCGGCCCGCTCCAGGAGGTCCAGGCCGGTGATGCTCGTCCCGGTGAAGGCGACGCAGGCAGTGAATACCCGCCCATCGCCGTAATCCACCACCAGGCCGGCGCGAGAAAGGCCGGCCGAGGGCGGCTCTATCGCCGGCGCGGGGACAGCGGCCCGGCCGAGGGTCGCCATGCCCAGCATGGACAGTACCAGGATCGCTAGCGTCCAGGCGGCGCGTCGCATGGTGCTACCTCCGCCGCCAGAGGGCGAACGCGCCCACCCCGGCCAGGGCCGCCGTCGTCAGCCCGAACAGGGCCAGGTCGGCCGGGCCGCCGGCCGGCGGCGCGAACGCGACATCAGCAGGCGCGGGGGGCGCGGGCGTGGGGACAGGGGCCGCTGCCGCCACCCGGCGCGGCGTCACGTCCGGGCCTGACCGGGTGGGCGACGCGGCAACAGTCGGCGTCGGAGACGCTTCAGTTGGCGAAGGAGTAGGGGGCGGCGGGGCAGGCGTGGCGGCCGGCGCAGTCGGCATGGGTGGCACGGATGGCGATGCTGTCACGGCCGGTGGCCGGGTCGTCATGGTAGGGGTCGCCGGCATCACCTCGATGGTCACGCGATAGGTGGTCTCCTGGCCGCCGGCCACGACCCGCAGTTCGTAGGTGTGCGTCTGGGGCGGGCAGACCGGCCGGGCCTCGTGGCCGGTGACGCCCTGGCCGTCCAGGTAGACGGCGTCGGCGTGTTCCACGTCCCAGCGCAGCGTGGTGCACGCGCCGGCCGTGAGGCGCGTGACATCGGCCCAGAACTGGACCTCTGGGGCGTGGGTGGGCCGGGGCGTGGGTGTGGCGGTGGGCGTCCACAGGACACTGTGTGTGGGCCAGGGCGTCCAGGTCGCTGTGGGCAGCGATGTGGGAGTAGCGGTGGGCGTGTGAGTGGGCGGCGGCGCGCAGATCTGGTCCAGGGTGAACAGCGGCGGCGCGGTGGCCCCGCTGATGGTGCCCGGCCCCCACGACCAGCCCTCCACGTCGCCATCATGCACCTGGCGATTGCTGACTCCCATGCCGGAATAGACCCACTGGCCGTTCGCCAGGTAATAGTAGGCCCAGTAGACGCACTCGGCCCCCTGGCACTGGCAGAAGCAGGGGACGGCCGGGTAATTGCAGCCCACGCCCTCGATCTGGCAGATGGCCGCGCCCAGGCCCGGGCTGTACTCGGAGACGATGCGCAGGCCGGCGCGCCGGAGCAGCTCCTCGCCGGAGATGGACTCCTCGGTGAACTCTATGCAGCGGGTGAGCACCCGGTCGTCGCTGAAGCGCACCACCAGGCCGGCGCGATGCGGCGCCTGGGCGTGTGTTCCAGACCCCAGGAGCGCGATCAGGCATAGCGCCACGAGGCCCCATTGAACCGACCTGCGTATGTTCATAACCTGCTCCTCGTGCCCACGCTCCGCTTGGGCGCGCGACCGTGTCCCTCGTTCCCACGCAGAGCGTGGGAACGAGGAACAGTGCCTGG
The DNA here is from genome assembly GCA_034435155.1 of Anaerolineae bacterium. Taxonomy (GTDB): domain Bacteria; phylum Chloroflexota; class JAHJIN01; order JAHJIN01; family JAHJIN01; genus DAOTYG01. Next base: position 7,609 of record DAOTYG010000007.1, on the reverse strand, counting down.
CACGTTATTTCAAAGCGCGGCGTCCCGCGCCACGATGGGCAGGTACAGCGTGAACCCGGTCGTGCGCACGCGCCAGCGATAGTCGTGATCCATCTTTGTGCCCCAGCGCGCGCCGGCCACGTCACCCTTGATGGTGATGGTGTAGACGGTGTGACCAGTCAACGGTGTGGCAGGCGTGAAGACGACGGTGTACGTGGCTGCATCATAGCTCACTGTGCCCGCCACGGCTCCAGCCGGGCCTTCCACCACCACGGTATTCTGGTTGATGGTGGCCGGGTCCAGGTCTACATTGAACCGGGCCATCAGCGGCGTGGCCCAACGCTGCCGGCCGTGGGGGTCTGTGCCGGTGGCGACGACGCAGGGCCGCAGGCGCACCGGCCCGGCGCGCAACGCCAGGCCGGGGAGGGCCTGCGCCGTGGCCGCGAGCTGGTCGCCGGGAACGCCGGCCTGGTAGTCAAAGGCCCCGCCCACGGTTTGAAGGTTCAGCAGCGCGTCCAGGGGCGCGTGCACCGTGATGGTGATGCCGGTGGTGGGGTTCACCGTCCAGAAAGCGGAGCGCGGGTCCTGTGCGGCGGCGGCCAGCCCTTGCAGCACGTAGCCGGTCGAGTTGGCGTCGGTAGCGGTGCCCCAGGGCGAGGGTTTGATCCACGGAAAGCCGCCGTCGTCGTTCTGCAAGGTCTTGAGATAGGCGGTGCCGCTGACGATGGCAGTGGAAGTAGTCGCTTCACCGGCGGCGACCAGGGCCTGGACGGCCAGGGCGGTGGTGTTGCTGTCGGCGCCCCACCACGCGGCGTACTCCCAGCCGCCGGAGGGCAACTGGGCCGCCTTCAGGTCGTTCAGCAAGCCGACCGGGATCGGCTCGCTCAGGGCGGCCAGGCCCAGGATGGCCCAGGCCCGGTCAAAGTTGCTGACGTCCGGGGGGCTATAGGCCAGGTTGTCGAGGATGCGCTGAGGCAGGGTAATGCCGCCAAAGGTCTTGACGGCCGGGTCGTAGGCTTCGCCGGCCGTGGCGGCCACAGCCAGCTTGCCGGCCTGGGCCACGGCCGTGACGGTATAGACCGTGCCGCCCCACTCGTAAGTGTATGGCATGGTGTAGGCGATGGCCTGCCCGGCCAGATAGTCCAGCGGGCTATGGCCGTCACGGAGCAGGTCTTTCAGCTCGCCGCAGGCGGCCGCCGCCAGCACCACGTCGGCCGTGGGGCCGGGCTTGCTCGCTGGCGATCCAAAGCCGCCGTCGGCGTTTTGCCGGGCTGCCAGCCAGGCCAGGCCGGCCCGGACCGCCAGCCGGCGCCCGCGCAGCGGGAACGGCTTGCCCATGAGGGCCGGGAGGGCCTGGACCGTCGCCATAACCCGGCTGCCGGGGAACCCGGCCTGGTAGTTAAAGCCGCCGTCTGACTGCTGCAAGGCCAGCAACGCGCTCAGCGGGTTCCCGCCGGGCCGGGTCCAGGCCGCGTCCAGCGGGTTCTGGCCGGCGGCGATGAGGGCCTGGATGACCAACGCCGTCGAGTTGGCGTCGGTGTCGGTGCCCCAAGGCGAGGGTTTGGTCCACGGAAAGCCGCCGTCGTCGTTCTGCAGGGTCTGGAGATAGGCCGTGCCGCTGATGACGACCGTGGACGTGGGCGGTTCGCCGGCGGCGATGAGGGCCTGGATCGCCATCGCGGTGGTATTGCTATCGGCGCCCCAGGAGGGGTTGAACTCCCAGCCGCCATTGGGCAACTGGGCGCTTTTCAGCCGGTTCGTCGCGGTGACGGGCACGGTCTGCCTGGCGGCCGATTTCGCCAGGATATAGTAGGTCAGAGACCAGTTGCCGGCCCCGAATGCGCCGGTGGCGGCGTCGTAATAGCCGTCCAGACGGGCCAGCAGGTCCACGCCGCCATAGTGGGCCGGGTCGCCCCCGCCGGCCACGACGGCCTGCACCACCAGCGCGGTCTGGTTGGCCGGGTCAATCCCGGCGGTGGTGTAATCCTCGACCATCAGGTCCAGGGCGTCCAGAGGTGTCCAGCCGCCCACGCGCCAGTCGGCCAGGTCCTGGTTGGCGGCGGCCAGGCCCAGGATGGCGTTGCCGGTGACGCCGGCCGTGCCAAAGCTGGCGTCGGCCAGTTGTTGGGTATGCAACCAGGCCAGGGCTTTGTTTACGGTGGCGGGATAGGCCGGCGTGCTGGCGTCGGCCCAGGCCGCCAGTGGAGTCAAGGCGAACGCGGCCACCAGGGCCACGGAGAGCAGCATGTACAGGGTCTTGCGCATGGAAGAAACCTCCAGGGTGTTGCGTGATGCGTCATTCGTCATTCGTGATGCGTCATTCGTCATTCGTCATTCGTCACATTTGACACCCGACGTTTGACGCAAGAAAAACCCCCTGCCTTTTGGGACAGGGGGCCTGGGAATCAGGGTGCGCGCGCCATGAGACCTTACCCCCTTTCTCTCGAAGGATGGTGAGGAGATACGGTCGCGGCGGGTTCTCTGGCTCTTCTAGCAGATTGCAGATTGCAAATTGCAAACTGCTAGAACTACAGTTGCGGGACAGCGCCGGACTTGCTCCGCGCGGAGCGCACCGGCTTTCCCCTTTCAGCCCTGGCATCCGGGCGGCGGGTCACCGCGACCGGGATATGCAGTTGTTGACGGATGGAATTATAGCACAGAGGTAAAGGATCGGCAAGCGCGTCGGTGATGGGGTACTGACACTGGGGACAACGCTCCTGTTGGCATCCGGCGTACACGGATCAAAGCCGTGACCCGGCGATCTGCCACAAGCACCAGAAAGGCCGGGCTATGTCCCGGCCTTTCTCTTGTGTAGCTTGTGTGGGCTTGCCTCAGAAGCCGCGTTTCCCCCGGCCGCCATGGCCCATCATGCCCGGTCCGAACCGGCCACCGAACTTGCCCGTGCCTTCCAGGTAGCTGGGGGCCATCACCCGCGCCACCTTGAGCAGGGCATCCGCTTGCGCCTGGGTCAGCTTGCCGTCGGCGACGGCCTGGTCCAGTCGTTCCTTCTCTGCCGCCACCAGGGCGTTCACGATGGTCTCGGTGGAGACACCCTTCTCCTGGGCCAGTTGGGCGATGGTCTTGCCTTCCCGCAGGGCCGTCATCAGCTCGGTCTCTGTCAGCCCCAGGGTCCTGGCGATCACGCTCATGGGGCTGTGGCGGACGAAGGACTGCTCCAGGTAGGTGGGGGCGAAGGCGCGCACCGCCTCCAGGATGGCGTCGGCCTGGGTCTGGGTCAGGTAGCCATTGGTCACAGCCAGGTCCAGGCTGGTCTTGTACGCCGCCACGATGGCGTTGACGATGGTGTCAGTGGAAACACCTTTGTCCTTTGCCAGGTCAGCGATGGTTTTGCCGTCCTGGAGTGCCTTTTGCAGGTCGGTCGGCTCCATGCCCAGGGCCTTGGCGACCACGTTCATCACGTTGACGTCGCCCCCCCAGCCCTTCATGCCGAACATGCCGAACCCGAAGCCGCCGCGCCCGCCGAACCACGCTCCGCGGCCGCCAAAGCAGCCTCCGAAGTCGAACCCGCCGAACCACGGCCCGGTCTTGCCGGGCGTGCCGGGCACCGGTGTGGGCGACTGGGCCAGCGCCACCCCGCCCACGACCAGGGTCAGCACCACCGCCAGCGTCAACACGCCCGCCAGGCCAAAGCCCAAGATCCCGATCCGTTTCCAGTTCATATTACCCTCCTTGTTGTGGTTGTGTCAATTCGTTGAGGAAACCCCTCAACCAGCCCCAAGTATAGCAAATGGTTGTGGAAAAGTGATGGAGAAGTTGTGGGGATCGTGAGGAGTTTGCGCCCCGGCCGCTTGTCAGTCCGCAAAAACCAGCGTTGCATACGGAACACGTCCCACGAATCACCACTCGCGTGTCACCAGGGGCAGGTAGACGACGTGGCCGAAAATGGCCGGGTCCAGCAGGATGATCGCGTCTTTGGGTGGCAGGGTGATGTCGGGCGCCAGGGAACCATCATTAGTCTGCGGGTCCTGGATGCCCTGAATCTTGCGGTATGCCCGTTCCAGGGGGAGGGTGACGGTCACGGGCGAGAAGTTGGCCAGGACGATGCCCCGCTCAAAGTCACGGCGATAGACCCCCATGGTGAGAGGGACCGTCGCTGTGATCGGGTAGCCCAGGTAGCCCAGGCCGGGACGCACGGTGTTGGCAAATTGCCTTTGCTCCAGCAGGCCCACATTAATATTCACCAGCGGGTGCGGCACCGTTGTGGTGTAGACATCAATGGCTTTGCCTGAACTGTCCACTGCATACTCGTCGAACCACCATAGCGCATCGCCATTGAAGCCGGTCCCGGGGTAATACGGCGAGTGCATGAAATAGCCGCCTCCCATGAGGGTGAAGGCGAGCGCCAGCCGCATCTGCCTGTACGAAGCGGGGCTATCGGGTGGGTTTGGACAGTTGGTGAAGATGAAGATAACCTGCGGCGACCGGCCATATTTTTCCCAGTACTGGTAGTGCTCGAACGCCGTCTGCCATCTGTTCGCATATGGGTCGGCCGAGAGCTCCAGATACGGGATGGCTTCAAAGGACTGCCCGTTCATATAGTCGGCGTTCTCGCCGAACTCGTGTTGCACCAGAATGTTATGATTGTCCTTTAGCTCATCATCGCTATTCCACCAATCCCGCAAGTTTTGGGTGAAGGAGGTGTGGCCGGTCGCCCAGACGCAGTTGTCCCAGTTCGACTCGTAGCTCCAGTAGTCGGGATAGCAGCCGGTCGGGTCGTGGCCGGGGACACCCGCCTGTTGCTCCTGCCAGTCGGAGACGCCGTCAGCATCCAGATCGAGGCGCTGCACGATTTGCGGGTGCGAACTATACGGCCCAAACCACTCTTGATTGAAGGTGTCGAGGAGCACGCCGTCGAACAGCAACTGACCCTGACTGTCGCGGACCTGCTTGAACTGGTGGTAGATGACGCGAGGGCGGTATTGGTTCCAGCGCAGGTCTTCATAGGGGGTGCCGGCGGGTCCGGTCGGTCCCACATTGGTCATATTGTAGCCCCACCAGTTACCCCAATCGTGCCAGACGTTGAGACACACCGTGATGCCAGCAGCATGATCATGCTGGAAAGCGCCAAAGTCGTATGGGGAGCGCAATTCCGGGTTCGTCGTGAGGGGGATAGAGTTCGAAGAACGGTTCCAGTTCTTGCAGTCGAGGACGACTGCATCTCGCTTCGTCGGATCTTTGTCCATGGTGATGACCTGGTCGTTTTCGTAACCGGTGTCGCGCTTGAGGCAATAGGCGTCAGCGTCCCTCATGTCAATCGGCAACCAGGTATCTTCTGCCTTTACATCTTTCGGGAGATCATGTACGACTTGCTGCACGAACCATTCCGGCACGAAGGGCCAGGGGGAGTAGGGCCCGGCATTCTTGAAGGTGAGGTTGTAAGGCTCATTGCCGCTGCTGCCCCAGACCCCCAGGAGTAGGAAGCCGGCGCTGGCTTTGGCCTGGGCCAGGTGATTCCGGTCGGCCCGGGCGTAATCGCCGAGGTAACTCCCACCGGTGACGACCACCAGTTGACGGGCTGCCATGAAATCGAGCAGCGCCGTGTGGTCAGGATCGTTGATTGTGACCTGGCCTTTGGTCTTGTCGTTCAGCGTGGCGGCAAAGTTGCGGGGGATATACCAGGTCATGATGCCCAGCCGTGGGTAAGGTGGGCCGGTTGGAGTGGGGGAAGGCGTGAGAGTTGGCGTAGTGGTCGGGGTTGCAGTAGATGTTGCCGCTGACGCCCCAGAGGCTGCGCGCCCGGCGTGGCCGGGCGGCGCCATCAGGAACATCCCGCCGGCCACGAGCAGGACGAGAGCCAGGGCGGCCCAACAAGTGTTGCTTGTCTTCATCGCTCTTTTTATCATGGCCTCATCTTCTGCAAGATGTGATAGACAGCCTTCATCCGAAAGCACTGATCCTCACAGGCATGCATGAACCGGGCCACCAGGCGGCGGGCGGCCGGGTCCGCGGCCAGCGCGAAGGCCGGCTGCCCCTCTACCCACTGGCAGTCCACGATGCCGGCCGCCACCAACGTGTTGGCCTCTGTTGCCAGGTCAATCTGATCCCGGTGGATGCGCCGGGCCAGATCGTCTATTGGGTGAGCGGTGTCTGGATGATGGTACAGAAACCGGATCAGGTCCCACTTGAGGAACGAGTCCAGCCAGTTCTTCAGCAGGCCCAACAGGTCCTCGTCCATGTCTTCCATGATGTCCACCGTGCTCCACCCGTCGCTCGACGCGCCTGTCGGTTCGGTCACATTCTGGCTCCATAAGGTCATGGTACTACTCCTTCGCATGACGTATTGCGTGTTCCGTCTTCCTCCGCTCCCTGGTCCCGCAGGATCAGCGGCAGGTAACCCGTGTGCGACGCGCCCAGGTCGCCCAGCCAGCCCAAACCCGGCCGGTCGCTGATCACGGAAAGAAATGCCCGCCCTCCCGCAGGTTGTTCAGACCTGCGGGAGGATGAGCAATGAACCAGGCAAGGCGAATGCGGTCACGCATATCATTCGCGCAACTGTTATACGCTCAAGGGACCTTACCCTGCTCAGGGACATCAGGGCATGCGCAATACCTCGGCCCTTTCCGGCCACTTGCCGCTCATGATGACGGCCCCATCCTTTTCGACAGTGTACGTGCCATTGCCGCGCAGCACGAAGCGCCCCGTGCCGGTGGCCTGCAGGTGGATGTCGTACCCGGACAGGGCCACGGTGATCAGGCTGCCGCTCACCGTGGCCTGGCCACGGAAGCCGACGTAGCGCATCCAGCCGTTGGGCAGTTCACGCTTCGCACCGCTACCGCTGACCTGGATGGTGGCGTCGCCGTTGTGGTCGCGGATCCACAGGATGCCGTTGCCAGAGATGGTCACCGTGCCGTTCCCGCGGAGGCCGGCCAGGCCGTCGCCGGAGGCGGTCAGCGTGCCGCTGCCGCCGCCCGATTGGGCCAGGGCGGGCCGTGGCGCCAGGGCGGTCGTCCCGACCAGGACGAGGAGAACTATGGTCAGGAGGACGTAAAAGCGATTGTTCTTCATGTTTTTTGCTCCTTTCTTTTGAATGAACTATCTCCATAGCAGGAGAATAGCCTGGCTCAGGTACTGATCGGCCAGGAGGGTGTTACCCGCCAGGGTAGCCTCCAGTGAGCGGACGTAGGCTTCCTCGGCGGCGGTCGTGTCTGCACCTTCGGCCTGCCGGTCGGTCAGCAGACGGAGGAACAGATCATTCTTCTCCACGAAGGTCATGGATGCCAGGTCTGGGGTGGGCGCCTGGGTGGGCGTTTGCGTCACTTTTACCGGACTGGACATGCTGGTGCCACGCGGCGCTGACGGGGATACCCCTGTTGCGGCAGGCACGCTCGTGGCCGTCGGCGGCGCAGATGGCCGGGGCATTACTCCGCCAGGAAGACCGGAAGTTTCGCAGCCGATAAGCATCCACACTGTGATCAGCCCCAAGGCGAGCAAGAGCCAGGTTTTCATGGGTCACCTCCGTGTTGCATAGGAATGCGTAAAAATCGTTTGTGTCCTTAACGCTTGGTGTGAGATATGGCGGTTGAAACCGCACCTGATGGGCGTAAACCGCCGACCGACCGCCTACGCGGTCGGTTTGAGCGTCCCCGTAGGGGGACGCCCGGCCGCCAGG
>DAOTYG010000006.1:0-14405 GCA_034435155.1 Anaerolineae bacterium | reverse complement strand
GAAATCCTTTCAGCACCAGCGGCAGATAGACGCGGAAGGGGATCGCGCCCGCGCAGATCGGCGTGTCGTCGTTGGAGGAGTTGTTGGCGGTATTACACCGTTCCGGCGTCGTCCCGCCGATGTTCACCACATTGATGAGCCGCTCCACGCCCGGCGGGAGCGGATCGGCCACGCGCACGCGGAACTGGGCCTCCCAGCCGGCGCCCACGGCCAGGCTGCCCACCGTCAGGCGGTAGGTGCGCCCACCCACGTGAGTCCAGCCGCCGCCGGCGTAGGTGGTATAGAGCGGCAACGTCTCGGTGAGCACCACGCCGGCGGCCGGCGCGCGCCCGGCGTTGGCGTACAGGATCGTGTAGACGATCTCATCGCCGGGGTTCACACACTCCGGCTGGGCGGCCGGCCAATCCACCTCCCTGCCATACACATAGCGCGACAACTCGGCGGCGCGCTCCCGCTGCACCACCGACAGCGGCCCCACATTGTCGTTCTTCACCACCACCAGGTCCGGCTCGAAGGGCAGGGGCGTGACCACGCTGGCGCAGACGTTGCTGATGCAGGCGGTGTTGGTGATGGCCGTGATGGTATCGCTCAGGGGCCGATCCACCCGCACCAGGAACGAGACGCTGCCCCCGGTGTGGGCCGGCACGTCGCCCACGCTGCGCGTGTAGACGCCCCCGCCGGCCAACGTCCACTCGCTGCCGCCGGCATACGTGGTGTGGGCCGGCAGGTAGTCTCGGATCACCACGCCCGGCGCGGGGCGGCTGCCCACGTTCTGATAGGTGATGGTGTAGGCCAGCGTGCGGCCGGGGAACCCGCACGGATCGGCGGTCTTGACGACCTGGATCTCGTAGCCGGCGCGGACCGGCGTATCGTCGCTGGAGCAGTTGTTCAGCGGGTCTCTGTCGGCCTGAGCGCTGGTGATGCAGGCGTGGTTGATGATGGTATCCACGCCCGGCGGCAGGGGGCTGTCAATCCGCACCGCAAAGTAGACGATGCCGCCGCGCCCCTGGAGCAGGTTGCCGATGGAGTACGCATAGACGTTGCTGGCGCCGATCCGCGTCCAGCCGGCGGGGCCAACGAAGGTAGTGTGGGCCGGGACGATCTCGGTGATGACGACGCCGGTGGCATCCGCCGTGCCCACGTTGGCATAGGCGATGGTGTAGGTGACGACGTCGCCCTCAAAGACGTAGGGCCGCCAGGGGACGCCGCCGGGCATATCGCCGCCCTGACGCGCCAGCAGTTCATAGATGCGCTGGCCGGTCTCTGATACGGGCAGCGGCCCCACGTTGTCGTTCTTCACCAGGGCCAGGTCCACCATGTTGCTGATGGGGGTGGTGAGGGTGAAGACGTTATTGGCGTAGTTCAGCTCCGGCCCGTGCGTCCCGTCATCGCCGATACGGGCCACGTCCACGATGGCGGTGACAGTGGGCGGCAATGGGCTGTTCACCTGCACGATAAAGCTGCGCATTACGGCGCCCCCGCCGCCCAGATAGTCAATGGCGCAGGTATAGACCCCGCTGCCGGCCGGCTGCCAGCAGGAAGCCCCGCCCACGAAGGTCGTGTTAGCGGGCACGCGCTCCGTGAGGACGACGCCGGTGGCCGGTTCGGTGCGCAGGTTCCAGGCGACGACGTTGTAGGTGATCACCTGCCCCGGCGCGGTCCAGGGCGTCGTGCTGCTCTTGAACACGGCCAGGTCCAGGCAACGGATGTGGGTGGTATCCGAGGTATCGCTGTTGTTGGCCGTGTTCACGTCCGGCGCGGTGGTGGTGATCGCCACGGTGTTGAACACGTTCTGGCCGCAGCCGGTCTGAGTGACGGCGACGACCACGTTAAAGCTGCACGAGAACGAGGGGGTGATGCTGGCCCGGGTGTAGACCACCGGCGACGTCGTGCCCAGGCGCGTCAGCCCGCAGTTGGCCGAGGTGTCCGAGCGCCAGATGGTGCCGGCCGGCAGCGTGTCGGTGATGCGGAGGTTGGCAGCGTTGATGGCCCCGCTGTTGCTGAAGGTGACGGTATAGGTGATGAGGTCGCCGGGGCGGGCGTTGGCCGGGCCACCATCCTTGCGGATGCCCACATCGGCGGTCTGGAGCAGGACGGTGGTGGTGACGGCCTGGCCGCAGGCGTCGCGGGCGGTGATGACGGCGGTGCCCGGCGTGACGCCGGCCCGGTAGGTGGCCGTGCGCAGGCCGGCCGTGGTGGTGACGACCCCCGGCGTGACGCTGCCCAGGCTGGCGGTGAGGGTGATGGCCGTGCCGTCCGGCACGTCATGGCCGGCGGCATCGCGCAGGGTCACGGTGATGACGGCGGTGGAGACGCCGTCGGCCGGGAGGCTGGTGGGGGCGCGGGCCGCCGCCAGGGTGATCCAGGGGGTAAAGTCCACGTTGCCGGCGATGTGGGTGCCGGAGATGGGCGCGTTCGTCCCCCACCAGTTCCCCTCGATGCTGATGGTGCTGGTGACGTGCTGGCTGCGAAACTGGACGCCAGTGTTCCCGCAGAAGATGTTATCGTAGACGGTGGGCGCGCCGCCATAGGTCTGGGTGGAGACGTAGCGGCCGCCGTCGCCGCCGTTATCGCGGACCACGTTGTTCAGCACAAAGAGGGACGACTGCTGGCTGACGTAGATGCCGTGGCCCGTGTTGTAGCGGATGGTGTTGTCGCGCAGCACCATCGAGGCCGTGCGTTCCAGGCGGATGCCCTCGGCGCCGCAGTGGGTGATGGTATTGCCCTCGATGAACGAGGAGCCGCCCCCCGGCTCGCCGCCCGTGCCCTCGATGAAGCCGACGCCGAAGGCATCGCAGTCGCGGATCGAGTTGTGCAGGATGCGGTCGTTGAAGGCTTTCTGGAAGCGGACGCCCAGCTCGTTGTCGTAGAACGTAGAGTAGAGCACGTCGGTATCGTCGGGGACGCCGGTGATCGCGCCGCCGGAGCTGGTGTCGCCGCCATCCCCGTTGTGCCGGAAAGTGCAGTGGGTCACCAGGTTGCCATTCGAGTCGCCGAAGCTCAGGCCGGTGCTGGCATACTCCACCAGGCAATAGCGCAGTTCGTTATCATCAGAGTTGTTGGCGACCAGGATGCCGTTCCAGAAGCCGCGGACCGGGGCGGTGGTGTTGGCGGTGAAGGTGATCCCGGAGGTGGCCGTGCCCAGGGCGCGGAGCTGTCCCTGCACAAAGAGCCGCGAGTTGGGATCGAACCTGACGGTGACGCCGTGCTCGATGGTGAGCACGGCGCCGGGCAGCACGGAGACAGTGCTGGTGACGACGATGTAGGTATTGCCCGTGGTCCACGGGGTATCCGTCGCGATGTCGGCGTTGACGATGACGGTGGCCCCATACACGACCGGCGGGGTCGCGAGCGCCAGGCCCATGACCAACAGCACGCCCAGCCCCAGAGCCAGGCCCAATAGACGGCAGCCTTCTTTCCTGGACATTTCCCCGGCCCTCCCTATACGCAGATGTTCCCCCTGATCTCCGACACAACAGGCTCTCCCAGTTTCAGTATAATATGAATGGCGCGGCAATACAATCGGGTGCAGGTCTGATCTTGCGTTACGACCCTGGTAGTAGCAAATGCAGAGGCGCCGGACACGTGAGCGTGCCCGGCGCCTGTTCTGCGGTAAGTTTGTGGAAGGATCAGTGCTCCATCAGCCACTCGGCGATGCGGCTGCGCAGGCGCCTCAGGCGGCCTGGCTGGCGGTCGTCGTGGTAGCGCAGGTCGTACTCATTGACAGCGAGGAGCTCGTCGCCCCGGCGCAGCTCCGCGCGCAGGAGCCAGGAGCCTTCAGACGGCAGCGCACAGGAGATCATCGCCGGCTCGCGGGCGCACGAGTCCGGTGGTAAGACCAGCCCCGCCACCTGGTGGACCAGTACGCCGTCCAGAGTCACCAGTAACGTGCAATCGGTCAGGCATTCCAGCAGGTCGTTGATCAGCCAGACGCTGGCGCGGAAGGTCTCGCCGGGCTGATAGGCCCGCAGCGGATAGTCCAGGCTGACCAGGACCGGGTTGTAGAGCTGGAACAGTTTGTGGTAGGCCCGCTTGGGCCGGCGATAATAGTCCACCACGCTCCAGCAGATGGCCGGCCACGGCTCGTTGAACTGCCAGAACATGGTGCCGGAGCAGCGGGGCTTGCGTCGGCGATGGTGCTCGATGGCGACCTGGAGGCCGTAAGCCTGGGCGCGCTGGGTGGCGGTCACGTACTCGCCCAGGCTCAGCCGATCACATAAACTACCCTGGCGTGGAGCCTTCGGGTGGGGAACAGCTTCCACTCCAGACCCGGATTGCGCAAAGGGGGCCGCGTAGTGGTCCAATTTGGTCAGTTCCGCCTTGTGGTAGGCCCAGGCTGGGCCGGGGGGCCAGAGGCCCTCTGGCGGCAGGCAGGCTCGTAATGTGAGCACATCTGGCGCGGCCTGCAACCCGAACTCGCTGGCGAACTGGGCTATATCTTTGCGGTACTCGCTGAATGGCGCAAACCCGTGCCAGACGCGCCAGTTGTGGCTGTCACCCCGGGCCGGCGAGGCCGGGTGGAAAGGCCGGGTGCCGTCATGCTCGGTTACGGCGGCGCGTAGAGCCTCTACCAGGGCCTGATTGCGCCCCGGGCTGAACTCGTTGCCGCCGCACCACAGGACCAGACTGGGATGCCCACGCAGCGCCTGCACGATCCCGACCGCCTCGCGGGCCAACAGGTCGCGGAAGGCCGGGTCACGGGGAAAGTGGTCCAGGAAGGCGCAGGCCAGGGGGAACTCCTGCCAGACCAGGATGCCGGCCTTATCACACAGGTCGTAAAAATCGGCCTTCTCCCGCAGCCCCCCGCCCCAGACGCGAAACATGTTGATCCCGGCGGCCCGGGCCAGCCGGATGAGCGACTCATAATCCTGGCGGCGTGCCCGGCCTGGCAGGACATCAACAGGCACCCAATTGGCCCCCCGGATGAAGAGGGGCTGATCGTTAATGACGAAAGTCCAGTTCTCATAGCCGGCCGGCGTGCCGGGGTTCCGGGCCATCCGCACGCTGCGCAACCCAAAGGTGGTCGAGATCGTGTCCAGGATCAGGGTATCCAGGGGTTGGGTATCGTCCAGGGTCGGCCAGGTTGCCAGGTCACGGTTATTCGAGGTATCGAACAAGCGCAGGTTCAGGCGGTAGAGGTGAGGCTGGCCCCGGTCCCAGGGCGACCAGAGGGCCGGTGATTCAATGGGCAGGTCCCAGGTGATCGTTTGAAGCCCGGCCTGTAATGTCATCCGGCGCGTGAACCTTAGCGGCCGGGCAGGCCAGTTTTCTCCGGTGAGCACAGCCAGGGCCTGGACCTGGCGGGGCCGATCCGAGTCCAGAGTCAGGTGGATCTGGGCAGTGGCCTGCGCCGGGGAATGCACTTCCCCGTGCACCCAGACGTCAACCAGGAAAACGCCCCGGCTCACCACCAGGTACAGGTCATCCCAGATGCCCATCGTGCGCAGCCGGGGCGCAAAATCCCAGCCAAAAGACATCTGGCACTTGACGGTAGCCATGCGGTCGGGGAACGCCGGGGTGTCCTGCAATCGGGAGGCCGGCCCGGCCCAGAAGCGGTCCCAAAGCGACAATTTGAGCCGGGGCAGGGAATCAGAGCCCCAGATACGGACGGCCAGGGTGTGGGGGTTCGAGGCAGAGAAGTGAGGGGTGAGGTCATAGACCTGGCGGCTGAACATACCCTCGTGGTGGGCCAACAGCCGGTCATCGAAAAAGACGGCGCAGCGATAATCAATACCCTGGCAGATGAGATGGACCCGCTCCTCGGCGGCCACATCCAGGTTGAACTCCCGCACATACCACCAATCGCGGTCGTCCACCCAGGCACTTGCCTCGACCTGTGTGCCGATCAGGGGATCGGGGATCTCACCCAGGGCCAGCAGATCGCTGCGCACGTTGCCGGGCACGATAGCAGGTCGCCAGCGGTCCACCTGAACCCAATCGGCGGGGAACTCGTGCTCCCAGGGCTGCCGCGGCACCGCGCCGAAATGCCAGCCAGCGCCGCTCAGCGCAACAACCCGGCGGCTCATCGGCCCGCGTCAACAAAGTAGCCACTCTTGCCCAGCGCCTGAGCGCGGGCGCGGGCATTGCCTAACGCCTCATTCAACTCGCGGACGCTGGTGATCTTGCGCCGGCGAGTGATCACCACCGCCCCGATGGAGAGGAACGCCAGAGGAGCATCTCGAATCTGGACCACGGCCTCCACGTCCACGCCGCCCACCTGCCGGTCCTTGAAGGGATAAAAGAGGCGGACCTCGCGTTCAAAGCGGGCGATGACGCGCTCACAGATGGGCTTGACCTTATCCGGCGTGGTGATGATGACAAAGTTATCCGTGCCCAGGTGAGCGATGAAATCCTCGCGGTTGCCGACCTCGTTGACGACGCTGGTGAAGATGATGCCCAGGAACTCGATCAGATCGTCGGCGGCCACAAAGCCATAGTAATCGTTGAATTCTTTAAAGTGGTTAATGGTGCTGTAGAGCACGGCCCAATCATGCCGGCCCTCCAGCCGTTCGTAATACTCTTCTTCCAGCAGCCGGGCGCCGGGCAGGCCGGTGACCGGATTCGCCAGATTCTCGCGGTTGGCCCGGTGCAGGGCGTTCTCCACGCGCAAGTGAAGCTCTTTCATGTCGAAGGGCTTGGTGATGTAATCGTCCGCCCCCAGCTCCAGGCCGGCGATCTTGGCGCTGCGTTCGTCCCGTTGGGTCAGGAAGATGATGGGGATGTGGCGCGTCCGAGGGTTCTCACGCAAGGCCCGGCACACGTCGTAACCATCCATGTCTGGCAGGTTGATGTCCAGGATCGCCAGCTTGGGCGGCCGGCCAGCGCAGGCTTCCAGAGCCGCCTGGCCGGTGAAAGCCCGGACCACATCATAGCCAGCGTTGGTAAAAAACATTTGCAAGAGCTTCTGGACCTTCGGCTCATCCTCGACGATGAGCAACCGTTCCCTCGCCATCCCCTACCCCTGCGTCTAAACCTCTCCTCTGGCTCTATGCTCCTTGACGGACAAACGGCAGGCGAGCCAGGAGCCTGGTCAGCCGGTTACCCGACCGGGCTTTTTTGCGCCGCCGTCGCTTTTTGCCCTCGCCCTCGGATGAATAGTAGTAGTAATAGTAGTAGCCGTAACCGTGTCGGCCGGTCTTGAGCCGGTTCAGCACCACGCCCACCAACGGCACTCCCACCTGTGCCAGGGCCTCCCTGGCGCGCTCAGCCTCACCCCGGCGGGTGGCGCCCGCATCAACCACCAGCAGCGCGCCGTCCATCCGCGCCCCCAGCACGGCCGCATCCGTCACCGCCAAAGCGGGCGGGCTATCGAACAACACCACGTCGGCGTGTTCCTGGAGGAGTTGAATGGCCCGGGCCATGCGCTGCGAGCCTAGCAGCTCGGCCGGGTTGGGCGGGATCGGCCCCGAAGTTACCAGATGCAGGTTCTCCACGGCCGTGGGGGTGAGGAACTCTTCTAGTTTGGGCGTATCCGTCATGAGCAGCGTGGTCAACCCGGCCCCATTGGAGACCTGGAAGAGCTTGTGCAACACCGGCCGGCGCAGGTCCGAGTCCACGATGATCACCTGCTTGCCGGCCTCGGCCATGGCGATACCCAGGTTGGCCACTGTGGTGCTCTTGCCCTCCGTGGGACTGGAACTGGTGACCATGAGCGTGCGCACTGGCTTGTCCACACTGGAGAACTCGATGTTGGTGCGCAACACCCGGTAGGCTTCAGCGATATGCGATTTGGGGTGCGCCGCCACGATAAGGGTATCCGCCAGCGACTGGGCCGGATTGATCCGGGCGATACTCCCCAGCGTGGGCAAGGACAACACAGCCTGGATGTCCTCCGAGGTCTTGAGGGTATCATCCAGATACTCGATCAGAAAGGCAAGGCCGCCGGCCAGCAGCAGGCCCACGGCCGCTGCCAGCAGGGTGTTCGTCAGCCGGTTCGGTCCCACCGGATAGCGGGGCAACTCGGCCGCTTCCACCACGGTGACGGTGTTCACCATCTGCGCTTCCGACAGGCGCAGGGATTCGTAATTGCGCAGCAGACCGGCATAGCTGTTCTGATACTGCACCAAGATGTTCTCCAGGCGCTTGATCTCCGCCTGGCGAGCTTCCTCAGACAGGCCAGCCCCGACTGCCCCTCTCTTGTATGCCTCCAAATTTTGGGTAGTGGCCTCAATGTCCTTTGTCAACTGGGCCATCTGCGTTTCCAGGCTCTGCCGCGAGCTGGCAAAGCGGCTGCGCTGCGTTTCATCATTGTAACGAATAAAGACGGCCGCCGTTTCATTGCAGACAGCCTGGGCCCGCACCGGGTCCACGTCTGTGGTGGTGATCTGCAACAACTGGGTATCACGGATCGCGCTGGCACTGACTGCCGGAAGATAGGGCAACCCCAGGTTACGCTGGACCGTTTCCAGCACCGTGCGCGACCGGATAACCTCCACATAGGTATCTGCCAGTCGTTGACTGGTCAAGATACTGGTGTAATCGGTATATCCCGGCGTGCGCGCCTGGTCAATCATCAACACTGTGCGGGCCTGGTAGACCGGGGGCATGGACGCGGTGACCAGATACGCTGTCCCTCCGGCCAGAACCATGCCCAGGACTGCCAGCCACCACCATTTGCGGGCCAGAGCCAGATACTGTCGTAGTTCCATACTTACCTCCTAACCGAGACCGGTGATCGCCTGCGAGTCTGCATCGGCCGACTCCGGGGGGCGTTGGCGTACAGCCCGCCGGGCGGGGGGAAACCTGACCACACAGACCCATCAGACGATCACCTGCCTTCTTGATAGAACCAGCCGTCATTGTAACACACCTGATGGCAAAGGTCAAATGCCGTCAGCCGGTGATGGGTAAACACAACCCTCGCTCAGCGGGCAAGAGTCACACCCTGGCTGGCGACTGGTGCAACGTACCTTTCCGTGGCGCACAATCAGAGCATGATACTCGTTAAAGAGAGACACATCCGACGGTAGATGATCGCTAAACAGGGCCTGCAAGTCATGGTAGGTTACTGTTTCTGGCACCAGGCCCAGCCGAGAGAAGATGCGCCGGGTGTAAGCATCCACCACAAAGACCGGGCGGCCGGCGGCATAGAGCAGGATCGAATCTGCTGTCTCCGGCCCGATCCCGTACAGGCTCAGCAAGGTCTCGCGCAACGTGGCCGTATCCAGGGCGAACAAACGGTCAAGGTCACCGCCGTATTCCTGATCCAGGAACTCCACCACGGCCCGGAGCTTGCGCGCCTTGGTGTTAAAGTAACCGGCGGGCCGCACCAGGCGCGCGGTCTCTTCCGTTGTCAATGCCAACAGGCCAGCCGGGGTCAACGCCCCGGCCGCACGCAGGTTGGCGATAGCCCGTTCCACATTGCTCCAGGCCGTGTTCTGGGTCAAGATCGCCCCGACGATGACCTCGAAGGGGGAATCACCGGGCCACCAGCCTTGAGGGCCATACACCGCGAATAACCGCTCGTAGATGGTGAGCAATTGCTGGCGCACGGCTCTCTATTCCTGATCTACGCGCAATGCGCGAACCAAAGCCGCCCGGTCGCCATAGTTGCGCCGATACCACTCCTTGTACTCGCCGCTCTTGATCTTGCGCCACCACCACTCGTTATCCACATACCAGCGGACGGTTTTCTCCAACGCCTCCTCGAAGGTATGCGCCGGGCGCCAGCCCAGGGCCTTGAGCCTGGCGCAATTCAGGGAATAGCGGCGGTCGTGGCCGGGCCGGTCGGGCACGAACTGGATGAGGGAGTGTGGTTTGCCCAGCAAATCGAGCAATAAATGAGCCATATCCAGGTTCATGATCTCTTTCTCTGGGCCTACATTGTACGCCTGGCCCGGCACGCCGTGATGGAGCACCACGTCAATACCCGCGCAGTGATCGAGGACATACTGGTAGGGACGCACCTGGCGGCCATCGCCATAGACCGGCAGGGGCAGGTCGTCAATGGCATTGGTGATGAACAGGGGCACCACGTTCTCCGGGTATTGATATGGCCCGATATTGTTGGCCCCGCGCGTCACGGTGACCGGCACACCGTAGGTAGTATGATACGCCTGGATGAGCAATTCTGCCCCGGCCTTGCTGGCGGCGTAGGGGCTGCGGGCCTCCAGTTTGTCGGTCTCCACAGAGGAACCGGTGAGCACCTCGCCGTAGACCTCATCGGTGCTCACATGATGAAACCGTTCCAGCCTCAGGTCTTTGGTGACCTCCAGGAGCACATACGTGCCATAGACATCGGTCTTGATAAAGGCATCCGCATCTATGATAGAGCGATCAACATGAGTCTCGGCGGCAAAATTTATTATTGTATCAATATCGTATTTCTGAACAACCTGTTCAACAAGGGCGCGGTCGCAGATGTCGCCGCGTACAAAAGCCCGATAGCGCGGATGCCCTTCCAGATCGCGCAGGTTGTCCAGATTGCCCCGATAGTTGAGCACATCGTAGACCACGAACCGATAATCGGGGTAGCGCTCCAGCATGTAACGCAAAAAGTTGGAGCCGATAAAGCCGGCCCCGCCGGTAATGAGCAGGTTTCTCAATATATACTCCTGTTACAACCGCTTGCCCCGCCGGGCATAAGCCTCACGCAACAGGCTCTCCAGGTCTTCACTGGTGAGGAGATATGTTTCGGCCTTGAGTTCACCCCCGCGCCCCCGGACCACGGTTGTCCCCTGCAGGATCAATCCCTCCTCAGTCTCCAGAATCCGAATATTCGAAAACTGCTGCTGGTCAATATAATGGCCAATCGCCCGCAGTACATCCTGATAATCCGTTTTGGACAGGCCGGCAAATAGCTTCATGCTATACCTCCTCGCATATGCGCTCGCAGTGGATCCCCGCTCTGAGAGCCAGTCTGAAAACCACTAAGGACACGAAGGACACAAAGAATTTGAGGCTATCTTTTCTTGTACTGAGCTACCAGCTTGGCCAGCTCGTCGTGGTTAAACAGCCGGGTCTCCATGACATATTGATACCCCTCGCGTGTGGAGACCACATTGGTCCCCTGGACGATCATCCCGCCTTCCACTTCGAGGATGCAGATGTCACGCCAGCGTTGTTCCTCGATAAAGTTGCCCAGAGCATATAGGATGGAGGGATAATTGGATAACTTGCTTTCATCGGCCATGTATTTGTCTCTCCTTTCATTGCCTCAGCGATGAGTAACATCACCTTACTGATCACGTCCCGGCCACCAGCCGCCGCAATTTGCGTATGGCCTTGCTGGGATGAGCGTAGCGTTCCCAGCCGGCGCGGGCACGCCGGCGCAAAGCGTTTAAAGGCTTGCGGCGTTGCGATTCGACCAGGGCCCATTGGAGAAACGCCGGATCGTGACCTTTGATCTTGACCTCATCCGGGTTACGCCGGTAGCTATCGTGATCGCTGATCAGTGACAGGTTGTGTTCCAGGCAATAATCATAGAGGTCACTGCCGGGGTGCGGTGTGTAAAAGGCCGGGCTATAGTAGTCTGGATCGATCTCTTGCAACATGGAAATGGTTTCTCGCATCTCGTCTTCCGTCTCGGTGGGCAGACCCAGCATGTAGTTGGCCCAGATGGCGATGCCGTATTTCCGGCAAATACGCGCCGCCTGCAAGTTGAGGGCCCGGGTCGTGCCCTTGCGGATGAAGCGCAGTACCCGGTCGCTGCCACTCTCAAAGCCGATGAAATAGCCGCGCAGCCCGGCCTGGACCATGCGTCGCACTACATCTTCATGGCGCACGATAAGATCAGCCCGGCTTTGGCAGAAGAAGGGTTGGGTGAAACCAGCGGCCTGGTAAGCCTGGCAGAACTCCAACACCCAGTCCCGGTCCTCAGTGAGGGTATCATCGTGGAACATAAAGCTGGAGAAATGGTACTTGGCGCGCAGTTCCTGCAATTCGCCCAGCACGTGGGCCACACTGCGCCGGCGTACTTTAGGGCCAAAGATGCGCCGCTCGGCCGGCTGGCAGAAACTGCAATTATAACGGCAGCCCCGACCGGCGATGATGGTGACGAACGGCGGCGGCAGCTCTTTGACAAACGGGGCTTCCGGCGAGTCCAGGTTATAGCCCCATTTGCGCCATTCGGTGAGGAATAGATCGTGGTCAGAATAGGGGAGGCGGTCCAGGTCCGGCGGCTCGCCCACCAGGACCCGGTCGGGCGGTGGGCTGCCGGCGGCCAGGGCCTTCAGCAGGCGGGGAAAGGTGATCTCCCCCTCATGGGTCACGATATAGTCAATCCGCGCCTCGGCCGCCACTTCGTCCAGCATCAGAGTGGGATGTGGCCCCCCCACGACGATGGTGGTCTCTGGCAGAATCTGGTCAATAAGGCGCACGCATTCCATGACCGGGTTAAAATCCACGCTCATCATGGTGAGACCACAGACTTGCGGCTGACGCTTCAGCAGCTCCTGGCGGACGTGGTCCCAGTCGCGCAGGGCGCGCAGGTCCAGCAGATCCACCTCGTGGCCAGCCTGCTTCGCCACGGCCGACAAGATGGCCAGGCCGTGGCTGATCCAGCCCGAGTCCATCCCCTGGCCAGTGCTGTTAAAACCCTTGCCGGTGATGCCAGCGTAGATAAGCGTTGTTTTCATATCGGTCCAATAAGTCCTGCCTTGTCTCCACGCCCGGCGTGGGCGCGAGCCGACCGCTCAAACGGGTGGCCCCATAGAGCGGAGCGGTTCTGTCAGCCGCTGTTGGTGATCAGGCCCACCCGACTGTTATCGCCCAGCATCATCTTGTAGGCCCGGGGCTTGAGGGGACTGCGTGTGATCTCGACATTGCGACCGATGAGGCTGTCCTCGATGCGCCGGTCAATGTGCAGGATGCGGCTATGCTCCAGCACGATCGAATGTTCGATCTCGCTGCACTCGATGAGCACATGGTGATAGATGGAGGTGAACGGGCCGACGTAAGAGTTCACGATGCGGGACTCCTCACCGATGATGACCGGGCCCCGGATCACGCTGTTGATGATCTCTGCCCCGGTCTCCACCGTCACCTTGCCGATGAGCTGGGAATCCCGATCCACGTATCCCGCCACATAGTGCTCCAACTCGTCCAGCACCAGCCGGTTGGCATCCAGCATATCACCCGGCGCGCCGGTATCAATCCACCAGCCCTCGTGGATATAGGGATACACCGTGCGGCCGTGGTCTACCAGATACTGGATGGCGTCGGTGATCTCCAGTTCCCCGCGCCAGGAAGGGGTGATGGCATTTACGGCCTCCCAGATGGTCGAGTCGAACATGTAGATGCCCACCAGAGCCAGGTTGCTTTTGGGCTGGCGGGGTTTTTCCACCAGCCGGATGATGCGCCCGTCCACCAATTCGGCCACGCCATACTGCTCCGGGTGCTCCACGCGCGTAAGCACGATCTGGGCGTTCCACTCGCTGGCCTGGAACTGACGCACCAGCTCGCTGATCCCCCCCTGGATCACGTTATCGCCCAGGAACACGACGAATCGCTCATCTCCCAGGAAGGGACGGGAGACCTTGACGGCATGGGCCAGGCCCAGCGGCGCCTCCTGCTGGATGTAGGTGATCCGCACACCCCAACGTCGGCCATTGCCCACGGCCTCTTTGATCTCCGGGGCAGTATCGCCCACCACGATGCCGATGTCATCAACCCCAGCGTCGCGGACTGCCTCAATGACGCGGAACAATACCGGTTTGTTTGCCACCGGCACCAACTGCTTGGCACTGGTATAGGTAATAGGGTATAAGCGGGTGCCCTTGCCACCGCTCAAGATGAGTCCTTTCATATTCCCTCCACCAGAGGCGCAGGTTCACCACCGAACCTGGCGTAAACGATCGCTTCCAATTGAGTCACGCGCTGCTCCACGCGCTGCAGGTCCTGCCGCGTGGCCCACCGCTCCTCTGGGGTCTTGACCACTTTCACCCCGTAGGCCGTCAGGGCTTCCTCGATGCGCCCCAGCCGGGCCTTCAACTCCGCCACCTCATCAGCCAGGTGCATGAACTTGCGATCCAGGCCCTCCACGCGCGCCTCCAGGCGGTCCAGCCGTTTCTCCAGACGATCCAGGCGTTCCTCAAGGCGGTCAAATCGTGCCCCAGCTTTCTGGAACTCTTCCATCATGAGCACGATGAAAGGCTTGACCGTATCCAGGATGATGTTGGGCAGGTCTTCGCGCAACTGTGCCAACTCTGCGCGCAAGCTCTGGTCAACCTGCCTGATCTCCGCGCGCAAGTTCTGATCAACTTGAATAATCTCCGCACGCAGGTCATCATTGGCCTGGCGCATCTCCGCACGCAACTCGTCATTGGCCTGGCGCATCTCCGCACGCAACTCGTCATTGGCCTGGCGCATCTCGGCGCGCAGGTCCTGGCGGAGCGCCTCATTGGCCTGGCGCATCTCCGCACGCAACTCATCATTGGCCTGGCGCATCTCGGCGCGCAGGTCCTGGC
>DAOTYG010000005.1:0-19471 GCA_034435155.1 Anaerolineae bacterium | reverse complement strand
CTGGCGGCCGGGCGTCCCCCTACGGGGACGCTCAAACCGACCGCGTAGGCGGTCGGTCGGCGGTTTACGCCCATCAGGTGCGGTTTCAACCGCCATATCTCACACCAAGCGTTTCATTGCTGGGTAGGGGCCTCCTCTGACATCCGTGCATAACTTCTGTCAGGGAGGGAACAAGGAGGAAGCCTCCCCGCACCGCACCGCGTAGCGGCGAAGGGACGCGAAGTGGGGAGGCAGTACCTTCATGCATTTAATTACGCACAGATGTCAAGCTCCTGGCTTGACGTAGGACGATTTATGGCGTAGAATAGATGCAATGAGGAACGTCTTTGTGCAGAGGGGATAGGCAGTGGATATCGCCTATTCAGTGGATGGGGTGCCTATCCGGTTGACCACTGAACGCTGGTTTCACATCGTGGAGAACCACGAAGACCTGGCCGGCCACTACGATGACGTATTGGATACTGTGGAGAACCCAGATCTGATTCTGCGTGGGTATGGTAGCTCACTGATCGCTGTGCGCGGCGCGGGTCGCGGGATGTACCTGGCAGTGGTATACCGACAACTGTCGGCCGACGATGGATTCATCATCACGGCATACTTTACCTCGAAGGTGGAACGGAGAAAAGCGATATGGAAAGCCAACTGACGACAGCAGTAACCACCCCTATCTTTCGGGCCGTGCCTTATTTGACGCGCTTCCCTAGCCGGCGTTTCTGGGTGGACTATGACGCAGAGGCCGACGTGCTGTACATCAGTCTCGAACGCCCTCAAAGGGCGACCGATAGTGAGATGACCGACGACGGCGTGCTACTGCGTTATCGGGATCAGCGGCTGGTCGGCGTGACGATTTTGGATGCTTCGCGGCGGATAGAGTGTTCATCTGTGTCAACTTGAGCAGCAGGTTGTGCCGGTTGCGGCGGGTAGGACGGCGCGGCCATGCCCGACTGACAGTTCGTCATATATAGAGCGGGGCAACCTATCGCCCAGAAAACGGAACGGAAGGAGATGAGGCCAGCCACCAACCCCCAATCCCCAAATCCGTAAACCTCAACCCTCCCGCAGGTTCGGAACCGGCGGGAGGGTTGGGCAAGGGCCCTGGGCCGGGCGTCCGCCTGTGCTCCGGCGGCGACCGTAGGGAGTGCGACCCTGCCGCTTCGCGCTCGGCGGTCGCAGACCGCCGAAGAGCACAATTTCTCCGCTCGCCGGCGGTCTGTGCCCCCGGCCAGGGCCGCCGGGTCACAGACCCGGCGGGAGCCTGGGACGCCCCCGGCGCAGGGATAGCGTCGCAGATGCTCTCCCAGGATCGCCAGCCCACTCAGCATAAACCGCCCCGATCCCGCGACCGGGGCGGTTTATTGTGCCCGGCGCAGCCCGCTATCCGGGCCAGATTACCGTCCAGTCGCCGGGCGACTTGCTCCACACTATAACCTGTGCTATACTTCTCGGTAGCGGGACACCCAGCCCCAGCACAAGGAGAAAGTAGATGGCCCAGACAGCGCGAGTGAAAGCGATCTACCAGAACGGAATGCTCCAACTCCTGGAGCCGATGGCTCTGCCCGAAGGAATGGAGGTCTGGGTGGAACTGCTGGTCAGGCCACAGCCAGCGGTGGAGCCAGGCCCTTTCTGGCCGACTCGCCAACCGGAGCCCTCGTATCCCATCCGCCCTCAGCCCCCAGAGACGCTGGCCCGGTTGATTGGTCTGATGGCTGTGGGTGGTGATGCCCTGGCCGACTCGGAAGCCCTCTATGACGCCGATTGGCATTGACACCTCGGTCATCATCGGGCTGTTGGACAGCAGGGACCTCTGGCACCCGGCGGCGATCCATCTCCAGCAGGCAATACAAACTGCCGGGTGGGAACCCGTCTATTTCGACTGCGCCCTGGCCGAAGCTATCGGTACGATAGCCCGGCGTTTGCGCGAGAA
Source organism: Anaerolineae bacterium (assembly GCA_034435155.1). Lineage (GTDB taxonomy): Bacteria > Chloroflexota > JAHJIN01 > JAHJIN01 > JAHJIN01 > DAOTYG01. Next base: position 17,547 of record DAOTYG010000005.1, on the reverse strand, counting down.
GGGCCGTGAGGTAGAGGTGCCCGGTCTTCTGGATCGTCTGCGAGTTGACTTCCCGCCAGAGACCATCACCTGGATTATGCCCCATGTCCCACGTCTGTACGCGTCGGTGCTTGAGCTGGTTCGTTCGTCGGCCGGCGCGCTGAACTTCAACGATGGGTTGATCGCGTTGGTCTGCCGCGAGCAGAGTATTCCAGCTTTGGCCAGCTTTGACCGGGATTTTGACGGTGTGGCCTGGCTACGGCGTGTGGCTGCGCCTGCAGACATCGAAATAGCACACGCCGCTGAACGCCCTGGAGATCTTTGACTTACGGTGGACCTGACAGAGGCCGGCCCTGCCTGTCCCAGGCGCAGTCGAGGGGAGCCTGCGCAGAAGCTCTCCCAGGATCGCCAGCTCACTCAGCATAAACCGCCCCGGTCCCGCGACCAGGGCGGTTTGTTATACCCGGCGCAGCCCAGTAGCCGGGCCAGATTGCCAAAGGCCGCTAGCTGTGGTATCATACAGACGCTGCCCAGGCCCGGCCAACGTTTCCCCGCCGAGACAGAACCGGGCTTGTCACCTTTTACGTAACCCAGCTCGCGGAGGCCACTCATGTCCCTCTCCCTCGGTCTGGTGGGCCTGCCCAATGCCGGCAAGTCCACTCTGTTCAATGCCCTGACCAGGGCCGGCGCCCCGGTCGCCAGTTATCCGTTCACCACTATTGACCCTAACGTGGGCATGGTGACGGTGCCGGATAAACGCCTGGACCGCATCGCCCAGATCGTGCGACCGGAGCGCGTGGTCTACACGGCCATCGAGTTCATTGACATCGCCGGGCTGGTCAAGGGGGCCAGTCACGGCGAGGGTCTGGGCAACCAGTTCCTGGGCCACATCCGCAACGTGGATGCCGTGGTGATGGTCGTGCGGTGCTTTGCCAACCCGGACGTGCCCCATATCTACGGTCGCGTGGACCCGCTCCGCGACATCGAGGTGTTGGATACGGAGCTATGCCTGGCGGATCTGGCGGCTGTGGAACGGCGTCTGGAGAAGGTCAAGCCACCAGCCCGGGCCGGGGACAGGGAGGCTCAGGCCGAACTGCGGGTGTTAGAACGGGTCCAGGCCGACCTGAACGCCGGCAGACCGGTGCGCTGGCAGGGCCTATCGCCGGATGAGACGGCCCATCTCGCTGCCGTCGCCCTGGTCTCCGCCAGGCCGGTGCTCTACGTGGCGAACGTGGGCGAGGATACTCGCCGTGATGACCCGGCCGCGATGGCGGTGGAGGAATATGCCCGCGCCCACGGCGCCGAGGCCGTGCGCGTCTGCGCCCAACTGGAGATGGAGCTGACAGAACTGGATGCGGCCGAGGCGGCCGAGTATCGCGCGGACTTGTTAGGCGAACATGAGGGGGGGCTGGAGCGCGTTATCGCCGCTTCCTATCGCCTGCTAGACCTGGTAACCTTCTTTACGGCCACCGGCGAGAAGGTCTGTCGGGCCTGGACCATCCGTCGTGGCACCAAAGCGCCCCAGGCCGCCGGCCAGGTCCACACAGACATGGAACGCGGTTTCATCCGGGCCGAGGTGGTGGCCTTTGCCGATCTGGATGCGGCTGGCAGCTTTGCTGCCCTGCGCGAACGCGGGCTATTGCGGTTGGAAGGTCGGGATTACATAGTCCAGGACGGCGACGTGATCCACTTCCGGTTCGCGACGTAGTGGCAGGAAGGGGTCCCTCGTGCCCACGCTCCGCGTGGGCACGCCGCATTCCCCCTCGTGCCCACGCTCTGCGTGGGCACGAGGCCGCTCTGCGTGGGCACGAGGCCGCTCTGCGTGGGCACGCCGCACCCACGCAGAGCGTGGGTGCGAGCAAAAGTGCTCCCTACGGTCGCCGCCGGCGCGCCATTCATGAGGTCTGAGACCCGAAGTTGAGAAATATAGGTCTGTTAATCGCGATCATATGCACGGTGGGCCTGCTGGGGGCGGTTGTGGTGACTGCCCTCTACTGGTGGGTGGATCGGGAGGGGAGGCGGGAAGAGATCACGCCGGCTGATTGCCTCATCGTGTTGGGCAGCATGGTCTGGCCGGGGGAGCAACCCAGCCCCAGCCTGCGGGCCAGGGTGGAGCGGGCCATCGCCCTCTATCAGGCCGGCCAGGCCCCGGCGGTGATCCTGTGCGGGGGGGAGGGGACCTATCCCCCGGCCGAGGCCGAGGTGATGCGGCGGCTCATGATCATGGCTGGTGTGCCGGCCGAGGCCCTGTTCCTGGATAGCACTTCCCATTCTACCGTGGAAAACTTGTGGCACGCCCGGGCTATTATGCAGGCCCATGGCTGGCGCACGGCGTTAGTGGTAAGCGACCCCTTTCACCTGCCACGGGCCGGCCTCATAGCCCGCGATATGGGCATTGTGGCCCGGCCGGCCCCGGCCCTGGACAGCCCGGCCTACACCCGGCCCGGTGAACGCACCAGATACACCCTGCGCGAGGCCCTGGCCCTGATCTGGTACTGGGTATTGGAGCGACCGGCTGTGCGCCGGATGCGCTAACTCCCTTCGCCCGAGGCAAGACCCCGGGCCTGTTGTTGCAGAGCCTGGACCACGTCTCCCGGTGAGACAAAACCCAACGTCACCAATAGCTCGCCCAACCGGGGCCGTTGCCCCAGCTTCCGCAGCTCGGCCTGCACCGCCAACACCGCTTCCAGGGCCGAGGGAGAAAGTACACCGGCCGCCACCAGCAATTCCCCCAACAATGCCTGCTGGCCCGGCATCAGTTTGACCCGCACGACCTCGGCCAGCATGGAGAAATCACGGGGGGCACGCAGCAGGTGAACGTCCGGTTCACTCAGCGATTCCACACACGAAAAGAGCACCACCTTGCGCTGGCCAAGTTCCGGGACATGAGCCAACGCTGTCAGTGTAGCCGCTCGCCCTCCGAATAGCCCCACATCCACCAGCACCAGGGCCACACCCTCATCGCTGGCGAGCACCTGGCGACCCTCTGCCAGCGAGGGGACGCTGACGCATGAAAAACCCTGCTCCGCCAGGATATCCGTCAGGATATCACAGATCATGCGCCGATTCTCCACGATGAGAATGACCACTTTGTCCTCATCCACTATGCCTCTCCTTCGAGAGATGGTTGGTTATGTATCCTCCCGCAGGTTCGTGCGTTTTCGCGGCGGCCCGTCACGCTCTAGACGGCGCGCAGAGACAGGAACACGATTCCCAGCAACCTGCGGGAGGGTAGGCTGAGCAATTACCCGCTGCCCTCCAACCTGCGGGGGGAAGCAGTTACCCGGTTAGCTCCTCAAAACGCAGGCGCACCTGGCCCAGGGTAATAACATCACCAGGGCAAAGCAAAGTGGGTCTGACGATACGAGTCTCGTTCAGGACCGTACCGTTGCGGCTGCCCTGGTCATCCAGCCACCAGCGCCCGGCGCGCCAGGAGAGGGTAGCATGGGTGGCCGAGACGCCCGGGTCCGGCAGGCAGATGTCATTGTCTGCCGTGCGGCCCAGGGTCATCACAGCACGCGCAGTGAGGGGCAGACGCTGGCCCACGGCCAGACCGGCAGCCCCGCCATCGAGCACCACGAGCCAGGCCCGCTCCGCCCGGCTGCCCCTGTCCAGGTCACGCCAGACCAGGCCGAGCACCAGGGCCAGGAAGCCGTATAGCACGGCCAGGGTGATAATATGCAACCCAAAAATGACCAGGGGCAGATCGCTAACCATCCCCATTTCCACCATCCTGTATCCTGAACACCAGCTCTAGCCCCCCAAATGAGAGCCGGTCACCAGGGGCCAGAACGGCCTCCTCGACAGGCCGGCCGTTGACGAACGTGCCATTGGCGCTGTCCAGGTCAAAGATCACAAATCTGCCGCGTCGCCGCCGGATCTGAGCGTGATGCCGCGAGACCCGGGGGTCGTCCAGGATGATATCGTTACCCCGCGCGCGGCCAATGTCTACGGTGACGCGGGTCAGGGGATAGATGAGGCCCCCATCGGGCGTGCTCAGGCTGCCTGGTATCGGGCTGGACAGGGTGGCGGACACGGCCGGTAACGGTTGCGTCCCCTCCACCACCGGCGGCGACTCGGCCGCGGCCAATTGAGTGATCACCCGCACCTCATGACGCCGCACATCCCGGCCAGGGTTGATCCGCACGTGCGGTCGGGACAGGAACGTCCAGCCGGCGGCCAGAGCCTGCTCCACCAGATGCTCACCCAGATCGGTTTCCAGGGTAGCGGTCAGGGTTGCCAGGGACTGATAATCCTGGGGATGCACAAAGACCCAATACTGGTTGGGGACCAGCGTGCGCCGGCCATCAATCACCCGTCCATCTTCCATCGCCTGTTCCAGCCGCCGGGCGATGCTCACCGGTTGAAGCGAGGCCCTGGTCAGTCGGGCGAACCCCTGCTCCAGCCATGAGCTGATAGCATCTTCCAGCCTGCGCCATGTCTTCATAACGCCTCCCGCTCCCCAGGCAGGAAGGACCAGGCTTTGACGCCCGTCATAAAGCTCCCCCCAGCCGCACGCTCTTCAAGCCTTACCGGGCAGACAACACGATCAGGGTTATATCATCAGCCTGCTCCATGTCGCCGACGAACCGCCGCACGGCCTGTAGCACGGCCTCAAGCAGGATGTGGGGGTCATGCACATGAGCAACCTGCTGGCAGGTATCCAGTAGCCGGTCAAAACCAAATAGCTCCGCCCGGCTGTTCATGGCCTCCACCACCCCATCGGTATACAAGAGCAGGAGGTCGCCGGGCTGCAGCTCATGGCTACTTTCCGCATAAACGACATCGCTGATGAGGCCCAGGGGCAGGGCCGCCGGTGGCTCAATGTATCGCGCCAGGCCCTGGCGCAGGAGTACCGGCCACAGGTGGCCGGCGTTGCCCAGGATCAGGCGGTGAGCCTGCGGTTCCACGGTCGCGTAAAGCAGCGATACAAAGTGGCCCCGGGGCATATCCCGGCAGAGCCAGTGATTGGCCTTGCGCAGCACCGGGCCTGGTTGCTCATGATCCTCGACCCCGGCACGCAATATCCCCAGGGACACGGCCATGATCAGGGCGGCCGGGATGCTCTTGCCGCTCACGTCGCCGATCAGGATGCCCAGCCGGTGGTCGTCCAGCGAGATAAAATCATAAAAGTCGCCGCCGGTCTCCCGGGCCGGCAGACACAAGGCCGCGATCTCCAGGCCCGGCACCGTGGGCACTTGTTGAGGAAAGAACGCCTGTTGGATGTCTCGGGCAATCGCCAACTCCTGTTCCATACGGCGTTTATCCTCTGTCTCTCGGACTAACTGAGCGATGGTGATGGCTGCTGCCACCTGGTCCGCCAGCGTGGTCAGGAGTTTGCGGTCCTCATCCCCATAAGGTGCACCGGAGAGCTTGGGTCCCAAACCCAGCACCCCTTCCAGGACGTATTGCCCCCGGCCGGGAGAACGATGCACCAGCGGCACCAGGAGGATGGTCTCCAAAGCGGCAAAAGGGCCTTCCGCCGGGGCATCCACCGGCCGGCCCTGCCGTAAGGCCGTCGCCAACGCCGGCGCAAGAGATACAGTGGTGGTCAGTGGGGCCTCCCGGCCCTGAATCTCTGCCAGAATCAGTGTATCCGGGGCCTCGGCCAGCCAGACGACACCATGAGCCACGTGCATGGTCTCGCGGACCTGGGCTACGAGCTGACGCAGCAATTCGGTCAGGTCAATGATAGTCCGGGCCGACTCGGCGAAGCGTAGCAGGGAACGCTGATAATCATACCGCTCGCGGTAGAAGGTGCGATCAATGAGGGTTTGGAGTTGATTGCGCAGGGGCATGAACAGGGCGGCGATGATCAGGGTGCTGATGATGACTGAAAGATCCGTCGTCTCGCCGAGAATGAGCTGGAACAGCCGCTGTAAGCCGGTGACAAAGAGGAAATACAACCCCAGGAAGATCACGGTCAGGGCAAAATACAACACGCTGCGCCGGACGAGGAGGTTGATCTCAAAGAGGCCGTGGCGGACCACCGCATAGCTCACAGCCAGGGGAAACAGGGCCGTGCCCAGAGTGGGCAGTTCTGGCCCGACAGGTGGCGCACGACGCGCCGCCGCCAGGAGCATCCAGACCACCATAGGGCCAAAAGCCAGCAGGCCACCGCCCAGAACGATCCCCACGGGCCGCCTGTCCGCGCTGCCCCAAAACTGCACCAGGTTCATCGTCAGGGCCAACAACCAGGCCAGAGTAAAGAGGCCGATCAGCAGGAAAGAGGCACGCCAGGCCACGGCATACCAGGCTGGATCATCCAGGGTCCAGATGGCAAACCCGGCCACCGCCAGGGCCGGCACATACGGCAGCCAGGCCATACCACGCCAGCGCTGGACTAGCCGCCACTCCCGTGGAAAGATCAAGGCCAGGTGCAAAATGGTCGCCCCGGCCAGCGGCAACGCCACCAACCACAGGTGGACCAGAGCCTGGCTGCTGATCACGTCAAAGAGCAGGATCAGGCTGAGGGCGGTCGTTGCGCAAAAGAGCAAAAAGACCCGCGTCGGCCAGGCATCAGGCCGCACAGAATAGATCACCGCCCCCACGACCAGATAAAAGACGCCCAGGGTGTAGGGCAGAAAAAAGAGGAGAAAGAACAACTCCAGGCTGAGTTGAGTGATCGGCAAGGCCACATACGTGATCCGGCCATCTTCGTGTTGCACGGTATAGACTGCCGTTTGACCACGTCCCATGGTGTGCAAGATCGCCCGCACATCGGCCGATGTGCGCACCGGCATACCATTGACGGCCAGGACGCGGTCTGGATGATGCAGGCCCGTAGTGTCGCTCACCTGGGCCCCCAGGCTGCTGACCACCAGGTTCGGCTCGGCGAAAAAGCCGGGAAAGGGTTCCTGGCGCCAGTGCGCCGCCAGCACAAAACTGGCGAACGCCGTTAGCCCCGCCAGCATGATCACCCCAAGGAAAAACATGTTCGCTGCTGTCAGACGAGCACGCCACGGTATTGCCATGTCCGCGTTGCACCCTCCCCGCATTCATACCGACGACCCGGCCTGGGCCTGATAGTCATCATTATACGTCTTCACATATATGGCGTCAAGAAGTGGGATGGTTCAAAATTGGTTGACACTGCAATTACACCGGGGTAAGAAATCCGTACCAGAGGATCATATACGAGTCGGCGGCTCTGTATCACATGATTAGTAGATTAGTACCAATTTGGCCGGCCGGGCTGGTCCGGGAATTGACAGCACGGATCCGATTTGATAGAATACAAGTGGGTTGATCCCGGTTTTGGGACATCAGGGGGAGCCGGCAGGCGGTTTATCTTGCTGTCTTCACCGGCTGTAGTCTCTATCCCCGGTAATGTGCATAGCAGGTTGTAATTGCCTCCCGCAGGTTGTCTGCGACGGGCATGATAGGCCGCCGCGAAAACACCCGAACCTGCGGGAGGGTGAGCAGTTACAGCAGGTTTATAAACAGGTCGTTATTGTGTTTCAGGGCAAACCCATAGCGATATGGGGGCGCAAAGCCACGGGTCTGACTCCAGTGGGAGATCAGATAGCCGGGTTGCCGCAATAATGACAGGCAGATAGCCCGTTGTTGGCAGGCAACCCGGCCGTACAGCGGGTTTTTCTTTTCTGCGCTTCTAAAAGGGGAGGTGAGTCATGGAAAGGCAGCGACTTCTGGCAAACATTTTAGCAATTATGGTGGCGGTGGGCTTGCTGGCTGCGGTGCCGTTGGCAGCTATGGCCGCGCGCCCCACTGCTCGCCAGGCGATAATGGACCCGGCCCTGTTCCCGGCTGTCGAACAAGGCGATGCGGTGGTAGCCGTCATCGTGCAGAGCGAGGCCGGGAGTAAGGCGGCGGCGGCGGCCGTGCAACGGGCCGGCGGCGAGGTGACAGCAGAGCTATGGATCATCAACGGCGTGGCGGCCCGGGTAAATGGGGCGGCTTTGGCGCGCCTGCGGGCAGACCCGGCCGTCTCGCGCATCTCGCGGGACATCGGGGTGAAGGTGAGCGGCACCCTCAGCGATGATGAGAATGAGGTGAACCTGCTAAACCTGCCCGCCCTGGATGTGGAAGCGGATTGGTTGCATCGTCACGGCATCACCGGCAAGGGGATCACCGTGGCGGTGGTGGACACGGGTATTGAACGCAAACCCCACTTGAAGTTGCACCCTCAGGGGAGCGTGGACTTTGTGGAACCGAATGGCCCCCGGTTCCGTGACCCACACGGCCACGGGACGCTCATGGCCGGCATCATCGGCAGCAACTGGCGTGATCGGCGGCAGGGCGTGCGCATGGGCCTGGCCCCGGATGCCCGTTTGGTCTCCGTGCGCGTGCTGGATGCTAACGGCCAGGGAGCTTATTCGACCGTGATCCAGGGCTTGCAGTGGGTGGTGGAGAACAAGAACCGGTTCAATATCCGCGTGGTGAACCTGTCTCTCCACGCCGAAGTGGTATGCCCGTACTTCTTTGATGCCCTGGATCAGGCTGCCGAGGCCGTATGGCGCAACGGGATCGTGGTGGTGACGGCGGCCGGGAACGCGGGGCCGAACCCGGCCACCATCACCGCGCCGGGCAACGACCCCTATATAATCACCGTTGGAGCAGTCCATACCAAAGATACGCCGGGGAATCGCTCCGACGACTATATCGCGCCGTTCTCCTCCAGCGGCCCCACGTTGGACAACTTTGTCAAGCCGGATGTTGTGGCGCCTGGGGTGCGCGTATGCTCTCTGCTGGCCTCGCCAAACTGCACGATGGCGCAGCAGTATCCAGATAGCATCATCGGCCCACGGCAAAAGGCGTTCAAGATCAGCGGCACCTCAGCTGCGGCGGCCGTGACCAGCGGGGTTGTGGCTCTGATGCTGGACAAGCATCCAAATACCTCGCCGGATGTGGTCAAGTATCGGCTGATGGTGACGGCCTGGGTGGGCGGTAACGCGGAGTTGGGACTCTTCTACAGCCCGCTACGCCAGGGATGTGGTTATGTTAACGCCAAGGCGGCCGCCCTGTCCACGGAGGTCGGCACGGCCAACTCCGGCCTGGACCCGAATGCTTACTGCATCGGTCGCGCCGATGTCCTGGCTGATGATCTGATCTGGACGAACGGCGATACCTGGACGGGTTCGCAGCAGTTGTGCTGGTTCACCGGCGATACCTGGACCGGCAACCTCATCTGGACAGGTGGCGATACCTGGACTGGCGGTGTGATCTGGCTGGGAGGGCAGACCTGGACCGGTGGGGACACCTGGACTGGTGGGGACACCTGGACTGGCGGGGATACCTGGACTGGCGGGGACACCTGGACGGGTGGCAATGTCTATGTAAGCTATATCAATCTCTAACGCCTGACCAAAATCTGTTCCAAGATGGCGGAAACCCGTTGTCTGTGGACGGCTCCACGGCAACGGGTTTCTTTTTGGGGGCCTGCCCTGAACCATCCCGCAGGTTAGAAAGACAACCGATGCAGCCGGTCATTGGGGCAGGCCTACCGGCGTCTGGTCTGGCCCATGGCGCCCCAACCGTTCGGCTGAGCTCACGGCGAAGCCTGCGGGATGGTAGGCAGTTACTTGGGGGTCAGGAATACGTCACCCAGGCATCTGGCGACTCGTAGACGGTGACCTGGGCGACGCGCGCCTGGGGCAAAGCGGCGACCACCCGCTCGTAGATAACCCGGGCGATGTTCTCCGAGGTGGCGTTGAGCTTGTCGAACGGGGGAACGTCATTGAGACACACGTGATCGAACCCGGCGATGATACCATCCACCACGCGTTTTAGCTCAGTGAAGTCAAAGGCCAGCTCTATGTCGTTCAACTCCTCTGCCGCTACACAGACCACGATCTGCCAGCGGTGGCCGTGAAGGGTTTCGCATTTACCGCCATAGTTACGCAGATAGTGGGCCGCATCAAAGTGGCGCTGGACGCAAACCTGATACACAAGAACTCCTATACTAACCCGGCGTAAACCAGAATACGCCCGCAATGCGGGCACAGGTTAACCACGGCGTCCGTGCGCACCTTTTGCACATCGGCGGCGGGCAACGTCAGGTGACAGCCAGCACAATTAGAACCCTGCAAAAGGACCACGGCCAGACCGCCCTTTTTGGTCCGTAGATACTCATACCTGTCCAGGCCGGCCACATCCAGGCGCTTGGCCTGGCTCTGCCGCTCAACGCGCAGGGCGGCCAGTTCCTCCCGCAGGGTGGCCTCTTCCGCCCGCAAGGCCACCTGCTCCTCGGTCCAGACCTGCTCCGCGCCGGTCCAGACTTCGTGTTGCGTGCCGGCCTGCTCCTCCAGCTCCTCCACGTTCATCATGGCTTCCAGGATCTGGTCTTGCAGCTCTTCACGCCGCCGGTGCAGGTGTTCTGCCTCCTGGCGCAGGTCGTCCAGTTGCCGGGGGTTGGTCACTGCGCCGCCATACATCTTTTTTTCCACCTGAGCCAGCTTCTGTTTGATCTGCTCTAACTCCCATTCCAGGTCGCGTTGATGGGACCGGGCCTCGTTCAGCGCTGCCTGGGTCTGCTCGAACATTGCCTGGAGGTTGTCCACCTTATCGCGCAGGCCGAGGGCAGTAGTCACGACGGCCAGCCGGGCCGTTTTCGCATCAATGGCTGAATCTAACTGCTGCAAACGGTAGTATTCTTTGGCTTTGCTCATGTTGCTGAAAAGACGTATCTGCGGGAGGGTGGGTGGTTACGAAAAGACGCGCCTCGCCCAACTAATAGGCCCCGGCTGCCGTCAGGACTGCGGGCAAGGTCCGCAGGATGATGGTGAGGTCGAGACGCAGTGACCAGTTCTCGATGTAGTAGATGTCCAGCATCACCATCTCATCAAAGGGGATGTCACTGCGGCCGCTGACTGCCCACAGGCTGGTCATCCCCGGCGATACCTCCAGCCGTTTCTTGTGCCATTCCTCGTACTGGGCCACCTCGCGGGGCAGAGGCGGACGTGGTCCCACCAGACTCATCTGGCCCAGTAACACATTGATGAGTTGAGGGATCTCATCAATGCTGAACCGTCGAATCCAATAGCCGACCCGCGTGACGCGGGGATCGTCTCGGACCTTGAATAGCGGGCCAGTGGCCTCATTGAGGGCCGCCAACTGTTCCAGTTCGTCCTCTGCGCCCTGACGCATGGTGCGATACTTGTAGACGGTGAAATGACGCCCGCCCTTGCCTACCCGGGTCTGCCGGAACAGGGCCGGCCCCGGCGAGTCTAGCCTGATCAACAGCCCAATGGCGATCAACACCGGCGACAGGAGCAGTAAGCCCAGGGAAGCCACCACGATGTCAATGGCGCGCTTTACCACCAGTCCCCAGAGGGGGATAGAGACCTCCCGGACCGTGATCAGCGGGATGCCATCAATGTCATCCACCCCTACCTGGCTCAGGCTCATCTGGAACATATCCGGGACCAGCTTAAAGCCCACCCGTCGCTTCTCGCACTCCTGCATGATCTCCATGATCTTGCGATGGAAGATCCAGGGCAGGGTCACGATCACCAGGTCAATGTCTTGCTCCTGCACCACGCGCGCGGTGTCGTAGGTGGAGCCGAGAGCCTTGAAACGCCCCAGGTCGGTGGTGAACTTTTCCGGATCGTCGTCCACAAAGCCGATCACCTGATAGCCCAGGTCTGGCCGGGCGATGGCATTGCGCATGACGGCCCGCCCCACCTCACCGGCCCCCACCACCAGGGTCCGGGTCATGCCGAAGCCCCGTCGCCGCAGCCGACCCCGCACTACGCGGCCGACCAGCCGGACCGTAGCCAGCAAGATCACAGTGAACACGCCGGTGTAGACAAAGATCAGCCGGGAATAAAAGAACGGCTGGGCCAGGAAGACGACCACGATCATCATGGCGATGCCAAAGAAAGTGGCTTTGGCGATGGTGTAGACGTCCTCGAACCAGGAGTTAGGCCGCCGGCGGTTATACAGGCCCTCCAGGGTAAAGATGATCAGGAGGATGGCGGTCAGGGAGAGTTCTTGCAAGGGGTAGGCATTGAAGGGGACATAGTTCTCAACGGCCATCTCGCGCAGGAGACGCAGTTCATACCGGGTGTAATACGCCAGGGCAAAGGCCACATTGATGAGCACAATATCGGTTATGACCGCCGTAACTGTGGCCAATACCGGATAAGCCCGGCGCAGGAAATAGAGGAGACGGCCGTTCGCCGTACCGGTTCCAACTGTTGTCGTGGACACAAGCCGACTCACTGGCCTGGTGTCCAGGGTACTCTCTCTCATGCGTTCTCCACCGGCGAGAGACGTGGTCGGGTCTCGTCTCTACGCGCACATCCATCTCCCCGCTGCTCATATATTACACTATTTTGGGGCCGTTGTCTATAGGTCAGGCAGACCAGTTTTCAAGTTGCTCAAGATGGGCACAGGCTCACTGCCCGCGACAACGGCCCGGTAGACGCGCACGGTCTGGGCGGCGACGGCGGCCTGGGTGTAGTGGGCCAGCACGCGCTCGCGCCCGGCCCGGCCCAACGCGGCCCGCAGCGCCGGGTCGGCGGCCAGCCGGGCCAGCCTGGCGCGCCAATCGGCCGCGTCCCCCTCGCGGGCGACGAGGCCGGCCGCCCCAATGACGTGGGGGATCTCGCCGGAGTCGGAGCCGACCACCGGCACGCCGCAGCTCATGGCCTCGATGAGGATGCGCCCGAACTGCTCTTTCCAGTTGGGCCGGGTGAGCGAGGGGAGCACCACCGCGTCCATGCGTCGCAGGTAGGCCGGCATCTGGGCTGAGGGCACGCCGGGATCGAAGGTGACCCGGCCGGTCAGTCCCAGCGCGGCCACGCGCGCCTCCAACGCCGGGCGCAGCGGCCCATCGCCCACCAGGTATAGTCGCCACGGAGCGTCCAGCCCGGCCAGCGCGTCCAGGAGCACCAGCAGCCCCTTCTGCTCCACCAGCCGCCCAAAAAAGCCGATGACAAAGTGCGCCGCATCTTTGGGGGCCACCGGATCGGGGCAGAAGACAGCCGGGTCCACGCCCATCTGGGGGAAGACGGCCAGGGGGCCAGTGTAGCCCTTGCTGCGCAGCACGGCGGCGGATTCCGCGTTGGCGCACAGGGCATAGGCTGCCTGGCGGTAGACAGCCTGCTCGAACCACCGGAACGGCGGCGGGTAGTTGCGGGCGATGTTCTGCCAGGTGACGAAGAGGCAGCGCGCGCCGGCCGCCCGGCCGGCCCGGAACGCCAGCCAGGTCGCCAGGTTGTACGCCTCCTCGTCCACGTGGAGCACGTCTGGCCGCAGTTCCTTCAACCGTCGGCCCAGGCCCCGATAGAAATAGACGTGAAAGTGCCCGTTGAAGGCGACGGGCAGCACTTCCAGGCGATAGCCGGCGGTGTGGCTGCGCTCCAACTCCAGCCGGCGCACCTCCTCCTGCCAATACGGCGGCACGATGACGGTGAGGTCCAAGTTCGGGTGCGCGGCGATCTCCTCCAGTTTGCGCTGGTAGGCTCCCACGACGACCATTTTGGAGAGCATTACTACTCGCATGTCACAGGTCTCAGGTCACAGGCTCTTGGGCCGCTTCACGATACACAGCCAGGGTTTCTGCGGCGGCGCGGGACCAGGAGAAGCGGGCGGCCTGGAGGGGGCCACGCGCGCGAAGTTCGGCGCGGAGGGCGTCGTCGGTGGCGGCCCGGATGATGGCGGCGGCAAAGCCGGGCACGTCGCCGGGCGAGACGAGCAGGGCAGCATCCCCCACCACCTCCGGCAGCGCGGTAGCATCCGAGCAGACGACCGGCACGCCGCAGGCCAGCGCCTCCAGCGGGTCAAGGCCGAACCCCTCGTAGCGGCTGGGGAAGGCAAAGACGCCGGCCGCCGCGTAGAACAGGGGCTTGTCGGCCTCGGAGATGCGGCCGGGGAAGACCACATCGGCTCCGGGGTCGCACGCCGGAGCTTCTACGATGCGCAGGCCCAGCTCGCGGGCCACCGGACGCGGGTCGGGAAACAGCGCGCTGTGGGGCCGCAGCCCGCCAGCGATGACCAACTGCCAGCCCGGCAGCCCGGCGCGCGCGGCGGCAAAAGCCCGGATGAGCGTCGCCACGTCCTTGCGCGCATCAAAGCCGCCCAGGTAAAAGACGAATCGCTCACCCAGGCCGTGCCGCGCCCGCAGATCGGCCAGGGCCGCCGGGTCGGTGACCGGCCGGAACCGCTCGTCGGCGGCCAGGTAGACCACGTGGACTCGCTCTTCCGGCACCTTCAGCAGCCGCACCGCATCGCGCTTGCTCCACCCGGAGATGGCGATGAGGCGTGTGGCGCGCCGGACGGAGCGCACCGCCAGGGCGGTGTAGAGTCGCACCAGCACCGAGGTGCGGTATTCCGGCAGGATCAGCGGGATCAGGTCCAGCACGGTGACAACCGTGGGCAGCCGGGGCCACAGCGCCGAGGCGAAATACGGCACGTGGGCCACGTCGGCGCGCAGGCGGGCGCAGGCCCGGGGAAAGCTGATCTGCTCCCACCAGACCTTGTCCAGCCCGGCATGGCGGCCGTGGAGGGGGGAGCGGATGGCGAGGGAGTGGAAACGAACCTCTCCCCCGGCCCCTCCCCTGTCAGGGGAGGTGAGTTCTCCCCCTTCCCTCGCAGGGAAGTCGTAGGGCGCGTTTCCATACGCGCCGCCAGCCAGCGGGCGGCCATGGGAAGCCGTCCTACTACCTGCGCGGCCGTGCTCGCGTGGGGTGTGCCACCCCGCGTTGGCGGCGGGTCGTAGACCCGCCGCCAGCAGTGGGCTATTTACGGAAGAGAGGGGAGTCCCAGCCAGCAGCACGTACTCGTTGTCGTCCTCGCGCGCCGCAAAGGCCCGCAGCAGGTGCGCGATGTACTGCCCGCTGCCGGTGTCCGGCTCGCTCAGCAGCAGGGTGTTGATGGCGATGCGCATCTCTTCTGCTCCTCTGCTCCCCCGCTCCTATTCCTCCACCTGTCCTTCAATCGTCACGACAATGCGGGTCACGCGCCCGGCCGGCAGATCGTAGACCGGGTAGAGCACCAGCCAGCGCGTGACCAGCGGCTTCACGGCCGGCAGTGTGGGGCCTTGCCAGCGACAGACCGCCTGCTGACGGCCGGCGTCCACGGCCACGAGATTGGGCTGCGGGCTGGACAGGGCCACGGTGTCCGGCCGCCAGGCGGCGGTGGATTCGGTGTAGCCGGGGTACGCCAGCGGCCCCAGGTTCACCCCCTGGATGGCGGCCGCGTTCTCGCGGATGGCCGCCGCACACGCTTGCTCGATGGCTCTGCGATCCAATGGCAACCGCTCCCAAGCGGACACCGCCAGGCGCGACAGGCCATCGGCCACCAGGCCCGGCGCGCCCTGGACGGAGACGTAGGCCAGCGGCTCCACGGACAAAGGCCGGTCCAGGTAGACCGGCGTCCAGGCCAGGTCCTTTTCGCCCAGCTGGTAGACGTCCACCTGCGGGTAGTTATCGCCGGCCGCGCCGTACAACCCGCGCACCGGCGAGGTCAGCATCGCCGGGCCGGGCCGCTGGAACGCATTCTCCGGCACCAGGGTCAGCGGCACCGGCGCCGGCCTCAACCCCGGCGCGCACCCGGCCATTGCCAAAGACAAGATAATCGTCAATCGTCCAATCCCACCGCAGAGGCGCAGAGACCGCAGAGCAAGAGCGAGTTTCCTCTTTTCTCTGTGCCCTCCGCGCCTCTGCGGTGCATCTGCTCTCATCCGGCCACCTCACGATATGCAGCCAACAAGTTGGTCGCCGCAGCAGTCCAGGTGAAATGCGTGGCCCGGTCCCGTCCCCGGACGATGAGGTCGGCGCGCATTTCGCTGTCGGTCAGGAGGCGCAGCATCGCATCGGCCATCGCCTCCACGTCCGTTGGCTCGAAGGTGAGGGCGGCGTCGCCCACCACCTCTGGCAGCGACGGGGCGTGGGAGCAGGCCACCGGCGCGCCGCAGGCCATCGCTTCCAGCGGCGGGAGGCCAAACCCCTCGTAGAGCGACGGGAAGACAAAGAGGCAGGCCAGGTTATAGACGGCCGGCAGGTCCTCGTCGGCGACGTAGCCGGTGAACTGCACGTGCTCTTTGATCCCGGATTCCTCCAGCGCGGCAAAGATGCAGCCGGTGAGCCAGCCCGTGGCTCCCACCACCACCAGCCGGGGCGCAAAGTGCATCCGTTGGCGCAGGAGGGCATAGGCGGCGAAGAGCCGCTGGAGGTTCTTGCGCGGCTCCAACGTGCCCACGGTGAGGATGAACGGCGGGTCCAGGTCGTAGCGCCGGGCCACCTGCCTGAGCAATTCGTCGTCAAAGCTGGGCCGAAAGCGCGGCTCCACCCCGGCGTAGACCACCCGCACCTTCTCCGGCGGCACGTCCAGCAGCTCCGCCAGGTCGCGTTTCGTGCTCTCCGAATCGGCCAGCACCAGGTCGGCGCGCCTGACCGACCGGGGCACGACGGCGTTCAGGTAGCGGCGCAGCTCCGGCGTGGCCCCCTCCGGGTAGCGCATGAAGGTCAGGTCGTGGACGGTGAGGAGGCGCGCGCCCCGGCGTTGCGGCGGCAGCACAAAGTCCGGCGAGTGGAAGACGTCCACCGGCCCAATGAATGCCTCCACCGGCAGCGGGATGCGGAGCCGGTGCCAGAAGATCGCCATGAGGCGGGGGCTGACCGGGATAGGGCGGTAGTGGAAATTGGCAAATTGGCAAATTGGCAAATTGGCAAATTGGCAAATTGGAAAATTGGCAACTTGGCAAATTGGCAAATTGGGGTTTGGGCTTTGGGACTTGGGACTTGGGACTTGCGACCTGCGACCTGACTGTGGCAAACAGGACGTACTCGTTCTCCCGGTCCAACTCGGATAGAGCCTGGACCAGGCCCCGGGTGTAGCGTCCGATGCCGGCGCCCAGCGTGATAGCCGGTGTGTAGTCAATGCCGATGCGCATGGTCTCTAACCCTGTCGCCAGTCCATCTTGCGGCCCACCAGCCAGAAGATGACGATGGTCAGCCCGGCCAGGACTGCCAGGTCAACCACGATCTGCCCGGTCACCGGCCCGATGAGGGCCTGCCGCAGGGCCGACGCGGCGTAGGTGGCCGGGCTGAGCCGGCCGAGCGCGACCAGCGTGCCGGGCAGGTGGTCCGGCGGGATCATCACCGGCCCCAGGCCCAGCAGCACCATCGTGACCAGGAGGTTGAGCGAGCTGCCTTCCTCCGGCGTCCGGGCGATGAAGCCGAGCAGCGCGCCGATGCCGGCCAACGGCAGCGCACAGAGCGGGACGACCAGCAGGATAGCCGGGTGCAGTGTGATGGATACGCCGAGCACGAGCGAGCCGGCGAGGGCCGTCGCCACCAGGCTGGGCAGCGAGAGTAGCAGGAACGACAGGACCACCGCCAGGATCAACATGTACCGCTGGATCGGCAGCGTGGCAAAGTAGTCCAGCGCGCCCATGAAGCGCAGGTACGCGAAATGGCTCCTGACGTTACCCATGTTGGCGAACATCAGCGACATCACCAGGCTGCCGGTCAGCACGTAGGCCAGGGTGTCCCGGCCAGAGTCGCGGGCGAAGAAGCCCAGGGCCACGACACTGAGCAAGGGGGTGATGACGCCGGTGATGACCAATGAACGCCACGACCAGCGCCAGTTGGTCAACTCGAT
>DAOTYG010000004.1:0-8692 GCA_034435155.1 Anaerolineae bacterium | reverse complement strand
TCCTGGCGGCCGGGCGTCCCCCTACGGGGACGCTCAAACCGACCGCGTAGGCGGTCGGTCGGCGGTTTACGCCCATCAGGTGCGGTTTCAACCGCCATATCTCACACCAAGCGTTTGAATGTAGGGCGGGTTTCTTACCTGCCCCAAGGCGGCGGCTATGGAAAGCCACCCTACGATAAGTTTCTGAGTAGCCTGAACGGTAATTACCTCTGACGACCCCCAATTTATCATGACGGGGGTCTTTGCAATCATCCCAGACACGCTCAAACGGGGTGGGACCACGGGAGTAGTCGCTCTCGTCCCGGTCGGGATGAGGGCCTTTTTCGTCGAGACCACAAAATGGGGCAGAGCATCATCCGACCGGCCCGGGTCTGGGACCTGGACGAGATCATGCGCCTGTATGAGCAGTTGCTGACGCTTCACGAGCGACTGGACCCCCGTCTGGCCCTGGATCAGAACGGGATCGCGGCGTTTCGAGAGTACCTGCGCAACGTTCTGGATAGCGATCATGAGCGGGTTCTGGTGGCAGAGGCACCCGATGGAGTGGGGCTGGTCGGGTTTATCATAGGTCGCCTGGCGCAGAATCCCCCCGTGTTCCGGCAACCTTACTACGGCTATATCACAGATATATGCGTGGATGAACGATGGCGGCGGCACGGTATCGGCCGGGCACTGTTTGAAGCTCTGCGCCAGTGGTTCCGCGAGCAAGGCCTGCGCACCATGCAGGTTAACGTGGCCGCGTGCAACCCGGTCTCTCAGGCCTTCTGGCGAGCCATGGGCTTCACGGACTTTCTGAATCGGTTGTGGCAGGAAACGTGACGTTTGACGATGGACGTATGAGCGCCACGTTCGCAGCCGAGGTGGAGGAACGCCGAGGTCGCCGCCGCCCGGCCGGTGCGGATACGCATCCTGCCCCGCGAGGAAGCGTTCCAGATTCCCGACCTGATCCAAGATCAACCTGCTGCCGCCGGCCAGCACCCAGGTGCGCGTGGTGGAGATCGCCGGGCTGGACATGCAGGCCGACGGCGGCACCCATGTGGCGAACACCCGCCAGGCAGGTCGCATCCGGGTTATCGGTCACGAGAGCAAGGGCCGTATCAACAAGCGACTTCGTTGGATCACTAGCCCCAAATGCTTTTCAAATAAGGTGCCGGAGTAGAGGCTTCAGCCGGTTTTTCCGCCTGAAGGCTCGATTCCGGAGTGTTATTTGAAAGATATTATCATTAGCCCCGAATGACACGAACAATTCGTGGCAAAGATTTGGAGGTTTTCATGCAAGCGATCATTTTGGCCGGGGGCAAGGGCGAACGTCTACGCCCTTACACGAACGACCGGCCCAAGCCGATGGTCGAGATCATGAACGTGCCCATTATGGGCTATCAGGTCCAGTGGCTGGCCAATCAGGGCGTGCGGGATGTGGTGGTATCATGTGGCTTTCGCTATGAGGTCATCCAGGATTATTTCGGCGACGGCCAAAAGTGGGGAGTGCGGATGCGTTACGCCGTGGAGGAAGAACCCCTGGGCCGGGGTGGTGGCCTCAAGTATGCCTTCCAGCACCTGCCCCCCAGCCACGAATTGATCGTCGCCACCAATGGCGACGTGCTCACCAATCTGCTGTTGGCCCCCATGGTAGACCTGCACGAGCGCAGCGGGGCACTGGCCACGGTCCTGTTGGTCCCTTACTTTAGCCAGTATGGCATCGTGGAAGTGGCCGACGATGGCCGGGTGCTGGGATTCCGGGAAAAGCCAGAACTCCCTTACTGGATCAACGGTGGCGTTTACATCTTTAGCCGCGAGATTGCCCGCCTCCTGCCGGATAAAGGCGACCACGAAGACACCACTTTCCCGGAGTTGGTCAAGCAGGGCAAACTCATGGCCTATACCAGCCGGGCCTTCTGGAAGTCCGTAGATACGGTCAAAGACCTGTCCGAGATCACCAAGGAACTGGAACGGCGGCTGATGAGCACGTTCTTGAACGGGGGATAGGTCTCGGCTGGGCGCAGATGCTCGCAGATTTTAATCCAGAGAAGCAGCATTCATCTGCGGTATGTCTGCGTCCTGAATGAGAAACATGGTGCTCGCTGATATGTTTGCTCGCTTGAGCGAGAAAAAAGCCACGTTGGACGCGGCCCGGCCCCTGCCGGCCGGCGTCGTCGCCCGGCTGCGCGAGGCTCTGGACGTGGAGTGGACCTACCACACCAACGCCATCGAGGGCAGCACGCTGACCCTGGCCGAGACGGCCCTGGTGCTGCGCGATGGCCTCACTGTGGGCGGCAAGACCCTGCGCGAGCACCTGGAGGCCATCAACCACCAGCACGCCATCGCGTTCGTGGAGGACCTGTCGAACTCCGACGCGCCGATCACGGAACACACGGTTCGTCAGATTCACGCGCTGGTCCTGCGCACGATTGACGACGAGAACGCGGGCCGCTACCGCCGGGTGGCGGTGCGTATCGCCGGCTCCGAGTACGTCCCGCCGGAGGCCATCGCCGTGCCGGGCCTCATGGCCGATCTGGCAGCCTGGCTCGGCTCGCCGGCAGCCGAGGCCCTGCACCCGGCTGAGCGCGCGGCGCTGGCCCACTTCCGCCTGGTGAACATCCACCCGTTCGTAGACGGCAACGGACGGACAGCCCGCTTGCTCATGAATCTGGTGCTGCTGCGGGCCGGCTACCCGCCGGCCATTATCCGCCAGGAGCACCGGCTGGCCTACTACCAGGCGTTGGACCAGGCCCACGCCGGGGATACGGAGCCTTTCGTGGCCCTGGTGGGCCAGGCGGTGGAGGAAGCGCTGGACGTGTGGTTGGGGGCAGTGGGATAGGGTCCCACGAACAGTGGTGGAGGCTTTTGCCTGGCAGCCTGTCGGAGAACCCCGTAGGGCGGGTTGCTTACCCGCCATCTATGGCAGGTATGGAAACCGGCCCTACATATTGGGAGTGGTATGGCCCTCTCCGACAGACTCAGAGATGGAAAAAAGTTGCTCAAAGCGGGTCTGCCAGGACTGACTGTGTGACCCGCCGCTTCGCGCTCGGCGGTCGCAGACCGTCGAGGAGCACAAATTTCCATCTACCGAGACTGCTAGAGAGACTGATAAACCGTAGTGGAAGGGGGGTGATACCCATGAGTGCGCCAGCGCGCGCTCACGTCATTGGGATAGAGCATCGGATGTTTCGCACGGGGCCATAACGGTTTCGTGCTTTCGCACCCTTCGCGTTTCGCGATCCGAATGCTATCCCGATGAGAGGTGAAGCATGTATCAACAAGTCCCCAGCAAAGTTGATTTCCCGGCCCTGGAACGCGACATCCTGGCGTTCTGGGATCGAGTCCGGGCGTTTGAGACCCGCCGGGCGTTGAACACCGGCCACAAAACCTGGTCGTTCATTGACGGCCCCATCACCGCCAACAACCCCATGGGCGTCCACCACGCCTGGGGTCGCACCTATAAAGACCTCTTCCACCGCTTCAAGGCCATGCAGGGCTATGATACCCGCTACCAGAATGGCTTCGACTGCCAGGGTCTCTGGGTGGAGGTCGAGGTCGAAAAAGAGATGGGTTTCAAATCCAAGCGCGACATCGAAGCCTACGGCTTGGCCCAGTTCGTGTTGCGCTGCAAGGAGCGCGTCTTGCGCTACTCAGCCATCCAGACCGAGCAGTCCATCCGCTTAGGATACTGGATGGACTGGAACGACCCGGACTTTTTGCGGTTTCTGGCCGACAGGCTGGTGGAAGACCCCCAACAGATCATCACCGTGAACGGCCCGGCTGGCCCGGTGACCAACACCGTGGAATACATCGTCGGTCACCTGGGGATGCCGGAACTCGGCGGTTCCTACTTTACCTTCGCCGACGAGAACAACTATACCATCTGGGCCATGCTCAAGAGTTGTCACGAGCGCGGCTGGATCTACAAGGGGACCGATGTGATGCCCTGGTGTCCCCGCTGCGGCACCGGCATCTCCCAGCACGAGATCGTCACCGACGGCTACCGGGAACTGACCCATCCGGCTGTGACCCTGCGCTTCCCGCTGCGCGGCCGGCCCGGTGAATCCCTGCTGATCTGGACCACCACGCCCTGGACCCTCACCTCCAACGTGGCGGCGGCCGTCCACCCCGACCTGCCTTACGTGAAGGTGCGCCAGGGTGACCAGGTGCTCTACCTGTCACGGGGCACGCTGACGACCCTGAAAGGCCCCTATCAGGTGCTGGAGGAACTGCCCGGCCGCGCCCTGGAAGGCTGGACCTATGATGGCCCCTTCGATGAGCTGCCGATCCAGCAATCCTCTGGCGCGGCAGCCGCCCATCGGGTCATCCTGTGGGATGAGGTCAGCGAAGAAGAGGGCACCGGCATCGTCCACATCGCCCCAGGCTGTGGGGCTGAGGACTTTGCCCTGGGCAAGGAATTGGGATTGCCGGCCCTGGCGCCCCTGGATGAGGCTGGCGTCTTCCTGGCCGGCTACGACTGGCTCACCGGCCGAGACGTGGGCGACGTGGCCGGGCCGATCTTTGCTGACCTGAGCCAGAAGGGCCTCCTGTACGACGTTTCCGACTATACCCACCGCTACCCGGTCTGCTGGCGTTGCGAGACGGAGCTGGTCTTCCGCCTGGTGGACGAATGGTTCATCCACATGGGCCAGAAGTTCGCCCGGCCCCTGGAAGAATTGACCGCCGAAGAAAAGGCGGCCAACCTGCGTTACCAGATCATGGAGGTGGTCAAGGACATCCGCTGGGTGCCGGCCTTTGGTCTGGAGCGCGAGCTGGACTGGCTGCGCAACATGCACGACTGGATGATCTCCAAGAAGCGCTATTGGGGCCTGGCCCTGCCCATCTGGGCCTGCGAATGTGGCTGGTTCGACGTGGTGGGGAGCAAAGAGGAGTTGCGCGAGCGCGCCGTGGAGGGCTGGGCGGTCTTCGAGGGGCATACCCCGCACCGGCCCTACGTGGACGCGGTGAAGCTGCGCTGCCCTCAATGCGGCCGGCTGGTCAGCCGCATCGCCGATGTGGGCAATCCCTGGCTCGATGCCGGCATCGTGGCCCTGAGCACCATTCGCTACAATAGCGACCGGGCCTACTGGGAAAAGTGGTTCCCGGCCGACCTGATCTCCGAGACGTTTATCCTCCAGTTCCGCAACTGGTTCTACAGCCTGCTCACCATGAGCGTGGTCCTTACCGGGCGCGCGCCGTTCCGCAACGTCTTCACCTACGCCCTGCTCCTGGCCGAAGACGGCCGCCAGATGCACAAGAGCTGGGGGAACGCCATCTGGTTCGACGACGCGGCAGAAAAGATGGGCGTGGATGTGATGCGCTGGCTGTTTTGTTCGCACAAGGAGGAGCACAACCTGCTCTTCGGCTACGGCCGGGCCGACGAGACCCGCCGCCGCTTCATCCTGCCCCTGTGGAACGTCTACTCGTTCTTTGTCACCTATGCCCGGCTGGATGGCTGGACGCCGGCGACGATGAAAGGCAAGACAGTCGAACGAACCGACCTGGACCGTTGGATCCTGTCCCGCCTGCAAACCCTGGTGCGCGACGTGACGACCAGCCTGGAAGACCTGAACCCCTATGCCGCCACCCAGCACGCCGAGCAGTTCGTGGACGACCTGAGCAACTGGTATGTGCGCCGCAGCCGCCGCCGCTTCTGGAAATCAGAGAGCGACGCCGACAAGCTGGCCGCCTACGCCACCCTGTACCAGGTATTGGTCACCCTGGTCAAGCTGTTGGCCCCGTTCATCCCGTTCCTCACCGAGGCCATCTATCAAAACCTGGTGCGCAGCGTGGATGAGACCGCCCCAGTCAGCGTCCATCACCACGACTGGCCCACGCCGGACGAATCCCTGGTGGACGCGGACCTGGAACGCGCCATCGCCCTGGCGATGCAGGCCGCCTCGGCCGGGCACGCCGCCCGGAATGCGGCCGGCATCAAACTGCGCCAGCCGTTGGCCGCGGCCGTGGTCTATGCCAGAAACGAGGCCGACCGTGCGGCATTGCAACGCCTGGCCGACGTGGTGCAGGACGAACTGAACGTCAAGGAGTTGCGCTTCGCCAGCGGCCTGGATGACCTGGTCAGCTACACCGTGCGGCCGGTCCTGCCCCGGCTGGGACCAAAGTATGGCCGGCAGATGCCGGCCATCCGCGCCGCGCTGGCGGCTCTCGACCCGGCGACCGTGGCCCGGCGCGTCCAGGCCGGCCTGCCGGTGGAGTTGGACGCGGCCGGCGAGACCGTGACCCTGGAGCCAGACGAGATCGAGGTCAGCACTGTCCAGCGGCCCGGCTACGCCATCGCCGTCGAGGGCGACCTGACCGTGGGTGTGGATACCACCATCACCGAGGCATTGCGGCTGGAGGGCCTGGCCCGCGATCTGGTGCGCGCCATCCAGGGGATGCGCAAGTCGGCCGGCTTTGACATCGCCGACCGCATCGTGACCCACTACCAGGGGGGCGAGACGCTGGCCCAGGTGGTGGCAGCCCAGGGTGACTACATCCGGGCCGAGACCCTGTCCCTGGAACTGCGGCCCGGTCTGCCAGATACCGGCTACCGCGAGGAGATCAGGCTGGAAGGTGAGCCAACGGTGCTGGCCGTGGTCAAGGCTGGTTGAAGGGGAGCCCATGCGCATCATCCGCTACCGCTATCATGACCATGTAGACTGGGGCGTCCTGGTGGGCGACGTTGTTCACGCCCTGGTGGTTTCTCCCTACGAGGATGCGGCTCCCGGCCCGCCCTTGTACCCGCTGGACAGCGTGGCTCTCCTGGCTCCCTGTCAGCCCACCAAGATCGTGGCGGTGGGGCGCAACTATGCCGCCCATGCCGCCGAGTTGGGCAACGTGGTGCCGGAGGAGCCGATCATCTTCCTCAAGCCGCCCAGCGCCATCATCGGCCCGGAACAGGCCATCGTCTGGCCGGCCGCCAGTGCGCGAGTGGACTATGAAGGTGAACTCGCCGCCGTCATCGGCCGGCGTTGCCAGGCCAGCGCACCCCCAGAGGCCATGCACGCTATCCTGGGCTACACCTGCGGCAATGACGTGACCGCTCGTGACCTGCAACAGCGCGGCGGCCCCTGGAGCCGGGCCAAAGGTTACGATACCTTCTGCCCCCTGGGGCCATGGATCGAGACGGACCTGGACCCGGCCGACCTGCGCATCGTCACCCGGGTCGCCGGTCAGGTGCGGCAGGATGCTCGGACCAGCCTCATGGTCTATAGTGTCGGCGAGTTGATCAGCTTTATCTCCCATATCATGACCCTGGAGCCAGGCGATGTGGTCCTCACCGGGACGCCGGCCGGCGTTGGCCCCCTGGTCGTGGACGCGACCGTGGAGATAGAGATCGAGGGCCTCGGCCTATTGCGTAATCCGGTGGTCAGAGCTGCCGCCCGACCTTCCGCTTCATGATTAAGGGAATCAACCAGCGGTTTACAGCCCCCAATGGGGGTACACAAACAAGAAAGGGGAAACAAAACCATGCAAACCGAGATCCTGTACCGTCCTTCATACTCCCTGGCCCTGGTCAGGCTGGCCCCCAATGAGACCATCCGCGCCGAAGGCGGGGCCATGGTCAGCATGTCGGCCGGAGTGACCCTGGAGACCAAGGCGGCTGGTGGTCTGCTCAAGTCCCTGGCCCGATCCGTGTTGGGCCGTGAGAGCTTTTTCATGAACACCTTCCGCGCCCCGGCTACCGGCGGCGAGATCACCCTGGCTCCAGCCCTCCCCGGTGATATCGTCGCCCGTCGGCTCCAGAACGAATCCTTCATGGTCCAGAGCGGCGCCTACCTGGCGTCCGATGAGACCATCAACGTGGATACGACGTGGGGTGGGGCTAAAACCTTCTTTGCCAGTGAGGGCCTGATCATGCTGCGTTGTTCCGGCACTGGCAATGTCCTCTTTTCCAGCTACGGGGCCATCCATGAGAAAGAGCTGGCCGCCGGCGAAAAGTACATCGTGGATACCGGCCACCTGGTGGCTTTCACCGAGGGTATCGGCTTTAGCGTCCAACGCATCGGCGGGGTCAAGAGCACCCTCTTCAGTGGCGAGGGGCTGGTGGTGGAGCTGACCGGCCCGGGGCGCATTTTCCTGCAAACCCGCAGTCAGGATGCCTTCCTGGCCTGGCTCATCCCCCTGTTGCCCAAACCGGAATCCCGCTAAAGAACCCTGCCCGTAAATATGTGCTCACGCGGGGTCTGGGACCGCTGCTCGTCGGGGGTCTGTGCCCCTTGCTCGTCCTGCTCGTCGGGGGTCTGTGACCCCCGACCCACCCTTGCTCGTCGGGGGTCTGTGACCCCTTGCTCGTCGGGGGTCTGTGACCCCCGACCCACCCTTGCTCGTCGGGGGTCTGTGACCCCCGACCCTTGCTCGTCGGGGGTCTGTGCCCGCTTGCTCGTCGGGGGTCTGTGACCCCCGACCCCTGGCGGCGGGTGGGGACCCTGGCTCGTCGGGGGTCTGTGACCCCCGACCCACGGCGGCGGGTGACACACCCGCCGCGAGCGGTGACACGTCAGTCTCTTGCTCGTCGGGGGTCTGTGACGCTCGTCGGGGGTCTGTGACCCCCGACCCCTGGCGGCGGGTGGGGACCCTGGCTCGTCGGGGGTCTGTGCCCCCCGACCCACGGCGGCGGGTGACACACCCGCCGCGAGCGTGACACACCCGCCGCGAGCGTGACACACCCGCCGCGAGCGGTGACACGTCAGTCTCTTGCTCGTCGGCGGTC
>DAOTYG010000003.1:0-1602 GCA_034435155.1 Anaerolineae bacterium | reverse complement strand
CTGTAAGGAACCGTGCCACAGCCTGGGCCAGTGCCATCGTTTGACCCTCCAGCGACTCCCTTACCCCACCCAGACGCCCGTCAATGGTGGGGCGGATGCCGATTTTCGGCATCTCACCGATCAAACGGTTTTGTGGTGGATTCACTTTCATCCCTTTCACGTTTGCCATGTCAGTATACTCCTTCAACTTAGAGCTTGTTCACAATGCCTGCGATCTTTGCTGCCATCTGCTCTGCTTCTTGAGGGGTGAGCACACCCATTACCATCTCGCAACGGAACTCTCCAAGAGGGGGGATGATTTTGAGATTGCCCTTCGCTTTCTCTGCCAGATATCCTTCCGGCTCGGCGGTAGCGGGCAGGACGATCCCCAGTGCGTCCTGGTCGGCTGTGCGCGAGATCCAGCGGATACCTTTATCCAACTGATCTGGACGGTGAGCGATGTAATCGGCGCTGCCGTCAGGGTGGAGCTGCATGCTGTGCGCCCAGCCTTCCTCATCGGCAAGATAGTCAATAAAGAATACCACTTCCGGGTCAAAACGCAACTCCGGGCTGAGGAGATGATGCTTTTCCGGGCGCAGCGCCAGTTCTTCCAGGAACTCCAGGTAACCGGCGGGCGGACGGATGTGAGAGGGGATGCTCCGGCGCACCCGCACATGTTGCGGGTCACAAAGCGCGCTATATATAAGGCGACCATTGTCAACCGGCCTGAAATTGGCATGCGCCAGGTACATCAACTCCATTTCCGAGTGCTTGAGATTGGTGACGGTTAACTCGACCCGGAAGAGCGCGGAGCCGGCATAGAGCTTAACCAATGGTCTGGCGATGTAGTTGTGGTTGAAGGCCACCGTGTGCTGATACTCGCCGCTCAGTCCCAGGTACAGGCCATGGACATCTTCCCCCACCACCAGCCAGGCACTCTGATAGGGGGCATTGGGAAGCTCGCCATGCAGCGGGTGAGTATCTTCTTTAGACGGCACTCCCATAGCCGTCGCTCCGCAGTGGAGAAAGAAACCGCCATAGGTTTCCAGATAGACCCGGGTGGGACGGGGGGAGGTAAACATGGACTTCATCGTCAGATTGCGGCCGCCCATCTCAGCAGACCAGATCTGCTGCCCCTGGAAAGGCAACAGGACCAGCCCGCCCAACTCGTTTGCGAGCCGTACTCCGCACACACCGCTTTCAAAGCGGAAAGCTGAGGCCGAAAGTGGAGGCGCGTCCACCAGGAGCTTTTCCCGGTCGGTAAAGAATTCGGGTGCCAGGTAAATGGTTGTTTCCATATTGTCCAGACCTCACTCAAAATTTGCGGAACTTTCAGGCTGATTGAAATCGCCCACCTGGGCGCTTCGTGCCAGGTGTTGGCCTGCGCCGACACTCTCTATACGTGCAACACCAGAAGAGCCGGCGCAGGCCAACCACTGGCCGCAGACCCCAAAGTGTACGGGCCAGGTGCACCTGGCCCCTATGTCACCGCCTGAGCAGTTACAAATGGGTGCCCGTCATATTTTTGCATCCGCTGGCTCGGGCCGGTCTTCAGACCACGCCCGACGCCGCACGACCGGCCACAATGTAGGGCAACTGCGAGCAGTTGCCCTACAACTCGTC
>DAOTYG010000002.1:0-3811 GCA_034435155.1 Anaerolineae bacterium | reverse complement strand
GCAAAACCCCTTCCTT
The DNA here is from genome assembly GCA_034435155.1 of Anaerolineae bacterium. Lineage (GTDB taxonomy): Bacteria > Chloroflexota > JAHJIN01 > JAHJIN01 > JAHJIN01 > DAOTYG01. The sequence goes on along the minus strand of DAOTYG010000002.1, from coordinate 3,795 downwards.
ATCCCCCCTCTCCCCTGGCCGCAAGGCCAGGGGAGAGGGGGGACAAAGGGGGGTGAGGGGCAATTAAGGCCTTAGGTCACAAAAGTGTCAACCAATTTTGAACCATCCCTGTTTGTCTCGCAATTAGAAAGTGGTTCTGGTCGAGCCAGACGCTTGGGGGAGGCTGCTTTGACCTGGCGATTGTGCCCTAACCGGCGGGAGGGTGGGCAGTCAAGCCCGCAAGAGTTAGACCCCGTGAACACGATCGTGAACCGCCTATCCCGGCGCTGGTCGGGAACGTTCTGGGTGGTGCTGGTCACTCTGCCGGCTCTGGCTCCTTTGTTGCGCCCCGGCCTGATCCGCGCCATGGATGCTTACGTGCACGCCTTTCGCCTGGCCGAGTTCCACCGGGTGATCCAGGCCGGCTCGCCAGTGCCCCGCTGGGCGCCGAACTTTGGCTATGGCTACGGCGATGCCGTCTTTAACTTCTATGCCCCCCTCACCTATTACCTGGCCGAGGTGTTTCACCTCCTGGGCCTGGGCCTCATCCCCAGCCTCAAGGCTGTCTGGGCCGTGGCGGTGTTGCTGGCAGCGGTGGCGATGTATGCCTGGGCGCGAGAGTTATTTGGACGGGAGCTGGTCGCGGCACCAGTGGTCGCGGCCGTCGCCTATGTCTATTTCCCGTACTTTCTGGTCAACCTGTACGAGCGTGGGGCGCTGGCGGAAGCCCTGGCGCTGGCCATCGCGCCCCTGGCAGCATGGGCGGTGGGCCGGCTGGGCGCGGAACGACGCCTGGCCTATGTGCCGGTCGCCGGACTGATCTGGGCGGCCCTGTTATTGGCCCACAATATCGCCGCCCTGCTGTTCGCGCCGGCACTGGTGGGCTATGGCCTGGCGCTCCTGGTGAGAGATGCGCGCTCCCAGGAGAGGCTCAGCAGATGGAAAAAGTCGCTCGCTGGCGCGAGCCCGCCCAGGAGCACGACTCTCCATCGGCTGAAGCTGTCCGTTTTTTCGGACCGGTGGGGGGCCTTCTGGTTGCTGGTCCTGGCCGGGCTACTCTCTCTGGCCCTGACAGCTTTCTACTGGCTTCCGGCCTGGGTCGAACTGCCCCTGGTGTCGGCAGAACGCCTGACCAGTCAGGAGTTCGATCCGCGCACGATGCTCGTGCCGCTGGCCAGGCTGGTGCAAACCGGGCCAGTCTATGATTATGCCCAGAAGAACCTGGGTCTGTTGCCGTTGCTGCTGGCGTCGGCCGGGTTGATGACCCTGCCCTGGCTTACGCGCGCCCCTCGGGGTCTCCTGGTCACCCTGGCTGGACTGGCCGGCGGGCAATTGTGGCTCATGACTGACCTGGCCCGGCCCCTGTGGAATGCCATGGGCCTGGTCTCGCATATCTGGCCCTGGCGTCTCCTGGCCGGCGTGGGCCTGTGTGTGGCCCCGCTCATCGGCGCCCTGGTGTGTCACCCGTTTGCGGGGCGGAAAGGGGTTGCGGGACTGTTCGCCGCAGCCATCGCCCTGGTCTTGATCTGGTCAGCAACCGCCGAGTTGCCCGCCGGGCACTGGCACTTGACCGAGGCTGAACTGGAGGTGGCCGGGGCACACCGCCAGGAGTTCCTGTCCGGCCACATGGGGACCAGCATCTCTTCTGAATACGTGCCCAGTTGGGTTCAACGTCAGCCGGGCGCGATCCCACGTCAACCGTTGTCCGCTGCCGAACGCGGCATTGACCCGGCCGCCTCACCGCCGACGGTGCAGGTGGTGGAGCATACGCCGTTCACCTGGCAGTTGACGACCAGGGGGGAGGTGGCCGGCCCGCTGGTTCTGCACGCCTTCTATTATCCCACCCAGCAGGCGACGGTGGACGGCCAGCCAGTCGCGGTGCGACCGGTGGGACCATTGGGGCTGGTGGCTGTGGATGTGCCGGCCGGCGAGCATCAACTTGCCCTGCGCCAGGCCGATACACCCATAAGGCAGGTCGGCAACGTCATTTCCCTCCTGGCCGTGGTGGCGTTGGCCGGGCTGGGCCTGGGAATCGCCCGCTGGCGCGGCCTGATCGCCCTGGTTGTGCCGGCCGCGCTGATCGTGACCCTCTTTTCCCTCCCCGCCCTCCTCGCCACGCCGGCCTCTCCCGTGCAGCCCCTGGTCGCTGATTTTGGCCCGGCTCTGCGCCTGGTGGGCTATCGCCTGGAAAGCGAGACTAACCTCACCCTCTATTGGCAGGCGCGTGGTCCCATCACGGAAACCCTCCGCGTGGCCGTGGGCTGGCAGGGAAGCGAGACAGTCTATGGCTACCGAGAGGGTCCCCCGGTACACGGCACGGCCCCGTTCACCACCTGGGAGGTGGGAGAGATCGTCCCAGACCCCTGGACGGTGGCATTGCCGCCCCAGGCCCCGCCCGGCGAGTATCGGCTCCTGCTGGCCGTGCTCACCCCGGCTGGTACGCCCCTGGGCCTCGTGCCGCTGACCACCCAGACCGTGACGCGCCCGGCCGCCTGGCCGGTCGAGCCGTCATTCCAACAGCCCCGGGACATCGTGCTGGGCGACGAGACCGGCCAGATCACCCTGGCCGGGTTTGACCTGGGGCCGTGGGCGCAGGCAGGGGCCACCTCGCCAGTCCAACCCGGCCAGTCCCTGGCTGTGACCCTGGGCTGGCGGGCCAGAGGGGTCATCCGAGACGATTACAGCGTGGCCCTGACCCTCCGCGACGGCCGGGGAAAGATCCATGCCCAACGTGATTTCCTGCCCGTGCTCGATCTGCCGCCCACCACCCAATGGCCAGCCGATCAACTGGTCACGCGCCACTATGCCTTGTCGGTCCCGGCCAACCTGGAGCCGGGGGCCTATGAGCTATGCCTGTCGCTCTATGATGGGTTGACCGGCCGCCGGTTGCTGGATGCCACCGGCGTCGCTGACATACCTCTGGGCCGGGTCAAAATCCCGTATCCCCACCAGGCCGCGCCAGCGCACCCGGCCGAGGTGCGGCTGGACGACCGGATCGCCCTCAGCGGGTATGACGTGCACCCGGAACCGCTGCACATCGGCCCGAACGCGGATGAAGACCTGTATCTAACCCTATACTGGCGGTGTCTGGCCCCGATTGACACCTCGTACACCGTGTCGGCCCAGGTCCTGGGGCCGGATGGGGTGCTCTGGGGGCAAGAGGACTTTGAGCCAGTTGGGGGCACGTATCTGACCAGCGACTGGGGGGTGGGCGAGGTGATCCCCGACACCTACCGCATCGTCATCTGGGCGGGCGCGCCGCCGGGCGACTATCGCCTGGTCGTGAATATGTACGACAAGGCCACCGGGGCCACTGTACCGCCCGGCGGCGTCCGGGTAACCGTGGGCACGTTGACCGTATTAAAGCCGTAACTGCTCACCCTGGTCGCCAGATCAGACAGGATTGACAAGATTGACAGGATTTTTCGCCCTGGAGCGAGCGGGACAAGCGGCCTGGAGAGCAATCATATCCTGTAAAGGGATGGTTCAATTTCCTGGGGCGTTAAAATCCTCACCCCTTCCCCTGCCCCCTCCCCTCTCCCGCTCGCCTGGAACGGCGGGCGAGGGGAGGGGGTGGGAAGTGGGGTTTTGCGGCGGGCGGCTTCGCCGCCCGCCGCAAAACCCCCTCCTCAATCCCCCCTCTCCCCCGGCCGCAAGGAGAGTGCTGAGAAAGTGGGCAGAGGTAGAGGGGAAGGAGCCAACATAGGGCAAGAAGGGCCCAGGGGGCAGCCCTGCAGGCCAGAGCATGGCCTCACCGGCGAAAACCCCTTGCCCATCCGGAGAGAGGTCCTGTTCTCTCCAGGGTTTTCTCTTGGG
>DAOTYG010000001.1:0-3796 GCA_034435155.1 Anaerolineae bacterium | reverse complement strand
CCGCAGGTTTGGGCGCAATGACCAGGCCAGACGCCGCAGACGCGCCCAGATGATCGGCTGCATCGGTTGCCAGCCCCTTTCTAACCTGCGGGAGGGTTCAGGGTAGGCAGTTACTCTTCCACTATGTGATCTACGATCTGCATCCTGCAACCCGTCGTTCGCCCAGCCCCCATACCCGGCCGATGAGCCAACCCCATGATAACGTCAGGGCATAGGCCAGTCCGCTCATCAAGATGAAAATCACCGTGCCAGTTGCCAACAACGGCATTATAGCTCCCATAACGGCCTGCAATGCCCCGAACAAGGTTGTGCTCCAAAACTCGATCTGACCAAGCAGGTTCTGAACGGTATTGATCAAGCCGGGGTCCTGGAGGCAAGCCGGCACCAGGATGCTCAAGGCATAAGCTGCCAGACCCCAGACGATCAAGGCACTCGCCATCGCAGCCAGCAGTACCAGACCCAGGGCCAGGACCAGTCCGCCGCCCAGCAGTCGGCACCGGGTCAGCCGGCGCTGGCGCCGCGCCCCGGCCGGCGCCAGCGTCAATCCCGCCGAATCGAGGTGCGCCAACACCGTGGCTGCAAATCCGGGAGCCGGTTCCGCCAGTGGCACCCGGGCGAAGAGGGTCTCCACGCGGCGCAGGGTCATCCACTCGTCATGGCAGGCTGGGCAGGCAGCCAGATGGGCATCCACATCCGCTGGCAACGGGCCGCCGCATCGTTCGTCCAAATAGAGGGCCAACACAAGCTCAGCATCTCGACAACGCATGTTCCTGGCCCTCCTTTCTAGCGTTTCTAGGGGCCGGGCTGGGCGGAGAAACCATGGCCCGGCCTTCGCTCGCGCGGAGCAGTTCCGCCAACATCCGTCGCCCCCGGTGGAGTCGCACCTTCACGGCCCCCTCGGAGATGCCGGCCACTTCGCCAATCTCCCGACAGGACAGGTCATACCAGTAAAACAGCGTGATCACCAGACGATAGTCCGCCGGCAACCGGGACAATAGCCATTGGACAAGGCGTTCCTCCTCGCGCGTCAGGGCAGCCACCTCCGGCAGCGGCTCACGGTCTATCAGCTCTCCGGCCAGAGATGGATCTTTGTCCAGGGAAACGACCTGCCCGCGTAGCCGGCGCAGACGGTCAATGCAGTGATGGCTGGCGATGGCAAAGAGCCAATTGGAGAATCGCCGCTGCGGGTTATAAGAGGTCAGGTTGGCATATGCGCGCAGGAACGTCTCCTGGGCAGCATCTTCGGCCTCCTGCCGGTGTCCCAACATGCGATAGGCCAGGTTATAGACCGGCACCTGATACGCTTCCACCAGCCGACCAAAGGCCGCCCGGTCACCCTGCTGAGCCGCCAGGACCCAACTATGCTCGCGGGCTGCCTGCTCATCGGGGATCGAACTGCGCTGAGATTCAGACCGCCAGCGTTCCCCACATGCTGGTTCCATCATGCTCTCCTCGCCTGGCTATACGCCGCAGATGGGGAGTGGTTACAGGTTGCTATTTGCGCCGGTCCTGGCGCGCCCCCGGTCACGTCCTGCCTCGTCTAGTCTACCATCTTTTTCGTCACGGTGCAACAAGGAATCCTGACATCCGTGCATAACTCGTGTTAGGGAGGGAACAAGGGGAAAAAAGCCTTTCTGGGGGTTTTTGCGGCGGCTTCGCCGCCGCAAAAACCCCCTATAAGGCAGTCTTTCCCCTCCCGAAGAGACGCGAAGCGGGGCGGTGGGGGCGGTGCCCTGGTGCGTTTAATTTACGCACGGATGTCAAGGAATCGCAACGGGGTAACGTCGGACAGATTAGTGACAAAATTCACAAAATTGACATTCCTCACCTGGTCTGGTACAATACGAGGGCCAGATTGTGAAATTTTACGCATATAACCCCCGCGCCTGGTTCCCCTGTTCGGGGGCTTGTTCATTCGTAACTGCCTACCCTGACCCCTCCCGCAGGTTAGAAAGGGGCTGGCAACCGATGCAGCCGGACCTGGGCACGCCTGCGGCGTCTGGTCTGGTCATTGCACCCAAACCTGCGGGAGGGTAGGTAGTAGTTTCGGGTATTCGCAAATTAGTCAAGGAGATATGCGATGTTCATGCTCGCGGCGGGTGTGCCCGGCCCAGGCCGGACTGGGTCACCCGCCGCCGGGCACGGGGTCGCAGACCCCGCGCGAGCACATATTATACGAGGAGGTAGCATATGAAAGAAGTGGTCATCGTGTCGGGCGCGCGGACGCCCATTGGCAGCCACGGCGGCGGTATGCGTGACATTACTGCCCAGGAGCTGGCGGCCATCGTCTTCCGGGCTGCTGTGGAGCGGGCCGGGATCAACCCCCAGATCATAGACGACGTGATCCTGGGCTGCATCGGTCAGCAGAGTGATGCGGCCAACATCAGCCGGGTGGCCGCGCTCATGGCCGGCATCCCGGTGAACGTCCCCGGCTGGACCTGCCAGCGCAACTGCGTGAGTGGCATGATGTCCATCACCAGCGCCTACCAGGCCATCCAGGCCGGCGACGGCGAGGTGTTCCTGTGCGGTGGTACAGAGAGCATGAGCACTGCCCCTTACGTGGTACGCGGTGCCCGGTGGGGCCTCAAGCTACGCCACACCACGTTCATTGATTCCCTGTGGGAGGGCCTGACCGACCCGATCTGTGACATGATCATGGGTTACACTGCTGAGAACGTGGCCATGCTCTATGGTCTCACCCGCGAGCAACTGGACAGGTACGCGGAGCAGAGCCACAAGAAGGCCTTCATGGCCACTCGCATGGGCAAGTTCCGCGACGAGATCGTGCCGGTGCCGGTGGTCAAAAAGGTGGCCGGTCAGGAGGTGGCCCGCGAGGAGATCACCCAGGACGAGTGCATCAACCCCACCCTGAACGTCCAGAAGGCGGCTTTATACCCCACGGTCTTTAAGAAAGACGGAGTGGTGACCCCGGCCAATGCCTGCCCCATCTCAGATGGCGCAGCGGCAGTGGTAGTGATGACGGCGGACAAGGCCCAGGAACTGGGCCTCAAGCCGATGGCCTACATCCGCGCTTATGCCTATGCCGCGCTCCCGCCGGAGATCATGGGCTTAGGCCCGGCCTACTCGGTCCCCAAGGCCCTGAAAAAGGCTGGCCTCAAGCTGGAGGATATTGACCTCATCGAGATCAACGAAGCCTTTGCAGCTCAGGTTATGGCCGTGGGCATGGAATTGGGCTGGGACTGGAACAAGGTCAACGTCAACGGCGGAGCCATCGCCCTGGGGCACCCGGTGGGTTGCTCCGGCACCCGCATCACGGTCACGTTGATGTATGAGATGATCAGGCGCGACGCCAAATTGGGCCTGGCCACAGCCTGCGTGGGCGGCGGCATGGGCGGCACCTTGATCATCGAGCGGAAGTAAGGCGGCAGTTCACTACCGGACACTTTTCAATCACGAATGATGCGAATGGACGAATGGCACGAATTGGTATGAAAAACATTCGTGAGATTTGCCAGATTCGGGTCATTCGTGATGAAACTGTAGTGTAACCTAACATGGTGAACAATTGACATAATGGGCCATCAGGGACTTGGAGTCAAATCTTACTCCTGTTGACCCAGATATTGCGTCCAAAGCATGAAAATTGAGGCGTTCGGGCCTCGGAAAGCTAATTCTTTCGAAACCCAAGTTGTCTCACCATCCGCAGATTGTTCTGGATGTTAGGTTACACTACACATTCGTGATGAAACTTGCGAAAATGTCCGGTAGTAAAACCTGCGGGAGGAACATGCCAGGCGTCAAACGTCAACCGTCAAACAGACCCCTCGCGTTTGAC